>DATFPH010000001.1:0-1673 GCA_035264905.1 Thermoanaerobaculia bacterium
GCTTTCTGCTGGCGGACTGCGGCCGTCGCGGTGCGTCCTGCGTTGGCCGCATCGAAGTTGGTGACGCGGTTTGCGTTGGCCTTGGCCTCGCCCAGAACGGCCCTTGCCTCGTACTGGAGGACCGCATCGTTGAGGCCCATCTGGGCGAGGACGGTCGTTACGCCGTCGGCGCTCTTGGTGTAGGCGACCCACCATCCGCGCCGGCGTACGATCTTCAAGGGCGCGCGGGAGAAATCCACGCAGCGGCGGATGAACTCTCCTTCGCGATGTACGAACTCCAGGTGGTAACCCCCACGACCGCCGGGCCGGTTCACCGAACCGGCGCCCTGGAACGCGCCCCGCAGATAGCCGGCCCGCTCCGCGGCCGTGCGTGCGGTGCGGGCGAACCTCAGCTCTTCGTTCGCCTGTATCGCCCCGTTGCCCGCCGTGCGCACCGCGTAGCGGGTACGGCCGAAGCGGTCGGGGTCGATCGGTGAGAGCCTGGATTCCATCCCGAACTCCGAGCGCCACAGACGCACCACGGAGCGGGCGACCGCTGCATTCGGGGTGCGTATAGTGACGCCGTCCTCGTCCCAGTTGCCGGAGGCGTCGACGAGTCCGGCGAGCTCGGAGCGGCCTACAGCGCTCGACGCCGCGCCGGCGGCGAGCTGGCGACGCACCTCAGAGGCGAACGAGGGCAGCCTCGCACACCTCCCTCGCCAGCAGGGTGGGATCGTGCCTCACACCAGCGCGGCTCTCCTTCGCAAGGAGATCAGTCTCCCTCACCCGCAGGCCCATCCCGCGTAGGACTTCCCTGTCGACGGCGACCGGCGCGGCCTCTTCGGCCTCATAACGGGCGAGGATGTCGGGTGGCAGGTCTCCAGAATGGACGAGTACGTCCGTAACGACGGGTCCGACGTGCTCCGCTATCGCCCGCACGTGGTCCGAGACCGTAAAGTCGCCCGTCTCCCCCTGCTGCGTCATCGCGTTCGCAGCGTAGATGACGGGGCCACCGAAATCCGCCAAGGCCTCCCTCACCCCGCCGCCGAGCAGGGCAGGGATCGTGCTGGTAAACAGGCTCCCCGGGGAGAGCACGAGCACGTCGGCGGACTGTATAGCCTCGATCACCCCACGGGGCGCAGGAATACCTGCCGGCTCGACGGAGACTTCGGAGACCTGTTTTCCGACCTTGTGTACCACCGACTCCCCGCGCGTCAGCGTCCCATCAGCGTAGCGGACGACGAGCGTCAAGCTCTCCGTGGCGGCGGGTAAGACGCGGCCTTTGATCCTCAAGAAACGGGCCGCCTGCTCAACACCCTCACTGAAACCGCCGGCCATATCAGCGAGCGCCGCGATAATGATGTTGCCCACGCTGTGGTCGTTCAGGTCCCCCGGAGCCTCGAAGCGGTAGTCAAATACCTCGGCCAGCCTGCGACGTCCCGCCAGCGCGATAAGACAGTTTCTCACGTCACCAGGCGGAGCGACGCCAAGCTCCTGGCGAAGCCGTCCACTCGAGCCTCCGTCGTCGGTGACCGTAACGACAGCGGTAAGGTCGCCTACTCTGTCCCTCAACCCCCTTAGCAGCACCGGCAGCCCCGTGCCGCCGCCGAACGCCACCAGCCTGATGTTCTCGACCCTGCGCATGGAGACCGAGTATACCGTCGAGACTAGTCGGAGAAGGCCTCGCGTCCGTG
>DATFPH010000002.1:0-6987 GCA_035264905.1 Thermoanaerobaculia bacterium
TGGGCTTGGCTCGACCAGGCGATCGAGACGGGCCGGCTGCCCACCCGGACGTCGCGCACCTTGGCGAGCTGCGCGACGTCGATCACCGACACCGTGGCGTCGGCCTCGTTGGTGACGAAGACGAAGCGGCTGTCGTCGCTGAAGGCCAGGTCGTGCCCTCCCCGGCCGGTCTCGAGGCGGGCCACCGGCCGCAGCGAGCGAACGTCGATCACCGACACTCCCGAGGGAAGCTGCGGATCGGCGCCGTCCCAGGCGACCCACAGGTACTGCCCGTCCGGCTGGAGGCCGAGCCGCCGCGGCCGCGGCGGGGTGTCGATCCCGAGCGCCACCTTCCAGTCCGCGCTCTCGATCACGGCGACGCGGCCCGCGTCGGGCAGGGAGACGAACAGGCGATGGCCGCTCGGGGTGAGCGCCCAGTCCTCCCCTGGGCTCTCCAGGAAGACCATGGCGAGCAGCTTGCTGCCGCCGTAGCCGAAGAGCGGATCGACGACGGAGATCGTGGCGTCCTGGTTGAGCGACAGGACGTAGTAGACGTTCAAGTCGAGCTCCGGCCGGGCGAAGAGCGAGCCGCCGAGGAAGGACTCGGCCTTCTGCCGGCATTCGGCGCCCGCGTCCGGGCCGGAGCCGAGGAAGTCCAGCCAGGCTCCCGGCTTGACACCGGCCAGCGGCGTGCCGGTGGCGGCGTCGCTGAACGCGAGGCTGACGCGGGCGGAATCCCCCTCCCGGACGGGGCCGGGCTGGCCGTCGGCCCGCTGCAGGGAGAGCTCGACCGCGATCCCCTGGCGGACGGCTTTCTCCGCTGGCTGGGAAAGCAACAGGAGCGGGGTTCCCGCGAGGAGTCCCGCCCAGAGGCCAATCGTTGTGAGCCGCCGGCTCATTCCACCCTCAGGAGGCCCCAGAGGCCGTTGTCGAGGCCGGTGCCGGTCTGGTCGCGGAACAGGTAGTCGCCGCGGATCGAGAACTTGCCGCCGGCGCCGAAGCGGATCACGGCGTCGAAGTGGTTCGTCGGCCCGTGGCCCGTGCGGGCCCCCTCCCAGAAGGAGAAGCCGTTGCGGCCGATGCGGGTCGAATCCTGGATGTAGGGCTCCTTGTCCCACGCGTGGCCGTGCAGGGCGAAGACGATGTTGCGGGCATGCCCGCCCGGCTGCAACACCCGGAAGCGGATCAGCTCTCCAGGCGCCGCGCTGAAGATGGGGGTCTGCGGCTCGGCGCCCACCGTGCTGTTGGACAGCACGTCCCACCAGTCGTCGAAGTTGTCGGTGTCCGCGAATTGCGTCCCGGGAGCGTGTTGCATGCGCTTCCACAGCGGCTCGGTGCGGAAGTTGACCGCCTTCTGGCCGGTGTCTTCCGGATCCTCCATGCAGCCGAGGTTCTCCACCGGCCAACCTGCGCCGCCAGGGAAAACGATCGGGTTGTCATCGCAGAGGTGCGGAAGCTCCTGATCGGTCCGCAGGTTGACGTCGTTCTGGAAGAGGACCACGAATTCGCGGAAGCTTGCCTGCTGGTTGGGGAGCGGGCTGGGGTTGGTGATATTCGCCACCGCGTGCGTGGTGGTGGAGGGCTCGCTGATGACGGCGCCCGCCGGCTCGATGATCAGGGCCCCGATGGCTCCCTTGCTGGCGTGCTCGATGCGGTCGGAGGAGATCAGGTTGGTGGCGCCGAATTCGACCGGGGTGGCCGTGACGGAGCCGTCGTCGTTGATCTTCACGTCCCCGGCGTACCAGTGATAGGTCTGGGGTGGGCCGCCTGGGGCCACGGTCTGCGTGCTGTTGTTGCCGACATTGGCGCCGTCGGAGCGGCTGACGTCGTAGTAGAGGAGCTGGGGGTGGAGCCCCACGTTCACCGAAGGTTTGATGTCGTTGGCGTTGAATCCCGGCACCAGCATCGGCAGCGTGTTGTAGCCCTCCCAGTCATAGGGCGTGGACGGCACCTCGTTGCGCAAAGTGAGCTGGATGCACTCGCCGGCGCGGGCGCGCAGGATGAGCGGCTCGATGGGGCGCCCGGCCTTGAGGCGGAGCACGTTGGAGGCGTCCCTCTCCAGATCCTCGCTGCGGAAATAGAGGATTCCCGTCTGATCGAAGAGCGGGCCGAAGGCGCCGTCGGTGCGCTGGTTGTAATACAGCCGTCCCCCGGGAAGGGCGTTGCGCGCCGCCACCGCGGTGACGTCGAACGCACGGACCGGCGTGTCCTTCGGGCAGGAGAAGTCCCAGGCCCCCACCGCGCTCGGATCGATGTTGGAGCGGCCGTTGGGGTTCTCGGGAAGGGCCTTGAGATCGTTGCGCAGGCCGGTGTAGGCGCGCAGCAGGCCCCAGATGCCATTCCAATAGTCGTCCGTCGCGGAGCCCGCCGACCACAGGCGGTCGACCGAGCTGCCCATCGGATTCTTGACGAGCTGGGGCACGATGAACTCGAAATGCTCGGAGATGCCCATCATCTGGCTGTTCTTGTAGCCCGAATCCGGCTCGGACGGCTCGAACAGCCATTTGATCCCATGCACGCTGAAGTTGTGCCCTTCCTCGTGCGCACCCACCAGGATACGGATCTGCACCCGATCGTTCTCGTAGGCGCGCAGCAGCGGTGTGAACGGGTCATAAGGCTTCACGTCGTTGGTCAGCGGCGGATAGAAGGCCGGCCGGCTGTTGAGCCGCGTGTCCTGGCGCTGGATCGAGGCGAAGGCGAACGAGAGGTCGCCCTTCTGCCCTGAGGCCTGCGAGTTGCTCAAGGTGCTGCGCACCCGCAGAGCGATCGGCTCGTTGCGATAGTTGACCGACATGGTGCCGGGGTCGTCGGCCGAGATCAGCTCGGGGCAGGGCGGCGCCAGGGGCTGCTCGGGGGTGCTGCCCGGGCACTCGTCCACGGGCGGCATCAGCAGATCGGGGAGGCCGACCTCCTTGCGGCCCGGCGGATTGATCGCTTCGTTGCCTGTATAGGCGAGCTGGAAGTCGGCGAACTCGAGCAGGAACTCGCGGTAGGAGGGCTCCTGCGGCGGATCGATGATCGCCTGCCAGGTGGTCGGTCCGCCGTCGTGCCGGCTGCCGACGGGGCCGAGCGGATCTCCGGTCTCGTTGTGGGCCCAGGTCGAATTCTCGGGCTCGACCACGAGACCGGCGTAGAGCCCCGCCTGCTGGTGGGTCGAGGGGCTGAAGTGGTCGTGGGTGAAGACGGTGCGCAAGGTGCGGTCGAAGGCGTTGTTGTCGAGCAGCGGATCGGCGTACCAACGCTGCGCCGTGGTCTGCGCGCCGATCCAGTCCGGTCCGGGCTCGCCGTCCACGTCGGGCCCTGCGCCGAAGAAGGGATGGGTCCTGGCTTTCGGACAGGTGAAGGTGCCGTCCCGCGGATCGGTGGGCTCGGAGCAGCCGTTCTGCTTGCGGATGGCCTTGATCCGCTCGCGCACGTCGCCGGGGCTGAACGAGCCGTCCTCGTAATTGAATCCGTTGGCCGCGCCGTCGGACGCCGTGACGTCGAACTTGACCAGGTGGATGTGCTGGCCGAGCACGTCGGTCGGGGTGCGCACCTGGAAGTCGTCCTGCTGGTACTCCTTGGGCACCAGGTTGGTCAACCAGAAGGTGATGCAGGTCTTGCTGTTGGCGCGGAAGAACAGCGGCTCCGGGGCGCGCTGCGGCGCGTTGTTCCAGGCGAGGTAGTCGTCCACGTCCTCCCAGAGGGCGCTGAAGCGTTGCTGCCCGAAGTGCCAGCCGGCCTTGTTGAGCTTGACGTCGTTCTGGATGTCGGCCGCTTTGATCGTCCGGGGAACACCCGCGGCCTGGCCTTCGGCGTTGCGGCAGGGATCGGCGTAAGGCGCGCCCTGCACCCGCGGCAGGCCATTGGTGACAAAGAGCGTTTGCAGGCTGCAGACGCCGTTCGGCTCGCAACTGTTGTGGGCGGCCGTCTCATGGAAGGTCATGGCCTGCTTCTCGATCGTCGTGCCGTCGTCCGCGAGCTGCTCGGCCACGATTTTCTGCAGCTCCTTGCGGAAGCTGAAGCGGGTCGTCTCGACCAGCGCCTCGCCCGAGTTGATGCGGTGCCGCGGCAGGCCGCCGTCATCGATCGTGTCGAGCGGCGGCTTGGGCGGCCGGTGCCCCGCCTTGGCCGGGACGTAGAACGGGAAGCCCGGGTTGCCGGTGCCGCTGACCACCGCCTGCCCTCCGACGATCTGGACCGTAGCGCCCGGCATCGGGGCCATGGGCTTGCCGGGCAGGGGGACGACGGCAGGGATCGGCGTGCCGCGCGCGATCACGCCATCCGGCAGAGCGCGGTTCGCCCCGGTTTGCGGACGGCCGTCCGCGTCGAGGATCGTTCCCCGCTCGAAGACGTCGTGGACCCGCCAGAGCGACCACATCCCCTGGGCGAAGTGCGGGTAGAAATGGCAATGGAAGATCGCATCGCCTGGGGTCAGGTTGAGATTGCCGGCCCCTTCATAGGCGATCTCCGCGGTGAACGAAGCGCCGGGGCCGATGGCCTGGCTGTCCAGATAAGTCGACTTGTCGCTGTCGGCCGTGAACAGCCACTGGTGCGCGTGCAGGTGGTGGATGTGGTGCTCCTTGGTGCCGGCGTGGAGCACCCGGAACCGGGTGTGGTCGTGCAGATAGCCGTGGTAGACGTTCGACGGGTCGGACGGGAAGATTGCCTTGGCGATCACCGGGTTGGGGTCTGCCAGGCAGGGGGGGCTGGCATTCTGGCAGGGCAGGACGGCCGGCGTGTCCAGGATCATGGCGGGATCGCCCACGACCCAGGAGCTCAGGAAGAATTCTTCGAATTTGCACTCCACGCAGTTTCCCATCGGCCCCAGGCCGAAGCGGTTGGCGAGGACCTCCGCGCCGATCCCCGCCGCGCCGTAATTGATCGCGAATCCGTCGCGGCCGCTGTGCAGCGTGTGCTCCCAATAGTTCTGCTCGAACTCCTTGAAGGCCTGCACGGCGCCGATCTCGTCGTGATAGAGGATGGTGAATTCGCGGAACGGTTGCTCGCGCTGGGGATAGGTGTATTTGTTGAGCGGGAACGTGCCGGCCGGGAACCAGCCGGCGGTTTTCGGCGTCGTGGTCCCGCCGGGGGACGAGCCGGCGATGATCGCCGTCAGGTCGGTGTGCACGATCCCGGTGCCGCTCAACATGTTGAGGATCGGCTGGCCGGCCCGCGGATGGGGGCTCGGGTAGGTGGCCTCGTAGTTGATGATCGGCTGACCATACGCCGTCGTGCCGGTCGTCGCCCAGTCGAGCTCCTGGCGGGTCACCTGGCTGCGGTACCAGCGCGCCCCCTGGGGCTCGACGATGACCGCGCCGAACAGGCCCGCATTGACGTGGCCGCCATCCCCTTCGCCGCCCGCCAGTGCGCCGGCGCTGTAGAGCACGTGCTCGCCCTCGCGCTCGCCATAAAGGGTGTAGGTGGCGGTCCCCCCGACGTTGATCACGCTGTTGTCGTTCCTGCCCGCGTAGGTGCCGTCGTCGAGCTCCCAGACGGCCCACTGCATCCCCACGATGTGGATGGAGGCCTTCCGGGTATTCGACTGGTTCTGATCGCGCCGTTGGTCATCGAGCCAGTTCTTGAAGGTGATGCGCAGGCAGTCGCCCACGTTCATCCGCAGAACGATCGGCCGCGGACGCTTGTCGGGGCGCAGCTGGGCGTTGCCCGGCCCCGGCGTGGAGCCTTCGATCGCCACCACGTCGCGCTGCAGGGCGAACATCATGCCCTGGGGCTGCACCGCGCCGAGACGATTCCAGAAGAACACCTGATCGAAGGCGACGACCTCGGCGGTGATCGTGCGGGCGCACGACTGCGCCTGGGCGCTCTGAGACAGGGCAAGGGCGGCAAAAAACACAAGGAAGAGACGCCGGAGAGGTGCTGCCATGAGGCTCCTCCTTTGCGGCAGACGACGTGGAGCCGTCCGCCATGGCTCCGTGAAGGCTCGTCCATCAGCTCGCGGCTGTCGTGGGCACGTCTTTCCGTCGGGGAAAGGCACTGTGGATTTGTGCAAAATCTATACCGATGCTTCAATGTCGCACATTCCAGCCGCGTAGAACCGGGGGGGTGGCTGGCGGGAGTATCCGGAGCGGAGGTTTCCGGCCGCGCCGGTAGAGCAGGAAGGAAAACGGGGCTTGTCGATTTTGCCCTCGCCATCGCCGCGTCGATCGAGCTGCGCAGCACCTCTCGGAATCGGCCGACGATACTGTAGAATGCCGCGGTCCCCATTCAGGAGATCTGCGGTGCAGAAAAACATCAAAAAAGCTCGCGCCAAACGCCTCCCAGGGACTGCCGTTCTCCCTGCGGCGCCCGAGGAACATGCTTTTGCCGAAGTCGTAGAGATGATCCAGGCCACCCGCGGGCGGACCTTGGCGGCAGTCAACACCGCACTGATTGACCTCTACTGGCGGGTAGGCGAATACATCGCGCGCAAGCTCGAAAGCGCGGCCTGGGGTGAAGGCGTGGTGGCTGATCTGGCGAGCTACATCCAACGATCTCAGCCGAACCTGAGAGGCTTTACCCGACGAAATCTGTTTCGCATGCGGCAGTTCTTCGATGCATATGGGAAGGCCGAAATTGTGCCAGCGCTGCTGGCACAATTACCATGGACACACCACCTCGGCAAGCTGGAGTTCTATCTGGAGGCCCTCGACCGCGACGTACGCAAGCCACACGAAGGCCCATCCATTGGGGTCCTGCTCTGCGCCAGCAAAGACAGCGAGGTCGTCGAGTATGCCCTCAGCCGCTCCCTGTCGCCGGCCCTGGTCGCCGAGTATCACACCTGCCTTCCAGACAAGAAGCTCCTCCAAGCCAAGCTGCACGAATTCTATGTCCTGACCTCGACGAGCAGAGAGTAGGTTGCGCTGGCCGGCGACGGGGCAGTGTCCGAGCCTCGCGGGCAACAGGCGCCCGTGCTCCAAGCGTTGGCCATGCCTGCGATCCCCCGCCGCGCGGGAGAGGTGCAATGCCTCGTTCCCCAGCGTACTTGCCTCGTTCCCCAGCTCCCACGCCTCGATCCCCTTGGGGATC
>DATFPH010000003.1:0-19611 GCA_035264905.1 Thermoanaerobaculia bacterium
ATGAAGGGAGTGACCCCTTCGCGGCGGCACAGCTCCCGGACTCTTTCCGACAGCGCGGAGGACAGAGCCACGGGCTGCAGCGCGCCCCGGGCGGTCTGCACCGCCGGGCGCGGCCGGTCGGTCGGAAGCTCCAGCAAGCGCGGAGCCCCGGCGAGACGCCGCTTCCAATGATCGATCTGATCGTCCAGCGTGGCGCCCCGGAGCCATCCCCGCTGCCAGACCGCGTAATCGGCGTACTGCACCGCGAGCCCCGGCAGCGGGGACGGCAGCCCCTCGGAGAACGCCGCGTGCAGCGCCGCGACCTCCCGCACCAGCACGCCCATGGACCAGCCGTCGGAGACGATGTGGTGCATCGTCATCAAAAGGACGTGCTCGCTCCCGGCGAGGCGCAGCAGGGCAAAGCGGAGCAAGGGCCCGCGCCACAGGTCGAACGGACGGCGGGCCTCGGCCCGGGCGAGGGTGAGCGCTTCGGTCTCCCGCTCCGCTCCCGGCAGATGCGACAGGTCCACGACCGGCATCCCCGGCCACAGCGCCGGATCGCCGGGCGGGGCGATCACCTGCACGGGCTCCCCCGCCCGGACCTCGAACGTGGTGCGCAGCGCCTCATGCCGCCGGACGATCTCGGCGAACAGCCGCTCCAGGAGGGAGGGGATCAGCTCTCCGCTGAGCCGCAGGGCCATCGGCAGGTTGTAGACCGGGCTGCCCGGATCGAGCTGATCGATGAGCCAGAGCCGCTGCTGGGCAAAGGAGAGGGGCAGATCCCGGTCGCGCGGTACCGGCACGATCGGCGGGGCCGCCGGATCCTCCTGCCTGGCCTCCCTGACATCGCGGGCCAGCGCGGCGACCGTGGGCGACTCGAACAGCCGCCGCAACGGCAGCTCCACCCCGAGCACGTTCCGCAGGCGCGACATCACCTGCGTAGCCAGCAGCGAATGCCCGCCCAGGGCGAAGAAGTCGTCGTGGACGCCCACCCGGCCGAGCCCCAGCACCTCGGCCCAGATCCCTGCGAGCAGCTCTTCCACCGGATCCGACGGCGCGGCCATGCCGTCCGGCACGAACGGCGCCCGCTCCGGGGCCGGCAGCGCCTCGCGATCCACCTTGCCGTTGGGCGTCAACGGCAGCGCCTCCAGCACCACGAAGGCCGAGGGCACCATGTAGTCGGGCAGAGTCTCGCGGAGCCAGATCGGCAGCCTGGAAAGATCCAGACCCTGCTCGTGGCGGAGCACCAGATAGCCGACGAGTTGCTTGTCGCCGAGAGAATCCTCGCGAACGGCCACAAGCGCGGACTCCACCTCCGGGTGCTGGAGGAGCCGGGCCTCGATCTCCTCGACCTCGATGCGGTAGCCGCGCAACTTGACCTGCCGGTCGCCGCGCCCGACGAGCTCCAGCGCGCCGTCCGGATGTACCCGGGCCAAGTCGCCGGTGCGATAGAGGCGGGCGCCAGGCGCGGGCGAGAACGGATGCGGCACAAAGCGCTCGGCGGTGAGATCGGGCCGGTTCAGGTAGCCGCGGGCCAGGAGGCTGCCGCCGATGTGCAGCTCGCCGGCAACGTCGATCGGGACCGGCTCCCCTTTCCGATCCAGGAGATAGAGATCCACATCCGGGAAGGGGCGGCCGACGGAGACCTCGCCCCGCACCTCGGCAGCGGACGGGACGGCGAGGTCGGCCCAGGTCGAGCTGATCGTCGCCTCGGTCACTCCGTAGGAGTTGAGCAGCCGGGTTTGCTCCGGTGCGTGGCGGCGCCAGGCCACGACTCGATGGTGCAGAGCCCGCTCTCCGCCGATGACGACCAGGCGCAGACAGGAAGGGAGCGAGAGGCCGTCCGTGTCGAGCCTGGCAATGACCTCGTGCCAGTACGCCGTAGGCAGCTCGAGCACGGTCACCGCCTGCTGCCGGCAGGTCTCCAGGAAAACGGCCACCGACTCCAACATGGCGTCCGTCCGCAGCACC
The DNA here is from genome assembly GCA_035264905.1 of Thermoanaerobaculia bacterium. Classification (GTDB taxonomy): domain Bacteria; phylum Acidobacteriota; class Thermoanaerobaculia; order Multivoradales; family UBA5704; genus UBA5704. The sequence goes on from DATFPH010000003.1 coordinate 1,951, forward strand.
AGCTCCGCTCCATGGCTCAGGGAGGAGACGATCTCGTCCAGGCTGATGTCGAAGCTGATGGAGCAGAACTGCAGGACCCGGTCCCCGGGCCGGATCTCATAGAGCGGCTTCACCAGCTCGGCGAAGCGGGCCAGCGCCCCATGGGAAACCATGACCCCCTTGGGCCGTCCGGTGGAGCCCGAGGTGTACAGCACATAGGCGGTCTGGCGGGGATCGGGCTCGCGCTGCGGCCGCTCGACGCTCTCGCCCTCCAGCCCCTCGTCGAGGAAGCAAGGCACCGGCGTGCCCGCCGGGAGGCGGTCCATCCACCGCTTCCCGGTGAGCAGGATGGCCGCGCCCGAGTCCTCCAGCATGAAAGCCAGACGCTCCGGAGGATAGCCCGGGTCGAGCGGGACGTAGGCGGCTCCGGCCTTGAGAATGCCAAGCAGGGACACGATGAGCTCCGGGGAGCGCTCGGCCAGCACCGCCACCCGCACGTCCATTGCCGCTCCGAGCCGCCGCAGGCGGTTCGCCAGCCGGTTGGCCCGGCGGTCGAGCTCCCCATAGGTCAAGCGAGTCCCATCCGCGTGGGAGAGCGCCGGAGCGTCCGGAGCGCGATCCACCTGGCGCTCGAAGAGGGCCAGGAACGAGACACACCGCGCCGGCGGCGCCACACTCTCGTTCCACTCGTACACGAGCTGGTGGCGCTCCTCCGGAAGCAACAACGGCAGCTCGCCCAGCCGGCGCCGCGGATCTTCCGCGAACGCCCGCAGCAGCCCTTGCAGGCGCTCCAGCAGACGGACCACGGTGGTCGTATCGAAACGGCTGCCGTCCCAGGTCATGTCCAGCAGCAGCTCGGGACCCGGGAGGAAAGCCAGGCTCAAGGGGTAATGGGTCAGCTCGCTGGTCGACACCTCGGAGATCGTCAGCCCGGGCAGGCCTTCGGCCACAGCCCCGTCCAGCGGGTAGCTCTCGGAAACCAGGATGTGATCGAACAGCGCCACGCCCGGCGGCAGATCGCTCCACGACTGGACCTGGGAGAGCGGCGCGAATTCGTAGCGCTGCGCCTCGGCCTGGCCCTCCTGCAGAGCGGCCAGCCACGGCAGCAGCTGCAGACCCGGATCGACCGCCACCCGCACCGGCAACGTGTTGATGAACACGCCGAAGATCGCTTCGGCACCGGGCATCTCCGGTGGGCGGCCCGCCACCGTGTTGCCGAAGACCACCTCGTCTTCCCCTGTGGCCTGAGCCAGGAGCAACGACCAGGCCCCCTGCACCAGCGTGTTCAGCGTGAGATGATTCTGCCGCGCCAGCTCGCGCAGGGCCGCCATGGTCTCCGCGGGTACCTGAGCCAGCCGCTGGCGCGGGTCGCGAAGGTCCAACCGGGCCGCGCCCCTTCCATCACCCCCCGCCAACAGGGTGGGAGCCTCGAAGCCGGCGAGCCGCCGGCGCCAGAAGGCTTCCGCCTCTGCCAGATCCTGCCGTTGCAGCCACGCGATGTAGTCCCAGAAGGACCCCGCCGGGCGGAGCGACGGCTCGCGCCCCTCCACAAAGGCGCCATAGCAGGTGAACAGCTCCCCCAGGAGCAGCCCCTGCGACCACCCGTCGCTCACGAGATGGTGCTGCGTCCAGACGAGCTGGTGCTCCTGCAGCCCCAGGTCGAACAACGCCAGGCGCATCAGCGGCGCCGCCGTCAGATTGAACCCGCGCTCCCGGTCCTCGTCGAGGTACGCCGCCAGCCGCGCTCTCTGCTCCGCCGCGTCCAGGCCGCCCCATGACGCGCGCTCGACCGGCAGGTCGACGTGCTGGTAGACCACCTGAAGCGGCTTCTCCAGCTTCTCCCAGCTGAAGCCGGTGCGCAGCAGGCCATGGCGCTCGATCGCCCGCTGCCAGGAGCGCAGGAAGGCGGCGACGTCGAGCCGCCCGGACAATCGCAGGCTGATCTGCATCATGTAGACGCCGGAGCCCAGCGAGTACAGGCTGTGAAACAGCAGAGCCTGCTGCATGGGTGATAGCTCGCAGAGGGTCTCGATGTCCCGCTGCCGGCCGCCGAGCCGGGCCAGGAGACGGTCCAGATCCTCCCGGCTTACCCGCGCCTCCGGAAAATCCGACGGAGTGAAGCCCGCCTCGGCGGTGCGGCAGTGCGCGATGAGCGCACGCAGCGCGCCAAGGAAGCGGTCGATCACTCCCTGGATGGTGTGGGCCTCGTGCCGGTTTTCGCTGTAGGCCCAGATCAGCCGCAGACGTCCGCCCGCCACTCCACCGTTGATCTCCAGCAGCCATGGGCGCTCCTGACGCCGGCTCTGCGACGGGCCCGCGGGCTCGGAAGCCGGAGCAAACAGCGAGGACGCCGGCAGGCCCCGGTCGAGCTGCCCCAGGTAGTTGAAGATCACCTGCGCCGCCGGTCGAGCGCGCAGACGCTCGGCCATCCCTCCCTCTCCCAGGGCGCGCAGGACCCCATAGCCCAGGCCCCCCCGCGGCGCCGCACGGAGCTGCTCCTTGATCGACTTCAGCCGTTCGCCCGGATCAGTCTCCTGCGGATCCAGCTTCAGCAAGACCGGATGGACGGCGGTCAGCCAGCCCACCGTGCGCGACAGATCGACGCCGTCGAACAGATCTTCGCGGCCGTGCCCTTCCAGGTCCACGAGCAGGCGCGGCGCGCCTGTCCAGGTAGTGAAGGCCTCGGCCAGGGCGGTCAGCAGGACGTCGTTGACCCGCGTGCGGTAGACCGCTGGCACGTCCCGCAGGAGCTCCCGGGTCTCCTCCTCGCTCAGCTCCGCCACCAGGTGGCGCGCGGAGACCATGGTGTCGCGCCCGCTCTCGCGGTCGACCGGCAGGGGGCGCGTCTGCCTCTCATCCAGTGCCAACCAGTACGCCAGCTCTGCGGCTCCCGCCGTCGAGCGCGCGTACTCGGCCAGCCGCTCCCCCCACTGGCGCAGCGATGTAATCACCGGAGGCAGAACAATGTCGGCCCCCTCGGCCGCGGCGCGGCAGGCGGTCCCCAGGTCGTCGAGCAGGATGCGCCAGGAGACACCGTCCACGATCAGGTGGTGCGCGGCCAGGAACAGCCGCTGCCCCCCCTCGCCCAGCTCGAAGAGCGCAGCCCGCAGCAGCGGCCCCCGCTCGATGTCGAGGCTCGCCTGCAGCTGCGCGGCCACAGCTTCGAGGGCAGCGGCCCGCCGTTCTGCCGGCAGCGAGGACAGATCCATCCGCTGCAGGGGAACGATCGTGTCCGCCGGCGCCTGGCTCCACCCGCTCCCTTCCTGGCGGATATAGCGCAGGCGCAGAGCCGTATGGTGGGCCACCACCGCGGCCAGCGCCCTCTCCAGGAGACCCGTGTCGATCTTCTCCCGAAGAGCGAGCACCAGGGCCTGGTTGTAATGGTGAAGATCCTCCGGGCTGCGCTCGAAAAACGACCGTTGACTCGGAGTCAGGGGGATTTCGCCCCCTTCCAACTCACCAGCGGCCGGTCCCGGGGCCGTCTGTGCCACCAGGGCCAGCTTGGCGATGGTCTGGTTCTGGAACAGATCCCGCGGGGAAAACCAGAGGCCCGCGCGCCGGGCGCGGGAGACGATCTGGATGCACAGGATCGAGTCGCCGCCCAGCTCGAAGAAGTTGTCGGCGGTCGAGACCTCGTCGACCTGGAGGAGCTCCCGCCAGATCTCGGCGAGCACCCGCTCGGCATCGCTGGCCGGCGCGATCCGCGGCACGCCCGGCCTCTCCCCCTCGCGCTGCGGCAGCGGCCTCTCCGCCAGGGCCTTGTGATCGACCTTGCCATTGGGCGACAGCGGCAGGCTGTCGACCAGGACGAACACGGAAGGAACCATGTGCTCCGGAAGCCTCTCGCCGAGGAAGGAGCGCAGCCGGTCGGGCGTCAGCTCCTCGGTCCAGCTCGGCGCCTCGTCCTCTGTCCGGGGCGCTGGCTCTTCCTCGCGCCGTGACGGGTGGACAGCGTACAGGTTGTAAAGACCGGTGTTCTCGAGGAGGCCGGGCTGCTCCACCGCGACCTCGAACCCCTTCTCCTCCAGCAGCGCTACGATCCGGGCGAGGCGCCCCTCGGTGTCGTGGACCTCCAGGGCGATCTGCCGGATCCTGGACCAATCCTCCGCGTCGATGCCGGAAAGGACGTCCAGCTCGCTCTTCTCCACGTCGATCTTCAAGTAGTCGATGCGTTCGATGCCGCGCTCGTGGAGGACATCGGAGAGGCGGCGCATCGGCCGGGTGAAGATCTGTCCCTCGAACCGCCCCGCGATCAGAGCGTCGGCATGCTCGAGCAGCCGCCCCTCCTGATTGGCCATGAAGCTGCGGGTTACCCGCGCTTCCTCGGCGGCATCGGCATAGACGCCAGACCGCGCCGAGGCCTGTGGGTAGAACGTGAGCTCCACGTCCCGCTCGGTGTCCGACAGGCCGCAGTCGAAGGGCTCGACGGCGAGACCGTACATCTCGACGTTGGCGCGGAGCTTCTCGAACGTCGGCGGGCTCGGCTCGAAGGCCAGCACCCGGGCGTCGCGCACGGTCGCGTGCACGAACAGGCTGAATAGACCGATGTTGGCGCCCACGTCGAAGACGACGTCGCCGTCGCGGAGCGTCAGGCCTCTACGCAGGTAGGACCTCTCCGCGAAGATCTCGGTGAAGATCTCGTCGGTCTCACTCTTGTTGAGATGGGTGATCTCGATGCCGTTCGGCAGGCGGTAGAGCGGAGTTCCCGGCTCCACCGCCGCGCGGTGCCGCGGCACCACGTACGCGACCAGGCGATCTCTGCCCTGCTCGTCACGGCGGGCTACCACCACGCTCTGGTGGACGCGCGGATGGCTCCGGAGCCGGGCTTCGATCTCACCCAGCTCGATGCGAAAGCCACGCACCTTCACCTGCTGGTCGATCCGCCCCAGGAACTCCAGGCTGCCATCTTCGCGATAGCGTGCGAGATCCCCGGTCTTGTAGAGGCGGTCTCCACTTCGGCCCGAGCAGGCATCGGGGAGGAACCGCTCGGCCGTCAGCTCCGGCCGGCGGTGATACCCGCGCGCCGGGCCGACGCCTCCGACGTGCAGCTCGCCGCTCATCCCCTCGGGCACGACCCGCCCGGCGGCATCGAGCAGATAGACCTCGGCGTTGGCGATGGGGTGTCCGATCGGTACGGCCCCCCGCGCATCGTCGCGGCGGCAGCTCCAGCACGTGGCGTCGATCGCCACCTCCGTGGGGCCGTAGAGATTGTGGAGACCAGCGGTCAGGCCCGACGCGTAGAAGCGCTCTACCAGGTCGCCCGTCAGGGCCTCGCCGCCGCTGAACAGGCGGCGCAGGCTCCGGCACGCCGGGAAGCCAGGCTCGTCCAGGACCATGCGCAGGAGCGATGGGACGAGCTGCAGGACCGTGATCTCGCGGTCGATGACGGTCCGCACCAGATACGACGGATCCTGATGGCCGCCCGGGCGGGCCACCACGAGCCGGGCTCCCGCGAAGAGGGGAACGAAGATCTCCCAGATCGACGCGTCGAAGCTGAAGGGGGTCTTGAACAGGACCCGGTCGTCCGCGGCGAGCGGGAAGAGGTCCAGCATCCAGAGCAACCGGTTGGCGATCGAACGGTGTCGGACCATCACGCCTTTGGGATGTCCCGTGGAACCCGACGTGTAGATCATGTAGGCGAGCGCATCGGAGCCCGTCCACGTCGCGGGGTTGTGGCGCGGGTGCCGTGCCAGCTCTTCCTCCATCCGATCGAGGACGAGCACGCGGTCCGCCCTGGCTGCGATGTCGTCCCGGGTTCCAGACAGCGTCAGCAGAGCGCGTGACCGCGCATCCTCCAGCATGAACGTCAGACGGTCCGCGGGATAGCCGGGATCGAGCGGCAGCCAGGCGGCACCGGCCTTGAGCACGCCGAGCAGGGCGACGACCATTTTGATCGAGCGGTCAAGGCAGATGCCCACGAGGCTCTCGGGACCGGTTCCGATATCGCGCAGGTAGTGGGCGAGCTGGTTGGCCCGGGCATTGAGCTCGGCATAGCTGAGCTCCACCCCTTCGTGCTCGACCGCCACTTCAGCCGGAGACCGCTCCGCCTGGGCCTCGAAGTGCTCGTGCAGGCACCTGTCGAGAGGCAGCCCGGCGGCGGTCCGGTTGTAGTCCCGGAGCAGGTGCTCGCGCTCGGCAGCACTGACCATCTCCAGATCGTCGACCGCGGCCTCGGGTGTGGCGAGCGCGCCGTCCAGGAACGTCGCGAAGCGGTCGGCCCAACGACCGGCCTCGGCCGGCGCGCAGCGGGTCCGGTCGTGCTGGATCTCCAGCCGCAGCCCCTCCGGCCGGCGCACGGCGAACAGGCGGAGGGCGAAGCGGTCGGTGCAGCTGTAGACACGTTCCACCGAGAACGTGACGCCCGCCGCGGGGAAGCGATCGGCCAGGCTCACGGCCTCGAAGGCGTAGGGAAAGAAAGGCTCGACGCCGAGCTTCTCGATCGCCCTCTCGAGCGGCTTCCAGGTGAAACACTCCTGCCATTGGCGCGCCTCGTCCAGCTCCGTCTCGAGGGCCTGCACGACCACGGAGAGCGGGGTCTCGGGCTCGATGCCCCACGGGACCGGCAGGACCCGTGCGAAAGGCCCGAGGGCCACCTCGAGCTCCTCGTCGGTCCGCCCGGTGAAGGCTACGCCGACGAGGCCCCGCCCCTGCCGGGTCGAGCGGGCCAGGAACGCCTGCCAGCAGGCGAGCAGGAAGGTCTCGGGAGCGACCCGCAACCGGTCGGCCAGCTCGTCGAGACGGGCCAGGCGGCCGTGCCCCAGCTCCAGCGCGACGGTGCCGATCGCGGCGGCCGGATCTGCATCAGCGGCCGGCCTCGCCTCGCGCGGCAGGCGCAGCTCGGCCATGGGAGACAGGTCGATCCGGCTCCAGCGCTTCTTGCCGGCCTCCGCCTCCTCCGACTGGAGCAGCTCCAGGAGCCAGTCCGCCGCCCCGGTGTACGGAAGCGGCTCGTCTTCGAGAGGACGCCCCTCCACCACCGCGGCGTAGCAGAGCGCCAGGTCGCGGACGACGTTGCGCAGGCCGACAGCGTCGGACTGGAATGCGGGGAGGGCCAGCAGCAGCACGTGCTCTCGTTCACCCAGGCACAGGAGCGAGAGGACGGCCGAGGGCCCCCGGTCGTCGGCGAAGGGCTCACGGCCGAGCTCGTCCAGGAGCTCCGCGATAGGCTCCGGCCCAAGACCGGTGAAATCGCGGTCCGGCAGCCATCGCGCGTCGCCGCCGGTCGCCGCCTGGACCGGCTGCGTCAGCCCGGGCAGGGGATGGAGCTGGATGCGGAGGATCTCGTGCCGCTCCACGAGGCTCCGCCAAGCCACGGTCAAGGCCGCCCGGTCGAGCTCGCCCTGGATCCTGATGGCGCAGCGGTTGCCGCAGATGCGGTGACGGGCACCTCGGTCGAGCGACCAGATCCGGTCCTGCTGGGGTGAAATCCGGAAACCTTCGAGGACCATACTCCTCAGCCTTCCCCTGCGACGGCCTGCGCCCGGACAGGTTTCGGCCGCGCCGGACGCGACCGGTCGAGGCGGAGCCTGTTGAGCTTTTCTTTCGCTTCCCGGTCCTGCCGCGCGCTCTCTTCCGCGAAGAGCGCGGCGAGGGCGGTCAGCCGGACCTCCGGCTCCTCTACGGCCGTTCTCAGACAGATGTCGAAGCACCGCAGCAGCTGCGCGATGGTGGGTGCGTAGAAGAGATCGGTCCTGTACTGCAGGTTGCAGCTCAGCCGGTCGCCGAGATCCGAGGCGGCCAGGGAAAGATCGAACGGCACGGACTCGCTGCCCGCGTCGAACCCGGAGAGCGCCAGACCCGGCAGCTCCGGAAGACCGGGCGAGGCCGTCTGGAACGTGAACACCACCTGCACCAGAGGGATGCGGCCGAGCTCGCGCTCGAGCTTCAGCTCCTGGACCACGAGCTCGAACGGGGCGTCCTGGTGCGCATAGGCGCCGAGCGCCGCCTCGCGGACGCGCGCGAGCACGTCGCGAAACCCGGGATCGCCCGTCAAGTCGGCGCGCAGCGGCAGCAGGTTGACGAAAAATCCGATCAGGTCCTCCACTTCGGCACGGTTGCGATTGGCGATGTTGGCTCCCACGATGAAGTCCGTCTGACCGGCCAGGTGCGACAGCAGGATCTCGAAAGCGGCCAGGAGCGTCATGAACAGCGTCACGCCCTCGCGCCGGGACAGGGCGCGCAGCGCCGCGTACAGGTCGACCGGAACCTCCAGCATCTGGTGGGCGCCGCGCACGGTGCTCGCCGCGGGGCGCGGGAGGTCTGTCGGGAGCGCGAGGACCCGGGGAGCTCCCTCCAGGTGGTCACGCCAGTACGCGATCTGCCGCTCCAGAACCTCGCCCTGCAGCCAGGCGCGCTGCCAGCACGCGAAATCCGCGTATTGGACCGGCAGCTCCGGCAGGGGGGATACCTGCTTACGGGAGAACGCCTGGTACACGGCCGCGACTTCCCGGATCAGGATTGCGGCGGACCAGCCGTCCGAGACGATATGGTGCAGGGTGAGAAGCAGGAGGTGGTCCCGCCCTCCCAGGCGTACCAGGAGCAGGCGCAGCAGTGGACCGTGCTCCAGATCGAATGAGCGCCCGGCCTCCTGGCGGGCGATCGCGCTCGCTTCCGCTTCCCGCTCCGCCTCCGGCAGGCCTGCCAGGTCGACCAGGGGGAGCTGCAGCCGCGCAGCCGCCACCCCGGGGAGAGCGATGATCTGCACCGGCCCACCATCGCGCCTTGCGAAGGTGGTGCGCAGCGCCTCATGCCGCCGCAACACCTCGGCGAAGACCCGGACCAGCAAGGCGGGCGCTACGTCGCCGCTCAGGCGCACCGCCGAAGGGATGTTGTACACCGCGGTGCCTGGCTCCAGCTGATCGAGCAGCCAGAGTCGCTGCTGCGCGAAGGAGAGCGGCAGCTCCGGTTGGATCGGAGTCTGGGGCCGCGGCACAGGGACAATCGGTGGAGCCAGCGGGCCGGTTCGGCCCTCCCGGACCGCCCGCGCCAGCTGCGCGATGGTCGGCGCCTCGAAGAGCGTCCGCAGCGGCAGGTCGTTCCCGAGCACTCCACGGATCCGGGAGACCATCTGGGTGGCCAGCAGAGAATGCCCGCCCAACGCGAAGAAGTCGTCGCGGACCCCGACGCGGTCCAGCTTCAGCACCTCGGCCCAGATCGCGGCCAGGATCTCTTCGAGGGGGTCGGACGGCGCGACATGATCCTCGACCGCGCTGGGCGCCCTCTCGGGCGCCGGCAGCGCCCGCCTGTCCACCTTGCCGTTGGCGGTCAGCGGCAGCGACTCCAGGAGCACCCAGCCCGCGGGGACCATGTAGTCGGGGAGACGCTTCTGGAGCCAGGCGCGGAGGGCCGATTTTGGATCGGTTGGATCGGTCGGATGAAGAACTACCCAGGCGACCAGGCGGCGGTCGCCGGGGATCTCTTCGCAGGCCAGGACGACGGCTTCGCGCACGGCCGGATGCTCCAGCAGCGCCGCCTCGACCTCCCCCGGCTCGATCCGGTAGCCGCGGATCTTGACCTGATCGTCCAGGCGCCCGAGGAATTCGAGGGCTCCATCGGAGCGGCGGCGGACCCGGTCTCCCGTCCGATAGAGGCGCTCTCCCGGCTCCCAGGAGTGGGGGATGAACCGTTCGGCGGTCAGGTCCGGCCGATCCCAATACCCCCAGGCGAGGCCCGCGCCACCGATGCAGAGCTCGCCCGGCACGCCCGGTGGGACCGGCGACTGCCGGCGGTCCAGGAGGACGAGGGAGGTATTGGCAAGTGGCCGACCAATGGGCACCGTGGCCGCTTCAGGAGGCACCTCCGTAACGCGATGCCAGGCGGCGAACGTGGTGCTCTCCGTGGGTCCATAGGTGTGGAGCAGCCGCTCCGGCGGTTGGCGCAAGGCCACGGCCACCGCGGCCGGGTCCGACGCCTCCCCGCCGAACAGGGCGAGCCGCAGCGGCGACAGGACCTCGGGCGCCTCGTGAGCCACCCGGTTGAACAGGGCGGTGGTCAGGTGGAGGACCGTCACCCGCTCGCGCTGGAGGCGCTCTGCGAGCGCGGCAGGCGACAGCAGCGTCTCGCGGCCGATCACCACCAGGGTCGCGCCGCGGAGCAGCGTTCCCCAGATCTCGAAGGTGGCCGCGTCGAAGGCGGGGCTCGCGTTGAAGGCCAAGCGATCGCCGCGCCGCAGCGCCAGGTCATCCGCCCCCCAGACCAGGCGCGCCACGGCCCGGTGCGGCACCGTCACTCCCTTCGGCCGGCCCGTGGAGCCCGAGGTGTAGATCACGTAGGCCAGGGCCTCCGCCGGAATCCGCTCACACGGTCTCCGGAGACCCTCCCCCCCCATCCCCCTCTTCCCTCCGCACTCCCTGTCCTCCCCCACATCGACGACACAAAGCCCGCTTCTCAGATCCTCCATCCGCTGCCGCGTCGGCGCGTGCACCAAGACGAGCCGGGCGCTCGCGTCCGCGAGCAGGAAGGCGAGGCGCTCGTCCGGGGAGGCCGGATCGAGCGGCACGTAGGCCGCGCCCAACTCGAGGACGGCCAGCAGCGAGGCGACGAGCCCAGCCGAGCGCTCCAGGGCCACACCCACCCGGTCGCCCGGCCCCACGCCCAGCTCCGCCAAATGCCGGGCCAGGCGGTGCGCCGACTCCGCCAGACGGAGATAGCTCCAGGTCTCCCCGTCCTCCTCCACCACGGCCGGCGCCGCGGGAGCCTCCGCCACCACGGTCGCGAAGAGCTCGGGGAGGCTCACCTCCCGCGGATACTCACAACGCGCGCCGCCGAGCGCCCGCAGCACCTGCGCGAGCTCCCCTTCCAGCAGGACCGGCAGGTCCCGGACGGCATGCCCGGGCTCCGCGACGGCTGCGGCCAGCAGGGCTGCGAAGCGGGCGGCCAGACGCTCCGCCGTGGCGTCGTCGAACAAGTCCAGGTTGTGATCCAGGAAGCCGGCGAGCCCCGCCGGTCCCTCCGCCAGCGTCAGCGCGAGATCGAACTTCGCGGGCAGGTCCTCCAGTGGCACCGGGCGCATCGTCAGGCCCGGGATCTCTCGTACCTCGCCTGAGGCGTTCTGCAGCGCGAACAGCACCTGGAAGAGAGGCGCGCGCGAGAGGTCCCGCTCGCGTACCAGGACCTCGACGAGACGCTCGAACGGGAGGTCCTGGTGCGCGTAGGCGTCGAGCGCCCTCCGGCGGACGCGCTCCAGCAATGCGCCGAAGCTCGCGTCGTCCTCCTCTTCCCCGGCCAGCTCGGTACGCAGCACCAGGGTGTTGACGAAGCACCCGATCAGCCCCTCGATTTCCTGCCGGCTGCGGCCGGCGACCGGCGTACCCACCAGCAGCTCGTCCTGATCCGCCAGGCGCCCCAGCAGAGCCCCCCAGGCCGCCAGCAGGACCATGAACGGGGTTGCCCCCTGGCGGTGGGAGAGGTCCCGCACGGCGCCCGCCAGATTGGGAGGGAGGGCCACGGGATGCGACGCGCCGCGGAAGGTCTGCACGGCCGGCCGAGGGCGATCCGTGGGCAGCTCCAGCACCTGCGGCGCCCCGGCGAGCTCGCGCGTCCAGAAGGAGAGTTGCTCGTCCAGCACCTCGCCCTGGAGCCAACTCCGCTGCCAGACGGCAAAGTCAGCGGACTGCACCGGCAGCTCCGGCAGGGGGGACGGCCGCCCTGCCGAGAAGGCCGCGTGGAGCGCCGCGATCTCGCGCAGCAGAACTCCCATGGACCAGCCGTCGGATACGATGTGGTGCATGGTCAGGAAAAGGAGCCAGTCCCGCTGTCCCAGACGCAGCAGGGCCAGCCGCATCAGAGGCCCGTTCCGCAGATCGAAGGACCGCAGGGCCTCCTCCCGGGCGAGCGACCGCGCCTCGTGCTCCGCCTTCGCCAGCCCCGACAGATCGGCGACCGGCAGCTCCAGCCGCAGATCCGGATGGATGACCTGCACCGGCTCTCCGTCGCGGACGGCGAAGGTGGTGCGCAGGGACTCGTGGCGTCGCATCACCTCGGCGAAGATCCTCGCCAGGAGCCCGGGCGCGACCGCGCCCGTCAGGCGCACCGCCAAGGGGATGTTGTAGACCGGGCTCCCAGGCTCGAGCTGGTCGATCAGCCAGAGCCGCTGCTGGGCGAAGGACAGCGGCAGAGGGCCCTCCCTGGGCACCGGGATGATCGGCGGCGGCGGCGTGGTCCCCGTCCGGAGTGCCGCCCGGACGACCCCGGCCAGCTCCGCGATGGTGGGCGCCTCGAACAACTCGCGCAGCGCCAGCTCCACGCCCAGTGTGCCGCGCAACCGCGACATGAGCTGGGTGGCCAGCAGCGAGTGGCCTCCAAGGGTGAAGAAGTTGTCGTGGACGCCTACCCGGTCGAGAACGAGAAGCTCGGCCCAGAGCTCCGCCAGGGTCTCCTCCACCGGGTCCGAGGGCGCTTCGTAGCTCCCCTCCTCGGCCCCCCACTCCGGGTCCGGCAGCGCCTTGCGGTCCAGCTTGCCGTTGGCCGTCACCGGCATGGCATCGAGCAGCACGTAGGCCGAGGGGAGCATGTACTGGGGCAGCCTGTCGCGGAGCCAAGCGGCAAGCGCGGATTGGGGATCAGTCGGATCGGACCGATCGGTCGGATCCGTCGGATCAAGGACGACGTAGGCCACCAGCCGGTCCTCGCGCACGACCACCACGCACTCCTGCACGGCGGAGTGGCGCAGCAACGCGACCTCGATCTCCCCCAGCTCGATGCGGTAGCCACGGATCTTGACCTGCTGGTCGGCGCGCCCCAGGAACTCCAGGTTGCCGTCGCGGAAGAAGCGCGCCCGGTCGCCGGTGCGGTACAGCCGCGCGCCCGGCTCCGTGGTGAACGGGTCCGGCACGAACGCCGCCGCGGTCAGCTCCGGCTGCCGCGCGTAGCCCACGCACAGGCATGATCCGCCGATATGGAGATCTCCGGGGATGCCGATCGGGCACGGCAGCAGACCCTCATCGAGCACGTGATATCGAGCGTTGGAGATCGGCCGGCCGTAGGGGATGCTCGGCCAGCTCGGGTCCACCGCGCCGATCGGGAACCAGTTGGACCAGACCGTCGCCTCGGTGGCTCCGCCCAGGCTGATCACCCGGGTACCCGGGAATGCCTCGCGCACCTGATCCGGCAGCGGCACCGGAATCCAGTCGCCCGACAGAAGGGCCAACCGTAGCGGGCGCGCCTCGCCCGCGGGAAACAGCGGCGCGAGCTGCTGCAGGGCCGCCGGCGCCGAGTCCCAGATCGTGATCGGCTCTTCGCGCAGCAGCCGCAACAGCTCCCCCGGCTCGCGCAGGGCCGCCTCGGACGCGACGTGCACCGCGCCGCCGGCCGCGAGAGTCCCGAAGACGTCGTAGACCGACAGGTCGAAGCAGAGCGAGGTGACGAAGAGCAGCCGGTCCTCCGGCCCGACGCCGAACGTCCGATTGACCCAGGAGATCAGGTTGACCGCCGGTGCATGCTGCACCGCGATCCCCTTGGGCGTCCCGGTCGAACCGGAAGTATGGATGACGTAGGCGACGTCGACCGGAGAGCCTACAGTCGCGGGCCGGGCGGAGGACGCGCGCTCCACGTGCCAGCCGGTCCACGTCCGCTTCCGTCGCCTCGTCTGCCCCGGGCGGAGGATCACGTCATAGCGCTCGCCCAGCTCGTTGGCGAAGCCTTCGGTGCGGTGGTGGATTTCCGCGGGTCCGAGGTCGTGGAACAGGTCCTCGTCGAGCGCCAGCCGGTCCGTGGCCGGCTCGACCCGCGCATCGATCACGTCCGCGATCAGCAGCGCGCCCCCAGGCGCCAGCAGCCGCCGCGCGTCGCCCACCACCTTCTCCAGATAGCGCGGCCCGGGGAAGAACTGCACCGTGCTCGCCAGCACGATCAGATCGAAGGAGCCGCGAGCGAAGCGCTCCGCGATCTCATGCGCGAAGCCGGCCGGCAGCTCGACGTTGCCGATCCCCTCGGCGCGGGCGTGCTCGCGGTTGCGCTCCTGGGTCCGCTCGGAGGGATCGAGACCCACGCAGAGCGCCGCCCGCTTCGCCATCTCCCAGAGGATCAGACCCGAGCCGCTCCCCACCTCCAGCACCCGCGCGCCGGGCCGCAGCCAGGGAGCCGCGAGCGACAGTACCCGGTCGCGGTACTCGTCCACCTCAGCCTCGCTGAACGGTAGCCCTGTGCGGCTTACGAAGCCGCCGGCCGTGAGCCGGTCGGTCGCCCGCTCGGCCACGAAGTCGAAGAGAGACCGGACGCTCTCGGTATCCACCCGCTCCGGCTCGGGCTCGGGGGTGTCGACGTCCAGGCAGACGGCGTCGATCAGCCGTGGCAGGCGCCAGCAAATCCGCTCGACCGCCGGCAGCATGGTCCGGTCCGCCACGATCACCGGCGCTCCCGTGTTGGCGAGGATCGTCTCGACCCGCTCCGCCGGCCAGGCGGCGTCCAGAGGCACGTAGGTCCGACCCGCCTTCAGGATCCCCAGAACGGCCTCCAGCATGTGGAGCGAGCGCTCCATCCAGATCCCCACGGGAGCACGCCGGCCCGCGAGGCCTTCCAGGAAGCACGCCAGGCGATTGGCCCGCGCTTCGAGCTCGGCGTAGCTCCACGATCGGTCCTCGCAGACCGCAGCCAAAGCGCCGGGGCGCGCATCCACCTGCTCTTCGAACAGCTGATGCAGCAGGCCCGGGCGGACAGCTTCCGCCGTGTCGTTCCACTCGAAAAGGACCTGCTGCCGCTCTTCCGGGGTCAGCGGCGACAGATCTGAGAGCGGCTGCTCCGGCTCCGCGCTCAGCGCCTCCAGGAACGTGGCGAGCTGGCGCGTCAGCCGCGCCGCAGTGGTCGCCTCATAGAGCTCCGTGGCGTACTGGAGCGAGCCGGCGAAACAGCCCTCCCCGGTCTCGGCGAAGATGAAGGCCAGATCGAACTTGGCCACCTCGGACGGCGGGTTTTCCGGCACCAGCCGCAGACCCTCCAGGTCGGTCCGCGCGACCGGCGCGTTGTTGACCGCCAGCGCCACCTGCACCAGCGGCGAGCGCGACAGGTCGCGCTCCGGCTGCAGCTCGTCGACCAGCTTCTCGAAGGGAAGATCCTGGTGCGCGTAGGCTCCCAGGCTCGCCTCCCGCATCTGCGCGAGCAGATCGAGAAAGACCTCGGCGCTTCCCGCCTGCGCGCGAAGGACAAGGGTGTTCACGAAGAAGCCGATCAGCCCCTCGGTCTCGATCCTGTTGCGGTTGGCGATCGGCGCTCCGAGGTTCAAGTCCAACTGGCCGGAGAGGCGCGACAGCAGGGCGGCCAGGGCCGCGCCCAGGATCATGAACGGGGTGGCGCCCTCGCGGCGCCCCAGCTCCTGGATCTGGCGCGACAGCTCGCGGTCCAGCGCGAAGCGGTGCTCGGCGCCGCGCAGGCTCAGCACCGCCGGCCGTGGATGATCGGTCGGCAGCTCCAGCACGCCCGAGGTCCCCTCCAGGTGCTCGCGCCACCAGGCGAGCTGGAGCTCGAGGACCTCGCCGGCGAGCCACCGCCGCTGCCAAGCCGCGAAATCGGCGTACTGGATCGGCAGCTCCGGCAGGGGCAGGCCGCGGTAGAGGTCCTGGAGCTCCCGCGCCAGCACGCCCATGGACCAACCGTCGGAGACGATGTGGTGCATGGTCAGCAGCAGCACGTGCTCGCGCGCGTCCAGCCGCAACACAACAACCCGCAGCAGCGGCCCCTGCTCCAGGTCGAACGGTCGCAGCGACTCCTCCACCGCCAGCCGGCGCGCCACGGCTTCGCGCGCCTCCTTTGGCAGGATCGCGAGGTCCAGCACCGGCAGCTCCAGAGCGGCCAGGGGATGGATCACCAGCGCCGCGCGGCCTTCGCGGGAGGCGAACGTCGTGCGCAGCCCCTCGTGACGGCGCACCAACTCGGTGAAGGCCCAGGCCAGACGGGGGATGGACAGCTCGCCCATCAGGCGCATCACCGCGGGGATGTTATAACCCGGGTTGCCAGGCTCGAGCTGATCGATGAACCACAGGCGCTGCTGGGCGAAGGAGAGCGGCAGATCCTCCGAGCCATCGCGTGGCGCGCGGACGAGCGGCGGCGCCGCGAGCGCCTCCCCGGCCAGCCCCTCCCGGACGACCCGCGCGAGCCCCGCGACCGTCGGCTCCTCGAAGACGCTGCGCAGCGCCAGCTCGACTCCGAGAACCCCGCGGATGCGCGACGCCACTTGAGTGGCCAGCAGCGAGTGTCCGCCCAAGGCGAAGAAATCGTCCTGGACGCCCACCCGCTCATGCCCCAGCACCTCGCCCCAAATTCCCGCCAGCAGCTCCTCGACCGGATCGGACGGCGCCGTGAAGCTCTTCGCAGGGGAGACCGCCAGCTCCGGCGCCGGCAGCGCCCGGCGGTCCACCTTGCCGTTGGGCGTCAGCGGCAGCGACGGCAGGAACACCCAGGCCGAGGGCACCATGTAGTCCGGCAGCCGTTCGCGGAGCCAGGCGGCGAGAGCCGGTTTTGCATCGGACCGATCGGTCGGATCGGTCCGATCGGTCGGATCCCACACCACGTATGCCACCAGGCGGGCCGCGCCCGTCGCGTCGCGTCGCGCCAGGACCGCGCACTCCTTCACCTGCGGGTGCCCGGCCAGCACGGACTCGACCTCTCCCGGCTCGATCCGGAAGCCGCGGATCTTGACCTGATGATCGAGGCGGCCTTGGAATTCCAGTAATCCGTCCGGACGGATTCGCACGAGATCGCCCGTGCGGTACAGCCGCCCGCCCGGCTCCATGCTCCATGGGTCGGGCACGAACCGCTCCGCCGTCAGGTCCGGACGGCCCAGATAGCCCCAGGCGAGCCCCGCGCCGCCAAGCCACAGCTCCCCCGCGGACCCCAGCGGCGCTGGCTGCTGCCGATGATCCAGCACATACGCGGCGGTATTCGCCAGCGGCCGGCCAATGGGCACCGTCGTCGCACCCACGGGCACCTCAGTCACGCAATGGAAGGTAGCGAACGTCGTGCTCTCCGTGGGACCGTACATCTGGAGCAGCCGCTGCGGCCTTCCATCTGCCAGGGCCCGGGCGACGGCTGCCGGGGACGACGCTTCGCCGCCGAACAGGACGCAGGACAGGCGGGACAGGGCCGCCGGGGCCTCCCGCGCCACCTGGGCGAACAGGGCCGCCGTCAGGTGCAGCACCGTCACCTTCTCCCGCTCCAGCAGGGCCGCCAGCTCCAGAGACGAGAGAAGGACCTCCTGCGGGACCACCACCAGGGCGGCTCCGGAAAGCAGCGTCGCCCAGATCTCGAAGGTGGCCGCGTCGAAGCTCGGGTTGGCGTTGAAGGCCAGGCGATCGCCCGGCGCGAGCGCCAGGTAATTCGTCCCTCTCACCAGACGCACCACCGCCCGGTGGGGCACCGCCACGCCCTTGGGACGGCCGGTGGAACCGGAGGTGTAGAGGACACAGGCGAGCTGGGGACCGCCCCCGCCCCCCAAGGACGGCAAGGACTTCAAGGACTGCAAGGGCTTGGGATCCTTGGAGTCCTTGATGTCCTTGCACGCCCACAGCCCCGCCATCCGCTCCCGCGTCCGCTCATGCACCAGCACCACCGCCGCGCCTGTATCCTCCAGCAGGAACAGAAGCCGCTCGTCCGGGTATCCCGGATCGAGCGGCACGTACGCCGCGCCCGCCTCGAGGACCGCCAGGAAGGCCACCACCAGGTCGGCCGAGCGCTCCATCGCCACCCCGACGC
>DATFPH010000004.1:0-18925 GCA_035264905.1 Thermoanaerobaculia bacterium
CGACGAAATCCTCGGGAACGGCGTTCGTCAGCCGCGTCGTGCCTGTCCCGGCGACGGGGTGGAGGTCGTGAATCAGGGCTTCGACCAAAGGCCACAGATCAAACTCCCGACGCTCCAGCTTGAGGCCGACCTCGGTCTCCAGGTTCGAGTTTTCCTCCAAGACCTTGCCGACCAAGGACTGAAGGTGTTGCACGTTCCGGTTCAGCGCCTTCAACATCTGTGTCGCCTGCGGTGTTTCGGTACGGTCCGGAGACAGGAGCCTCTCGAGCACCCGCGCGGCAAGTGAAATGGCATTCAGGGGAGTGCGCAGGTCGTGGGCCACGAACGTCAGGTACTCCTCCCGGCGGTGCTGGACCTCGAGCGCCTGTTGGGTGGCGAACGCCTGCACGGCCGATCCGATCGCTCCATCCAGGACAAGGTTGAGGACGTGGAACGGCCTCCCTTGGAGGCTCAACCCGTTCCTGTCGGCCAGGTCGTGAATGCAGCCTCGCAGGATGTTGTACTCGGCAACGACCTCCTCGATATCGAACGTGTCTTTGACCCGTTGCAAGCCGTGCGCGGGCGGACTGCCGTCGAGAAGGACTTGTGCGATCGTCTCGTCCGACCCGGATCGAAGGGCGGTCTCGAGCTCGGCCAGGAGATACGGAATGTGATCGTTGAGGGTCGGCGTGTCGAGGTCCCGCGCCGAGGGGAGGCTCCGGACTTGGTCGCGCCACCGCAGGAGCAGGTCATCCCGCTCTTGTTCGAGAAGCCGTGCAAGCTCATTGAGGATGTTGATGGCCATCTCCTCGCTCTGGCCTCGCGATCCGGCTTCTAGACGAAGTCCCCGATCCACAAAGCATGGTCGGCGAGCGGGCCTCCGCGGAGGAGGTCGTAGAGCTTGCGGTCGGCGGTGACCAGGGGGCAGCCGGATTTGACGGCGAGGGCGGCGTAGAAGGCGTCGTGCAGGGTGAGGCCGCGGTGCAGGGCGAGAGGCAAGGCGGCGGTGACGAGCTCGGCGGTGGGCCGGAGCTCCAGCGGGACTTGCCGCAGGGCGGCGACGATGCGGTCGGCGAGGATTTCGCTGATCTCGCCGCGGCGGGCTCGCTTGGAGACGAGGGTGGCGATCTCGACGACCAGGAGGCCCGGGGCCAGGATCTCGTTCTCCTGCGCCAGGAGGATGTCGGCGCGGTCGGAGTGCTCTTCCCGGAAGTACCACTTGGCGGCTACGCTGGCGTCGACGACGTAGCGCTTGATCATCAGCCGTCCCGCCCTTCGCGCAGGATCTCCGCGCTGTCGGAGAAGGGGCCTCCAAGCTCGGTCCGGATGCGCTGCGCTTCGCGCAGGGCGCGCGTCCGCGACAAGCCGAGCGCTTCCTCCAGGACGATCTTCGCCTCGTCCGCGATCTCCCGCCCGCTCGGGTCGGCGCGGCGGCGGAGCTCTTCGATGACTCTGGGATCGACGTCGTTCAGGACCAGGTGCGCCATATAGGCCGCATCCTACCGCAGAGAGAAGGGCGATGGCCCACCCGGACGGGTGGACCGTAGCTTAAAAAGATCTCCCGGTCACCGGGCCAGCGACCGCTGCGGGACCTGCGGCGCGCTCGCGGCCGGCTTCTCGAAGGGCAGCAGCTTGGCCCAACTGCCACGGCGCAACGTCCGCTCGCCGTTCAGCTTCGACAGGACTCCTTCATAGGCGTCCTCCGGGATCTCGGGGCGGACACTCTCCCGGACCTGCTGCGCGCAGTCGGCGCACCTCTTCAGCAGATGGGCAACGACCGAACGATTCTCCTGACGGGTTGAATTTCCGGTGGCAAATCTCTTCAGGCTCTCTTCGGTGACGGGATGATCCATGAGTTTCCCTCCTTGCGACCACATCTCGTCCTGTCGAAAGAGGAAAATAGCAAAGATCATGCCCACCTCGCGCCTCGACCGCGCAGCGAGAGATCAGAGCGCCGGAAACGCCCGCCGATCCACCTTTGTGTCGTTGCCGCCCGCTGGGAGATCCCAGGTCCGGGTCGCTCCGGTCGCCGCGTCAGTGATTTCGAGGGTGTGCCCGGACAGAGCGGACAGACCTGACACATTTGACACACTCTGAAGGACCCAGAAGTGACCATTTTTGTCATTCTGGTCGAGCACCTGCACGGCGAGGGTCGCTCCGCCGGGCAGGGAGAAGAAGGCAGTGTCCGCTTCGCGGGTCAGCAGACGCGCCCCCTGGACACGGACCTCGAAGCGGCCTCCGGCCAGGCAGACGGCTCCGTTGGCGCACGTGGCGCTGCCGAGCGTGACGGTCGCGACGGTCTGGCCGTCGATCACCAGCGCGTGGGTTCCAGGGCCGGCCGGCGTGATTCCGCTGCGCGCCGGGAGGGCCTGCCCGTTCAGGGCGGCCGACCGGCCGCTCCACGCGAAGTGGAGGTAGCTTCCGGCCGCTGCCGGCGCTCCCGTCCCCACCACGGCAGGAGCGGCTCGCAAAGTTCCTGCCACCGGCGGCGCGAACAGGCGCACGTTGTCGACGATGCTCTTGTCGGTGATCCCGCGGCTCCCCCGGTCGACCACCAGGCGGTTCAGCGTGGTGACGCTCGCGCCCTCTGGAGCGGACAGCGAATTGACATACACCTTGTCGGAGAACGCCGTCTCGAAGAACTGGTTGCGGTCGTACCGCATGTCGTTGATCGGTCCCGAGGTTGGCTCGACGTCCAACACCGCCAGCCCGGCGTTTTCGCTGAAGATCGAGTCGGTCACGGTGCCGCCGACGTTGCGCGGCCGCTGCGCCAGGAGTTGTGGGATCGTGTAGAGGGCGGCGCCCCGCGAGTCGCTGAGCGATTCGCGGACGCCCGGGCGGACGTCGTTGCCGAAGAACTGGCTCTGGCTCACCTGGATCGTGGAGCCTCCGACGAAGAGGGCGCCCCCCCAGCGCTCCGCCGTATTGCGGGCGAAGGCCGTGCGCGTGATCGTGGCCAGGGATTCGCCCTGGATCGACACACCGCCCCCTCCGGCCCCTTCGCCGCGGGCATCGGACTCGAGGACCATGGAGTCCTCCAGGAGGAGGTTGGCGAGGTTGGCCTGGAGAGCGCCGCCGAAGCCGCCGCCGACCGCCGGATCCCGCTGCACGTCACAGTCGGCCAGGACGGACCGCCGGACCTCGATCCGCGCGCGGTTCTCCTCCACCGTGCCCATCTGGATCGCACCGTTCTCGCCATAGGCCCGCGAGACGTCTCCGCCGGCGGTCACGCAGCCGCCCGAGCTCGCCGCGGGCTGGCCCGTGCCCCCCTGGACGAGGGTGTCGGCGATCGAGAGGAACGCCGGGCGGCGGTTGATCGCGCCGTCGGCGCCGGTCTCGTTGGAGGCGGCGAAGATGGCGCCGCCCGAGCCCAGCGCCGTTCCCTCGATCGCCTGGTTCCACTGGAAGATCGAGCCGGTCACCTCGACCACGCCCCGGTAGTTGTCGATGGCGCCGCCCAGCTTCGCGCGGTTCCTCAGGATCTCGGAGTACTGGAGGCGCAGGGTGGTCTGGTTCTCGACATGGATCGCGCCCCCCTGGGTGACGCCGGCCGCGCGGCAGCACGGATCGCTGACCGCCGCGTTCTCCAGAAAGGTCGAGCGGACGATGGTGACGTCGGATTTCGGCACCTCCACGGGATCGGTCCAGTGGCCGAAGGCGTAGATCGCGCCGCCGACCCAGCCCGCCTGGTTGCGCTCGAACCGGGCGTCGGAGACGCGGAGCGTGCCGTCCAGCACGTAGATGGCTCCGCCGGAGGAGGTGGGCTTGTGGCCCACCGGGTTCGTCCGGTTCTCGATGAAGGAGCCGCCCTCGATGGCGACCGTGGAGGAGAGGATCTCGAGCGCGCCGCCGCGGTTGGCGGAGGAGTTGCCGCGCATCTCGCTGCGCACGAAGGTGGCGTCGCTGCCGGCGAGGACCCGCACGGCGCCGCCGCCGGTGGTGCGGCCGGTCGCGGTGTTGTTCAAGAACTTGCAGTCGACGAAGCGTGCCTCGGCGGCGGTCAGAGTGACGGCGCCGCCCTCCCCCTCGCTCGTCGAGGCGCCGTTCTGGAAGGTGAGCCGCTCGAAGGTGACCCGCTTGCCGCGCGAGCGGTTGCCGTTCTTGAAGCGCAGGATCGGCTTCCCCTGGCCGTCGAGGGCCACCGCCGCGTTCGCCGCGGCCCGGATGGTGAAGGCCTTGCCGAGGTTCTGGATGATGAAGCCGTTGACCGGCGCCTTGTAGGTCCCCTGCGCCAGCTCGATGACGTCGCCGTCCTTGACCAGGCGGATCGCCGTCGGGAGGTCCTTGCTGTCCTTGGGGACGCGGACCACCTTGGCCTTGCGGGGAGCGCCGAAGACAGGCAGGGCGCAGATCAGGGAACGGACCAAGAATGCAACGATCGAACGACGGCGGCAGGGCATGCTTCCCCTCCTCGGCCGGACATGAATCGGACTGCGTAAAGCCTGTGACGAAAACTCTAGCACAGGTGGAGATATTCCTGAGTGGCTATGGGCCCTCACCCGCGGCCGGCCGGGGGGTGAGGGCCTCCTCGTTGTAGAATGCTCACCTCGCGGATGAAATCGACGATGACCTCGCAGGATGTCCAGAAGGGGCAGAAGGGGAAGACCCGGCGGGTTGGTCCGTACCGCCTGGAAGAGCCTCTCGGGGCGGGAGGGATGGGCATGGTCTGGCGCGCTTGGGACGAGCGTCTCAAGCGGCCGGTGGCGATCAAACAGATCCTGGCGGAGGCCCTGCACAATCCCAAGATCCGGGAGCGGTTCCGGCAGGAGGCGACGGCCGGCGCCCGCCTCAACCATCCGGCCATCGTCCACATCTATGACCTCGTCGAAAACGAGGACGGCGACTGGATGGTCATGGAGCTGGTCCTCGGCCGGACGCTGCGGAGCCTGCTCGAAGAGCGCCCGCTCCCTCTCGCCCGGGCGCTCCGCCTGGGGCAGGAGATCGCCGGCGGGCTCGCCGAGGCGCATGCGCACGGGATCGTCCACCGCGACCTGAAGACCGGCAACATCATGGTGACTGAGGCCGGCCGCGCGAAGATCCTCGACTTCGGCCTCGCGAAGCTCGTGCATCCCGAGGAGGGCGGCGATCCGATGATCTCGCAGCCCGGCATGATCCTCGGCACTCCCTACGCCATGTCGCCGGAGCAGGTGCTCGGCCAGCCGGTCGATCACCGGTCCGACCTCTTCTCGTTCGGCGCCCTGCTGTACGAGATGGTCACCGGGACCGCGCCCTTCCGCGGCGCGAGCATCCCGGTGACGGTGAGCCGGATCTGCGGGCTGCGGCAGGCGCCGGTCCGCGAGCTGCAGCCCGCGGCTCCTCCGGAGCTCTCCGATCTGATCGACCAGCTCCTGCAGAAGGACCCGCAGCAGCGCCCCCAAGAGACGCGGGAGGTCGCCGCGGCGCTCGAGAGCCTGGCGTTCCGGCTCGGCCGCGAAGCGAGCGGCGCGACCGGCGCCCGGTCGTCGCTCCTCGCGGGCTCCGCCGAAGACGCGCTCGGGGTCACCGTCGCCGAAGGTCCGCGGCCTCCCGGCTCCCGGTCCTGGACCGAGCCCACGGCCCTCGCCGTGGAGCTCCTCCTGGGGACCAACGAGAAGCGCCAGGTCTCGGTGGTCTGCTGCGGGCTGGTCGAGATCCAGGACAGCTCCGGCGAGCTCAGCTCGCCCGGCCTGGAGAACCTGTCGGAGGCGATGCCGGAGCTGCGGAGCCTCGCGCAGGAGGTGGCCACCCGGTTCGAGGGGTATCTGGGGACGACGCTGGGGCATCTCCTCTGGATCTACTTCGGCTATCCCACGGCGCACGGCGACGATGCCCAGCGGGCGGTCCGGGCGGCGCGCGAGCTGGTGGCGCGGGTGGGGCGGGCCGGATGGGCGCAGGGGCGCTCCTTCCGGCTTGCGCTGCGGGCCGGCGTGCACAGCGGTCCCGCGATCGTCTCGAAGGACCCCCGGCAGTCGGAGCACCTGGCGCTGGGGCCGACGCTCGACCTGGCGACCGGCCTGCAGAGCCTGGCCCCGGCGCACGGCGTGCTCGCGAGCGAAGCGACGCAGCGCATGATCGTCAAGAGCTTCGCGACGGAAGCCCTGCCGTCCGTGCAGCTCCCGGGGTTCGCGGGCCCGGTGGCCGCCTGGCAGGTGTCGGCGCCGCTGGAGGCGTTCGACAAGACGCCGATCGCGCTCACGCCGCTCGTCGGCAGGGAGCGGGAGATCGACCTCGTCCTGCAACGCTGGCAGATGACCCAGGCCGGCGAGGGGCAGGCCCTTCTGGTCGGCGGCGAGGCCGGGATCGGCAAGTCGCGCCTCCTCCGCACGTTCCGCGAGCGGCTGACGGACCGCGGCCCCTGGTGGCTGGCCTGCTACGGATCGGCCTACGCCGGGAGCTCGCCGTTCTTCCCGGTGATCGACCTCCTGCAACGGCAGTGGCTGCAACCGGCCGCGTCGCCGGAGGAGGAGCTCGCCCATCTGGAGGACCTGCTGCGCCGACACGACCTGCCGGTCGCCGAGACCCTGCCGCTGTTCGCCGCTCTGCTCTCCCTGCCGCTCCCCGAGCACCTGCCGCCGCTCGCGCTCTCCCCGGAGGCGCAGCGGAAGAAGACGCTCGAAGCCCTCGTCCAGCTCTTCCTGCAAGCCGCGGAGAACCAGCCCGGCGTGCTGGTCGTCGAAGACCTCCACTGGCTCGATCCGTCCACCCTGGCATGGATTGGGGAGCTGCTCGAAGCCCTGGGACGGACGCCGCTCCTGCTGATCCTCACCTTCCGCCTGGAGTTCCAGATCCCCTGGCCCTAC
Source organism: Thermoanaerobaculia bacterium (assembly GCA_035264905.1). Taxonomy (GTDB): domain Bacteria; phylum Acidobacteriota; class Thermoanaerobaculia; order Multivoradales; family UBA5704; genus UBA5704. Next base: position 6,759 of record DATFPH010000004.1, read on the forward strand.
CGCTCCCACTGGACGCAGCTCAGCCTCGGCCGCCTGACGGACACGGAGGCCGAGGAGCTGATCAGCCGGATCGATCGATTTGGTGGGGGGCGGGCCCGCCGGCTGCCTCCGGACGTCCGGCGGCAGATCATCGCGAAGGCGGACGGCATCCCGCTCTTCGTCGAGGAGCTGACCAAGAGCGCCGTCGAGTCGGACGATTCGGGGATCATCGGCATCCCGAGCCTCCTCCGCGATTCCCTGACCGCGCGCCTCGACCGGTTGGGACAGGCCAAGGAGGTCGCCCAGCTCGCGGCGGTGATCGGCCGGGTCTTCTCGTTCGAGCTGATCTCCGCGGTCTCGCCGTTCGATCCGGCCACGTTGCAGCGGGAGCTCGACCGTCTCGTCCAGGCCGAGCTGGTCTACCGCAAGGGGGTCGGCGCGCGCAGCCAATATCTGTTCAAGCACGCGCTGATCCAGGACGCGGCCCGCGAGCTGCTGCTGGCGCGGGACCTCCAGCGCCTCCACCAGAGGGTCGCCGAGGCCTTGGAGGAGCGCTTCCCGGAGATCGCGGCGGCCCAGCCGGAGCTCCTGGCGCACCACTACACCCAGGCCCGGCAGCTCGACCAGGCGAGCGCCTGCTGGATGCGGGCGGGCCAGAGCGCGCTGCGGCGGTTCGCCAACATCGAAGGGATCAAGCACCTCCAGGAGGGGCTCGCCTGCCTCCGCGCGCTCCCCCCCTCGGCGGAGCGCGACCGCCGCGAGCTGGAGATCCAGCTCGCTCTCGGGCCCGCCCTGGTGATGGACCGGGGGCACTCCCAGGCCGAGGTCAAGGCGACGTTCGATCGCGTCCTGGAGCTCGGCCGGAACGCCGGCGAGGTCCCCAAGGAGATCCAGCTGCTCCTCTGGGGCTTCTACAACACTCGCGGCGAGATCCGCACGTCCCGGACCCTGGCCCTCCAGATGGTCCAGGCCGGCGAGGCCCGCTCTGGCTCAGGCCAGGATCTAGGGTTCCTGGTCTACGCCGTCCAGGCGGTCGCCTCCTCGCATTTCTATGCGGGAGACCTGACGACCGCTCTCCGCGCCCACGAGCGGGTCCTTCAGCTGTATCCGGCCGACCTGGAGCATCCCCTCCTCGACTGGATGGGCTGGGATCCGCGGATCCTGGCGCTCTGCGAGCTGGGCCAGAACCTCTGGTTCCACGGCCTGCCGGACCAGGGGCTGGAGCGCTCGAACGAGGCTCTGGACTTCGCGCGGAAGCTGGGCCATCCGCCCAGCCTGGCGATCGCCTATCTGCTCCTGGCGTTCCTCCACCACTTCCGGCGCGAGGAGGCCGCGGCGCACCGCTATGCCCAGAGCCTCTACGACCATTGCCAGGAGCAGGGGTTCCACTTCTTCCAGGCGCACAGCAGCTTCTTCCTCGGCCTGACCGGAGCGGCCCTGGCCGCGACGCCGGACGAGGCGGACGAGCAGATCCGGCAGGCGCTCGACGGGCTCGCGACGATCCGCAAGGTCCACGAGCAGGAGCTGCACGCTCCGATGTTCCTGTCCTGGATCGCCGAGGTCCTCATCGACCGCGGCCGGCCGGCAGAGGCGGAGCCGCTTCTGGCGGAGGCGTTGGAGTCGCTCGACCGCCGCGACGAGCGCTTCTGGGAGCCGGAGGTCCACCGGTTGCAGGGCGTCCTCCAGAAATCCGAGGACAAGCTCCAGAGAGCCCTCTCCACCGCCCGCCATGCCGGGAGCCTAGCCCTGGAGCTGCGGGCCGTCCTCGATCTGGCCCGTCTGTGGCACGGGGAGGGATGGAGCGAGGAGGCCGCCCGCCTCCTCGCCGGCGTCGAGGGGAGATTCACCGAGGGCCGGGAGACCCCGGACCTTCAGGCGGCCTGCACGCTGCTCGACGCCATCCGCTCCGCATCCTGAGCCGACTGGCCGAGCTCCCTCCGCATCCGCCAGAACAGATAGACATAGGTGAAGTCGAGCGTCGTCGCGAGGGTCGCGATGAAGCGCAGGAAGTAGTTGTCCGGATAATGGATGTTCATGAACACCGTGTTCATGCCGGTGCCGATCGTGCGCAACCACGCGGCCGAGAACGAAAAGTTTTCCAGGCTCTTCTGGCGCAGCAGGAGCGGAATGTACAGGAACGAGATGCAGAGCTGATCGAGATACGCCGAGGTCGCCCCGATCGGCTCGTCGAGACCCGAAACGTGCATGGCGTAGACCCCGGCGACCCAGGCGACGGTCGCGAAAATGCACGCCGGCACGTAGAAGCCGCGGCCCCTCTCGAACGTGAGCTGTTTCCAGCCGTATCGCAAGAGACCATAGAAAATCAGGATGTCGGTCAAGAACCAGACCTGATAGGTCCTCTCCAGCAGGAGGCCCATGTTGGTCGCCGCCAGGAAGCTCCAGGTGAACTCCCAGCCGATGTCGGCGCATCCGGCGAAGACCGGCATCTCGAGGTACTGCTTGGTGAAGATGTTCTTGATGAAGATGCAGTAGACGACCACCCACAGCGAACAGCCGCCGGCGAAGAGGAACAGCTCGAGCGGCGTGTAGTCCTTGAAATTGATCCATTGGCTCCAGTCGATCGAGCTCATCGTGGTTCTCCCTTCAAGCGAGCCCCGCGCCGCGCAGATCCGCGACCGAGCCCGGGACGATGAACTGCACGGCCCCTCCCCGGCTCGAATCGATCATCTTGTCGAACAGATGCCGGCTGAGACTCTCGACCAAGCCGCAGGGCGCCGCGCCGGCCACCGTCTGCTCCGCGCAGAGGGCGAGGTGGAGGGACTCCCGGAGCGCCGCATGCCCCTCGACCGGCTTGACGCCGACCCGGGCCATGCCCTCGGGTCCCATCAGCTCGGCCATCACGATCTGCGGCGCGACCTGGAGGTCGGTGTGCCGGAGGGGCGTGGGGAGGAGGCTCACGATCATGTCGACGTTGTCCTGCGTCAGGAGGACGCCGCTCGGGTTCTCCTCCGGCCCCGTGAACTGGCGGCGCGTGTAGGAGGCGTAGAACTGCGCCGCGTCCTCGACCGTCTGGGGAACGAAGCTGTCGTCGAGCGGAGCGCCGGGCGGGTGGATGCCCATGAGGAGCGCGTAGACGCGCCAGAGGTAGTAATAATCCTCGGCCTGCTCGTCGGTCAGCCCGAGATCGAGCTTGCGCAGCCCGTCGATCACCAGGTGCGAGAAGGCCATCAGCGTCGCCAGCATGTCCTCGTGATTGACCGCGGGGCCGTAGCGCGCTTCATATCCCGGGCGCCGGTGCCGCACGATGACGCGCACCCCGGCATGGAGCAGGCGCAGCTTCTGCGCGGTCACCACCGCGAGCCCGCCGGGAGCGAAGGCGTCGCGGGACGTGATGTTGACCAAGAGCTGAAGGACGCCCATCAGCCGCTTGAACGGGTCCTTCGCGAGATCGCGCGAGATCATCAGGATGTGGGTCAGGCAGGGCGCCGCATAGCCGTTCGGGAGGCTGGAAGCGAGCAGGACCATGCAGGCGCTGGCCGCGTGCCGCAGGAACACCTCGGAAGCCCGGTCGAGCCGCGCGAGGTCGAGGTCCGGCGGCAGCGCCTCGGTCTGCCGCACGAACGCCTGGAGCGACTCCGGCGCGGTCGCAAGGATCGGCTGGTCGTCCGACCGCATGGTCTGGAAGATGTAGTTGATCTCCCCGAGACTCCGCGTCTTCAGGAAATCGGCCACCGCCGCATCCGCCAGCGGATCGGTCTGGCGGCGCAGCTCATCGAGGAAACGGTCGTCCGCCCATTTCGGATCTGCCATGGTCCACCTCCGGCTTTTTATTCGACAGGAACGGTCGAAGCATACTCCAGTTTGGGCGGAAAGGGGCCCCTACCCCAGATCCAGCTCCCAGAACGACGGAATCCCCAGCGGCGCCGCCGTGAAGTTCTTCACGTTCCAGGAGTGGGCGTAGATCGTGGGGCCGTACAGCAGGGGGAGGAGCGGCACCTCGTCGGCGGTCCGCTTGAGGAGGGTCGAGCGGACGTCGTCGCGCGGCTCCTGGCGCAGGCTGGCCAGGGTGTCGTCCGTCTCCCGGTTCCTCCACCGGCTCAGGTTGGCACCGACCACGATCTTGCGGTCCGGCGACGGGATCGAGTCCGAGCCGAGCGTCGCCTCCAGGAAGTCGACCGGGTCGAGCGTGTCGGCGATCCAGCCGGCGAGCACGAGGTCGTAGTCGCCGCGCTGCACCTTGGCGCGGTACTCTTGCGGCGTCGCAGTGGGGACGACGTCCGCCGCGATCCCCAGCTTGTCGATCTGCGCGGCGATCAGCTCGCCGACCTTCCGCGGATTGGGCAGGTAGGGGCGCGGGCCGAAGATGAGGAGGAGCGACAGCCGCTCCGGCTTGCGCACGCCGGGCGCGGCGAGGAGGGCCCGCGCCTTGCCGGCATCGAAGATCAGACCGTCGTTGCCGCGCCCCAGCATGGGCGGCAGCAGGTTGGTCGCCGCGAACGCGGTGGCGGTCGCGTAGAAGAGCTTGGCGATCTCCAGCCGGTCGATCGACAGCGCGATCGCCCGCCGCACCCGCGCGTCGTCCAGCCCCGGCCGTTCGGTGTTCATATAGAGGATGGCCGTGGAGCTGCCCGGCTCGGTCAGGCGCCGGACGTTCTTCAGGCGCATGATGTCCTCGCGGGAGAGGACGTTCGTGAAGTCCACCTCTCCCGCCTCCAGCGCCCCGAGGAGAGCCTCGGGCCGCCCCTGGGCGTCCGGCGGATAGAGCTGGATCACGATCTCGTCGATCGCCGCCGGCCGGCGGGCGTGCGGGTTGCGCACCAGCCGCGTGCGGTCCGGTGTCGCGCCGGGCGCCACCATGTACGGGCCGGTGCCGAAGAGGGTGCCGCGCGACTCCAGGGTCACACAGCAGTAGCGCTGGGCCAGCGCCAGGTCGAGCCGCGCGTTCGGCCGGTCGAGGCGGAAGATCACCCGGTCGCCGCGCGCCTCCACCTCCATGTGCTCGCGCAGGTTCGCCACGCGGGCCAGGGAATCGGCGACGTGCCGGGCGGTCAGCGGCGTGCCGTCCGAAAAGCGGACGTCGGAGCGGACCGCGGCCGAGTGCTCGGTGGGACCGTCCTGGCGCAGCCGCTCCTGGAACAGGACCGGCTCGGGGGGCCGGCCGGCGGCCGGCTGCGCGAACGGCGGCTCATAGATCTGCGTCACCGCCGTCTGGCTGACGAAGTCCTGCGCCTCGCGCGGGTTCAGCGTGTTGACCGGCGTGAGCACTCCCACGCGCAGCGTCTTGGTTCCAGCCATCAGGGGGCCTCCTGCAGATCGAGATCCGCGAACGAGGGGATGCCCAGCGGCGCGGCGGTGAAGTGCTTCACCTTCCAGGAGTGGGCATAGATCGTGGGGCCGTACATCAGAGGGAGGAGGGTCACCTCGTCGGCGATCCGTTGCAGGAGCTTGGTGCGGACCTGCTCCAGCGGCTCCTCGCGCAGGCGGGCCAGGGCCTCGGCCGTCTCCCGGTCCCTCCACCGGCTCAGATTGCCGCCGATCATCATCTTGCGCTCCGGCACCGGAATGAAATCCGGGGAGAGCATCACCTCCAGGAAATCCACCGGATCGAGCGTGTCCGCGACCCAGCCGGCGAGCGCCAGATCGTAGTCCCCGCTCTGCAACCGGGTGCGGTACTCCTGCAGATTCGCGGTGGGAGCGACGTCGACCGCGATCCCCAGCTTCTCGATCTGCGCGGCGATGTGCTCGCTGACCTTCCGCGGATTGGGCAGGTAGGGGCGGGGGCCGAAGATGACGAGGAGCGACAGCCGCTCCGGCTTGCGCACGCCGGGCGCGGCGAGGAGGGCGCGGGCCTTGTTCGCATCGGGCGCCAGGCCGTCGTTGCCGCGCCCCAGCATGGGCGGCAGCAGGTGATTGGCGGCGAACGCCATGGCGGTCGAGTAGAAGAGCTTGGCGATCTCCAGCCGGTCGATCGACAGCGCGATGGCGCGCCGCACCCGCGGATCGTCCACCCCCGGCCGCTCGGTGTTCATATAAAGGATGGCCGTCGAGCTGCCCGGCTCGGTCAGGCGCCGGACGTTCTTCAAGCGCATGATGTCCTCGCGGGAGAGGACGTTCGTGAAGTCCACCTCCCCGGCTTCCAGCGCCGCGAGCAGCGCCTCGGGCCGCCCCTGGGCATCCGGCGGATAGAGCTGGATCACGACCTCGCCGATCGCCGCCGGTTGGTGGGCGTGCGGATTGCGCACCAGCCGCGTACGGTCCGGGGTCGAGCCCGGCTCCAGCATGTACGGACCGGTGCCGAAGAGCGTTCCGCGGGACTCCAGCGTCACGCCGCAGGAGCGCTGGGCCAGCACCAGGTCGAGCCGCGCGTTCGGCCGGTCGAGATGGAAGACCACCCGGTCGCCGTGCGCCTCGACCGTCATGTGCTCCCGCAGCTTCGCCACGCGGGCCAGGGAATCCGCCAGGTGCCGCGCGGTGAGGAGCATGCCGTCCGAGAAGCGGACGCCGGAGCGGACCGCGGCCGAGTAGACGGCCGCGGCATCCTGGCGCAGCTGCTCCTCAAAGAGGACCGGCTCCGGGAGACGGCCGGCGGCCGGCGGCGCGAACGGCGACTCGTAGATCTGCGCCACCGCCGTCTCGCTGACGAAGTCCTGCACCTCGCGCGGGTTCAGGGTGCTGACCGGGGTCAGCACCCCGACGCGCAACGTCTTGGTTCCAGCCATGGGGTCTCCTTCGGCCCCCCTTCCTACCACAGATTGGGGTGCCTTTAGGTCCCTTCGGCCCTGCTCAGGCACACCCCGTGCTCCTCCAGCGCCACGGGCTCGACCTGGACGGTCAGGTGGTCGATGCCGAAGCGGTCGTGGAGCGTCGCGCGGACCTCGGTCAGCGTGTCGCAATACGACTGTCCGTCCTCGATGACCACGTGGCAGGAGAGCGATTCCATGCCGCTGGTGATCGTCCAGACGTGGAGGTCGTGGATGTCGAGGACGCAGGGAAGGTCCAGCAGGCAGGTCCGCACCTCGTCCACGTCGACGTGCCGGGGCGCCCCCTCCATCAGCACGTCGACCGTCTCCTTCAGCAGGTCCCAGGCGGAGTAGATGACGAGGAGAGAGATGAGCACCGAGGCCGCGGGGTCGGCCCAGGTCCAGCCCAGGCCCCAGATGAGGCCGCCGGCCAGAATGGCCTGAACGCTGCCCAGGGCGTCGGTGAGCACGTGGAGCCAGGCGCCCCGGATGTTCAAGTTCTCGTCCTTGCCGCCGCTCAGGATCCCCAGGCTGACCAGGTTGACCACCAGGCCGCCCGCGGCGACGGCCATCATCAGCGGAGCGTCGACCGCGGCCGGCGCGCGGAAGCGCTCGACGGCCTCGCGCAGGATGAAGACCGAGAGGACGACGAGCGTGACCCCGTTGACCAGGGCCGCGAGGATCTCGATGCGGTGATAGCCCCACGTCCGGCGCGACGTGGGCCGCCGCTGCGAGATCCAGAGGGCGAAGAGCGACAGGCCGAGCGCCCCGGCATCCGAGAGCATGTGCCCCGCGTCGGCGAGCAGAGCCAGGGAGCCCGACACCAGGCCGCCGATGAATTCGGCGACCATATAGAGGACGACCAGCCCCAGCGTGACCGCGAGGCGCCGCGAGTTGCGGCGCGCTCCGCCGTGGTGGTGGCCGTGCGAGTGGCCGTGGTGGGAGTGTCCTGCGCCCATGGCGGCAGCCATTCTAGCAAGCCCCCTGATCGCCAACCTTTGTTTCCGACGCCAAAGATGCCTGCCTGAATATAGATGCGCTTGAATATCTTCCCTCACAAGGCTCGCCCGGCGCCCACCCTGCGGGGTAGCCGGAAATCCCGCTCCGCGGGGTGATTTGCAACCGAGAAGATGCAGGAGTACCATGCACTCATGGCAGGTCGGAACGGAAGACTTCGCGCCCTTGCGGCACTCCCCCTGGCGGCCAGCCTCGTCGTCGCGCTTGTGATCCCGCCTTGCGCCGACGAGGTGTGCCCGATGGACCGAGCCGCCAAGGCAGCTTGCAAGGAGCTTGACTCCGACTGCTGCCAAACATCTGGCGAGCGAGCACCCCACTCCCCGGTGCGGGTGACGCCGCCCGATCCTGCCATCGCCGTGGCAGCCCCTGCCACGGATGTGCCGGCCCCCGGACTGATCCGACTCGTAGCCGCAACCGGACCAGCAGCCGCGCCAGCGGTCCTCCAGGGGGTCGGCTTCTTCACTCTCTTCGCCGTCTTCCTGATCTGAAGACTTCTCCAGGATAGGTGTGTCCGCCGGGTCCCTTCGGGGGATCCGTCTCTGACCCCGACTGGAGAGGATGTCCATGTCCCGATCCGTGTTCGGATCTTTCGTCCTGCTCTGCCTTTCGATGGCTGCCGTTCCGGCGGGCGCACAGGAGGACGATCTCTTCCCCGGCGCCTCCGCTCTGGAGCGCGACGCCCTGCTCGCCGCCGTGGCCGCGCGCAATCCGAGCCTCGCCGCCGCCCGCCAGGCCTGGGAGGCCGCGCAGGCCCGCGCACCGCAGGAGCGGGCACTCGACAATCCCATGGTCTCCTACGGGCTCGCGCCGCTCTCCGTGGCCTCGAACGGCGTGCCGTTCGGACAGTCCATCGAGGTCCGCCAGCCCCTCCCCTGGCCCGGCCGGCGCCAGGCGCGCGGCGCCCAGGCCGAGGCCGAGGCGGACGCCGCTCTCCAGGACTCCCGCGAGCTTCTCCTGGATCTGACGGCCGAGGCTTCGCGGCTGTATGACGACTGGTACCTCGTCCACCGCGCCTTGGAGGTCAGCCACCACCACCGGGAGCTCATGGAGACCTTTCGCGACGTGGCCGCGGCCCGCTACGCCGCGGGCCTCGCGCCGCAGCAGGACCCGATCCAGGCCGAGGTGGAGGCGTCCAAGCTCCTCCAGGAGCGCGAGGACCTGGAAGCCGAGCGCCGGGTGACCCAGGCGCGCCTGAACGCCCTGCTCCACCGCCGGCCCGAGCTGCCGCTGCCGCCTCCGCCCGCCCGCCTGCCCGAGCCCGCGCCGCTGGACCGCAATGTTTCCGATCTTCAGAATGTTTCCGATCTCCAGGTCATTGCCGACCTCCAGGACGCCGCCGTGGCGGCGCGGCCCGAGCTCGCCGGCTTGGACGCCATGATCCGGGTCCGCGAAGCCGGCCGCGACCTCGCCCTCCTCGACCAGCGGCCGGGCGTCGAGCTGATGGGGTCCTACAACTCCATGTGGATGGACAGCGAGCACCGCTGGATGGCCGGCGTGAGCATCGAGCTGCCGATCCGCAAGGAGAAGATCGCCGCCGCCCGCACCGAGGCCGAATCCCGCCTCGACGCGGCGCGCACCGAGCGCGAAGCCGCCGAGATGCGCATCCGCGCCGAGGTCCAGGAAGCCGCCGAGCGCTACGCCGTGGCCCTGCGCCAGCTCGCCCTGCACCGCGACCGCGTCCTTCCCGCCACGCGCGACCAGATCCGTGCCGCCCGCGCCGGCTTCGAGAGCGGCGGCAGCTTCCTCGCTCTCATCGAGGCCGAGCGCAACCTGCGAGACGCCGAGCTGCGCGAGCAGGAGATCCTGACGGAGATCTGGCGCCGCAGAGCGGCGTTGGAGCGGGCGGTGGGGACGGCGCAAGGAGCCCACCCATGAGCCGCCGGGCTCTCGCCTCTATTGTCCTATCTCTGGGGCTGCTCGCCCTGCTGATCACCTTCCGCGGCGCGCTCGTCGCCTGGTTCACCGGTCAGCCGCTGACCGCCGAGGAGCCCCACGAGCACGCCGGTGCGAGGACGCCTGCCGCCGAGAAGGAAACCCCGGGGGACATTTCCCACTGGACCTGCCACATGCACCCGTCCGTCCGCCAGACCGGCCCCGGCAAGTGCCCGATCTGCGGCATGGACCTGGTACCCGTGCGGCGCAACGCCCAGGGCTTCGGCGAGATCCTGCTCGGCGAGGGCTCCCGCGAGCTCGGCGGCATCACCACGGGCGTCGTTGAGGTCCGCTCCGTCGGCTCCGAGATCCGCGCCGTGGGCCGCGTGGCGTTCGACGAGACCCGCTTCGAGGACGTCACGGTCAAATATTCCGGCTACATCGGCCACCTGTACGCCGAAGAGACCGGCCGGCCGGTGCGCAAGGGACAGACCCTGTTCACCCTCTACAGCCCCGAGCTGTACGCCGCGCAGCAGGAGTACCTGGCCGCTCTGGAGAGCCAGCGGGCGGCGCAAACCACAGCCGCGCCCGACCGCGCCGACTACCTGGCGCGGGCCGCGCGCCAGAAGCTTCACCTCTGGGACCTCTCGGAGGCGCAGATCCGCGAGATCGAGCGCACCGGCAAGCCCGTCGAGCAGATCGCCGTCCCCTCCCCCGCTTCCGGCTACGTGGTCGAGAAGGACGTGGTCGAGGGCGCGGCCGTGCAGCCCGGCATGCGCCTCTTCCGCCTCGCCGGCCTGGACCGCGTCTGGGTCGAGGCCGAGGTCTACGAATCCGAGCTGCCGAAGGTGCAGACGGGCCAGCCCGCGGTGGTGACCCTCGCCTATCTGCCGGGCGAAGAGCTCCACGGCCGCGTCTCCCTCGTCTATCCGCAGGTCGATCCCGAGAGCCGCACCGGCCGCGTGCGCATCTCCATCCCCAACCGCATCGGCGCCGGCGGCCCCATGCTCAAGCCGGACATGTACGCCGACGTGGTGCTCCTGGCCCAGCAGCGCAACGCGCTCCTCGTCCCCGAGCAAGCCGTGCTCTACACCGGCCCGCGCCGGATCGTCTTCGTCGATCTGGGCGGCGGCCGTTTCGAGCCGCGCGACGTGCGGCTCGGCGCCAGGAACGAGGGATCGTTCGAGGTCCTCGCCGGTCTCCAGGAAGGCGACGTGGTGGTGACCTCGGGCAACTTCCTCCTCGATGCGGAAGCCCGCTTGCAGTCGAGCGGAGGAGCGGATCATGAGCACGGAAAATGAGAGCTTCATCGCCCGTGTCATCGCGGCTTCAGCGCGCCGGCCGTACTTCACGATCCTGACGGTCCTGGCGCTCGCCGTCTGGGGCTGGTGGTCGCTCGGGCGCAGCCCGCTGGACGCCATTCCCGATCTGTCGGACGTGCAGGTGATCGTCTTCACCGAGTGGATGGGCCAGAGCCCGGATCTCGTCGAGGATCAGATCACCTATCCGATCACCACCGCTCTTCTGGCGGCTCCGAAAGTGCGCTACGTGCGCGGGCAGTCCATGTTCGGCATGTCCTTCGTCTACGTGATCTTCGACGACGAAACCGACATCTACTGGGCCCGCTCGCGCGTCCTCGAATACCTGAACGAAGTCCAGGACGCGCTGCCCGAAGGTACGCGCCCGAGCCTCGGCCCGGACGCCACCGGCGTCGGCTGGGTCTTCCAATACGCCCTGGTCGACGAGAGCGGCAAGCAGGACCTCGCGCAGCTCCGCAGCCTGCAGGACTGGAACCTCCGCTACGCCCTGGAAAGCGTCGAAGGTGTCGCCGAGGTCGCCTCGGTGGGCGGCTTCGTCAAGCAGTACCAGGTGCAGCTCGAGCCCAACAAGCTGCTTGCGTACAACGTCCCGTTCAACGAGGTCGTGGACGCCATCCGCGCCTCCAACGAAGACGTGGGCGGCCGGGTGCTGGAGGTCTCCGGCCACGAATACGTGGTGCGCGGCCGGGGCTACGTCCGGGATATCCAGGATCTGGAGACCATCCCGCTCCGCGCCGGCCCCGGAGGCACGCCGGTCTTCCTGCGCGACGTGGCCCAGGTGACTCTCGGACCGGACCAGCGGCGCGGCTTCGGCGAGCTCGACGGCCGCGGCGAGGCCGTGGGCGGCATCGTGATCATGCGCTACGGCGAGAACGCGCTCGAAGTGATCGACGCGGCCAAGGCCCGCCTCGCCGAGATCCAGAAAACCCTTCCCGAAGGCGTCAAGGTCGTCATCACCTACGACCGCTCGCAGCTCATCCAGGAATCGGTCGCCACGTTGCGCAAGGCGCTGATCGAAGAGATGCTGGTGGTCAGCCTCGTCATCTTCCTCTTCCTCCTGCACGTGCGGAGCGCCCTGGTGCCGGTGATCACGTTGCCGATCGCCGCCCTGCTCGCCTTCATCCCCATGTACTACCAGGGGTTGACGATCAACATCATGTCCCTGGGCGGCATCATCGTCGCCGTCGGCGCCATGGTCGACGCCTCGATGATCCTGATCGAAAACATCCACAAGCGGCTGGAGGAGCCGGAAGACATCCCGAGGCGGGACGCCATCATC
>DATFPH010000005.1:0-10923 GCA_035264905.1 Thermoanaerobaculia bacterium
AAAGGGACAACTCCTGCGGCTGTCCCGATCACTTGGTCAATGGCCTCGGCACCTGCAAGCACATCGAAACCGTGCTGGCCCGTGTCGGCCGACGATCCCGGACGCAATCCTCAAGTCCGCGGGTCGAGGTCTTCCTCCGGCTCTCCGGCGAGCGGCCGGAGGTGCGCATCCAGTGGCCGGAGGGGGCGGAGCCATCTCCCGTCCGCCCTTTGTTGAGCCGGTTTTTCACGGCGGAAGGCCGCCTGCGCGGAAATCCGGCCACCGCTCTCCCCGCCCTTGCCCGGGTGATCGGCGTGGCGCCGCCCCGGCTCCGGAAGCGCATCCGCCTCTCGCGCCAGCTCCTGCCCTGGGCCGACGAGGAGCGGCGGCGCGCGGCGCGGACGACGGCGCGCGAGCGGTTCCTCGCGGAGGTCGAGGCGGGCCGGCAGACCCTGGACGTGCTGAAGCTCCCTCTCTATCCCTACCAGCAGCAGGGGATACTCCACCTCGCTTTCACCGAGCGGGCTCTCCTCGCCGACGAGATGGGGCTCGGCAAGACGATCCAGGCGATCGCGGCGTGCGAGCTCCTGCGGCGCCTGCGCGGCATCGAGCGCGTGCTGGTCCTCTCCCCGGCCTCGCTCAAAGGCGAATGGGAGGAGCAGATCGCCCGCTTCACCGATCTGCCCGTCCGGATCCTCCAGGGAACGCGTCCGCAGCGCCTCGCCCAGTACGGCGAGGGAGCTTTCTTCTATCTTGCCAACTACGAGCAGGTCCTCACCGACGGCGATGCGATACAGGAGCGGCTCGCGCCGGACGTCATCATTCTCGACGAGGCGCAGCGGATCAAGAACTGGCAGAGCCGGACCGCCCAGGCGGTCAAACGCCTGCGCAGCCCCTATGCTTTCGTGCTCAGCGGGACGCCGCTCGAAAACCGCATCGACGAGATCTATTCGATCGTCCAGTTCCTCGATCCGGCCCTCTTCGGCCCGCTGTTCCGCTTCAACCGGCAGTATTACGACCTCGACGAGCGCGGCCGGCCCGTGGGCTACAAGAACCTGGACGAGCTGCACCGGCGGCTCGCCCCCGTCCTGCTGCGGCGGCGCAAGAGCGAGGTCGAGGGAGAGCTGCCCGGCCGCACCGACAAACACTACTTCGTCCCGATGGACGCGGAGCAGGCCGCGCGGTACACGGACTACGAGTTGATGGTCTCCCGCCTCGCCGCCGCGGCCCAGAGGCGCCCCCTGCTGCCCGAGGAATTCAAGAAGCTCCAGCAGTGGCTGGCGTGCATGCGGATGCTCTGCGACACGCCCTACATCCTCGATTCCGAATGCCGCGTCTGCCCCAAGCTCCACGAGCTCGAGGAGATCCTCGGCGAGGTGCTCACCGATCCCGGCACCAAGGTGCTGATCTTCTCGGAGTGGGAGCGGATGCTCGAGCTGGTCCGCGAGCTGGCCCAGGAGATGGGGATCGGGATCGCCTGGCACACCGGCTCGGTGCCCCAGACGGCGCGCCGGCAGGAGATCCGCCGCTTCAAGGAGGACCCCGCGTGCCGGCTCTTCCTCTCGACGGAATCGGGCGGCGTCGGCTTGAACCTCCAGGCGGCCAACGTGGTGATCAACCTCGATCTCCCGTGGAACCCGGCGCGTCTGGAGCAGCGCATCGCCCGCGCCTGGCGCAAGCACCAGACGCGTCCGGTCCAGGTGCTCCATCTGGTGACCGAGGACAGCATCGAGCACCGGATGATCCCTCTGCTCGCGGGCAAGCAGGCGCTGGCCGACGGTGTTCTCGATGGCCAGGGGGATCTGGATACGATGCCGCTTCCCTCGGGCCGGAAGGCACTGGTCGAGCGCCTGGAGGCCCTGATGGGACGCAGGGAGCCGCCGCCGCCCGCGCCGCCTGCCCCCGAGCGCCTCCGCGACGAGATGGTCGCCTCTCTCGGCGAGGGACTCCTGCTCCTGGAGATGGTGCCGGGGAGCAGCGGCGAGACGCTCCTCGCCGTCGTCGACCGGAACACCGCGCCCGCGCGCCGGCAGGCCGAGGCGCTGCTGGCGGAATCGCTCGCCGGCGCTCCGTCCCCGCCCAAGCTGGAAGTCATCGACCGCGCGACGCTCGAAGCCATCGAGCGCCTGATCCAGGCCGGAGTGCTCCAGATCGCACCGGAAGCTCGCCTTCTCCACCGCTCGCCGACCCTCGACCGCCCCCGGGACGTGGAAGACGCCGAGCGCAGTCGCCGCCTCGCCCGCGCCCGGGAGCTGTTCGAGCAGGCCGAGCGCAAGCTCCGGATGGCCACCGTCCTCGCCTCCGGCGGCTTCCCGGTCGAGGCCCTCCCCTCGTTGCGCGAGGGTGTCCATCTCGGAGTGCGCTCCTGGGCCCAGCTCCAGGGAGCCGACCTGCCCGAGCAGGAGGGGGAGGCGCTCGCCTGGGGAGAGGAGAACCTGCCGCAACCCCTCCCGCTCCTCGGCAGGCTGCGCGGAACCCCCGAAGCCTTGCTCGGGGCCGGAGAGAGCGAGGTGAGGAGCTGGATCGATGAAGGAGCCCGCTGGGCGGAAGGGCTCGGGAGGGAGCTGAGAGGGTGAAGGGCCGAAAGAGGGGAAAGAGGGTAATGTCCGCGAAAGAGGGTAATAATGAGGGTACTATCTCTCTCATGTCCTCCTTCCGCGGCGGCCGGCTGGCCGGCCTCTCCCTGCCCATCAGCACGGTCTGGCTCCTCAGCGACATCGCCGGGGCCAAGGGGCGGCAGGATCTCTATGCCCGGCAGGCGCCCCGCGGCCTCAACGGACAAACCCCTCTCGATCGCTTCCTCGACGACCAGGCGCTGATCCGCCTCCTGGCGCCGAGCAACGAGTCGGGCCAGTTCTTCCTCTCCGGGCGTGCCCGGTTCGGTGAGTCCTGGTTCCTCAACGGCAGCGCGGCCCTGATCACGATGGAACAGGATGACGCGCTGCTCCCCTACACCCTGAACAACTCGATCGTGGGGATCAACTTCGACGGCACCACGTTCGATCCGACCAACCCGGCGAACCTGCCGGCGCGCAACGCCGACAACAAAGTCGACGTGATGACCTTCAACGCGCAGGCGGGCACGGATCTGGGCGAGAGCCTCGATCTGACCTTCCGTTATCGCTACTACGACTACGACAGCCAGTCGAGGGGCATCTCGCTCGCCGGCTACGTGCGGTTCCACGGCGTCAGGGAAGGGATCGCGCGCATCACGGTGCCCTACGGCTACACGCGGCAGGAGGCCAGCGCCGAACTCGGTTGGGACATGGCCGGATAAGCCGGCTCGCCCTCTCCTACGGTCTCCAGTCGTTGGACCGCGAGTTCCGCGAGGTCGAAAGCTCGGACGAGGACATCCTGCGTCTGACCTACAACAATCGGCTGACCGCGACGCCATCGACCCGCGAACTTGACAACTGGTCCGTAGAGTTCGACGAGGGCACGGCGACGTTGGGTCTCGGCCTGACCACCACCTTCAAGCGCTGGGCGGCCGACCTTTCAGTGCGCCAGTCCGACTCGAACGGCGACGCCGACTTCACCGCCTTTCCGGGCGGCCTGCCCCTGGGGACGCGGCCCGCGGCCCAGGACTTCTCCAACTACGAGGACACGGAGCTGACCGCGGCCCTGGCGAAGCTGGGATACAAGATCAACGACTGGTTCTCGCTGGGCCTGGGCTACCTCTGGGAGGACTACATTATCGACAGCTTCATCCTGCAGGACCCGAGGAACTACCTGCCGGGTGCGCTGCTGCTGAACGGCAACATCGGAGACTACGAGGGCGAGGTGGTCTACTTCGACGTGGGCGTGCGGTTCTGAGGTCTTTGCAAGCTCGAGTAAAAAGCCGCCCCGGGAACGGGGCGGCTGTTTTCCGAATGAAGCCGCCAGTAAGGTAGCGGTTAAGGCAAACTCGGACTGCGCGCCGAGTCATGAGGTGCGTGGGTTACAAGGTCTCAGTCATGGCTCGTGCAGCAGCAAGTATAGGAGCACACCGTGCAGCTTCCTCCATCACCTGCATCCTCCTCGAGCAAGCCCAGGGGCCCGATGCCAAGATTCTGGAGGGAGGGAAGCTCTTGCAACGAAAGAATGCTGTCCATCTTTCTTCTCCTTTTTTAAGTCTATCTGGGATTCAATGTAAAGACTCGCGAACGTCTATGGAAATTGTCCTATTTGCTTGGGGCGCCACCTCCTTTCCATTCAGATGTGTACGGTCTACTCGAAAATTCCTCTCGAAGCGTAGAAGCTCCGGATCCAGCGATTAAGGCGGCCTATACGGCGCTCCCGGGAAATGTACTGGTGAATCAACTCCCGATCTTCTGCCGATAGGTCTGGACTTGCCTGACATAGATGAGTGAGGAAATCGTAGTCGATAAGTAGGCCAGAGGAGCATTGATAGAGTGGCCGCCGGCCAGTTTCGAATTCCGCCAGTCGCGACAACTGCCTCGCCACCGCATCCCAGTCATTTCGACGACGGGCAATCCTTGCGCGCTGAAGAGGAATATCTGAATTGAGTGGAGCGCAAGGTGCCAAGCAGGAATCGCAATCAATTGCACGTTCCAAGCACATACCCGCGCGGCAAAGAATCTCCTCAGCCAGCCTCAGGTCTCCGGCACAGTAATGGAAGTAGGCCTCGCTGCCGAGATAGAAACGTTTGAGAAGGAGTTGGAGTGGATCTTCTTCGTTTGCGCCAACAATTGTCCGGACCTCCGCAAGAGTTGTGGCAGCAGTCTCGAGGCGCCGAACGCCAAGATCATGCCTCCGCAGGAGCTCCAAAACTTCCGCGGACCGGGTATACGCCTCTCCTGCATCCCGCTGGAAGCGATTAAGGAACTCCCTTCCTCTTCCCCCGCCGGCTTGTACCAGGAGCATCCAAAGTGCCCTATGATTTGCGGGGACCTCTTCCGCTGTCTCCAGGAAAGGCTCCAATTCTGGCTCAAGGGCAGGCCGTGTCAGGACAATCGGTTGGATCTCTTTTTTCGGCGCTTTCAAACGGATCATCACCTCGAAAGCAGCCGCCTCCTCCAAAGGTTGGAGGTCCAGCGCCTGCGCAAGGCTATGCAGAAGTTGGAAGAGCACAAGCGACCGGGCATCCGGCGCGAAGGGGGTCGGTAATGGATCGAGTGTTGGAGCGTCGAGGGCACAAGCCCACGCCGCGACCACCTGCCTTCGCCAGTTTTTGAGCAGTTTAGCGGTGGCTTCGGTGACTGATCTTGGAATTGGCGTCTCTGTTGCATCCGCCAAAATTGTGGCGGGGGTAAGTGCCCTTTCGGAGAGAAGTTGGAGAATCTCCTTAGCCTTGTCGTCAGATTCGCCGGAGCGGAGGACGAGGAAACGTACGATCTCGTTGCGATGGAAAATCGCGTAGTCGGATCGGGTCAGGTCAGAGCATCCGATCGCATCGAAACCCGCCTGAGCGGCGTAGATGAGAGCCAAAATGCGCCCCCAAGCCTTGAGACCCTCCTCTGAGGTTGCCGACAGGTATCCGATCGAGAACTGGCAGGCTGCCATGAAACCTTGCAGTAGGTTGGAGGCCAGAGGCTCCGAGACGAGGAAGGGAAGGCGACTCAGGATGAAGGCTTCCTTGCTCCTGTCATTAGTGGTGAGGCTGGTAACGGAGGAGGAATCGGAAGAAGCAATCCTTGCGCTGAGCCGGTCTCGTAGAACACCATGGCGCTCCACCGCCGCATGAAAGCCTACAATGAAGCCCCCTCGAACAGGCCTGCGGTGGTACCACAGATTTGGCGGCCCTTCGTCACCGTCCTCCAAGAGGAGCTCGCCAAGATCGCGCAACATCCAAGCGATAGATCGAGGATCCGGTTGGGCGAGCTTGACTTCCAGCTCTTCGACCAGCGGATACCGGTCGAGAAAGAAATCATGGATCGGATGTTGTTCTCGTTCCGCCAGCAGGAACATGGAATCTCCTTCTCTCCGCAAACATCATTCACGATAGGCATTTGCCGCTTTGGCTGTCACGGACGGCAATAGGGTCACCGAGGCAAGGATTCCTATTCCAAGGAGCGCCAGTACAACCAGAAGCGAGGCTACCGCAGCCTCAGGTAGCGTCGTCCCAGGCATGAAGGCTCGCAACCGCAGGAAGAGGGTCAGTGCAATCCATACTCCCACCAAACCACCACCAAGGAGACGCAACAGCATCCTGCGGGATAGCAGAAGAACGAGATTGCGCTTCGTCGCACCAAGGGCGATACGGATGCCGAGCTCCTTTCTCCGAAGAACGATGAGCGTTGAGAGAATGGAATAGAGGCCCGACAGGGCGATGATCGGCCCCACGATCGAGGCTATACTCAGCAGCTGCCCCGTGAACTTCCATGGGGCCGTCAGGCGCGCACTGAGATCTCCTAGAGTCCCCAAGTACTCCACAGGCACAGAAGAGCTGACCTCGGCAACTGCGCGGCGCATGCGCTTACGGACGTCAGCGGATGACTGTGGGGAAACCGAGACTAACCTCATGAGCCTCACAGAGATGCCCGTGAGAGCGGGTACATCGCTGTAATGAAGATAGACGGTATCTAGGAGCTCGGCATTAGGTCCCTCGTGCCGGACATCTGCCACAACGCCCACGACCGTGGCCCAAGGCGCATCCTTGGTGAGCCGCGGTCGTATGCGCTGACCAATGGCGGAGCCGGCTGGCCACAGTCGTGTAGCCAGACTCTCGCTGACCAGTGCGGCGGGCGAAGAGCCAGCAACCTTCTGCAACGGAAGGTCGGAGCCTTCCAGAAGGGGGATGCTCAGCACCTTTAGACAGCCACCGCTCGCGATTTCGACGGAAACTGCGAGGTGGGGCTCGCGGCGAGTGGTGGATCGGCCGCTCACGTCGAAGGGCCAGGTTTCGTTCTGCTGGACGAGTGGAGGAAAAGTGGAAAGGCAGGAATGCTCCAGACCTTTCTCCAAGCGTGCCTGAGCCAACAAGGAATCAAAGAAGCCCAGGACCTGTGGGGAGTCCTCATAGCTGCTCGTTGGTGCCATCACTTCGGCAACGTGGACGCCATCGGTATGGAATCCGAGATCTACCTTGTAGAGCCGATGCTGGCTCAATCCAACAACGAGAAACAGCACGATGAGGGCGGTCGAAAAGGCCGTCTGCACGATGAGCAGTAGATTCTGTATCCGGGCACCTCCTCCTGTCGGAGTCATGTTTCGGCCTTCCCGGTGAATCGCTGGGATCAATCGCTTGGTGCGCATGAGTGCAGCTTGAGGAATCAAGAAAAGAATAGCCGCAGCCAGGATAAGGAGCAGGATGGCGAACACTACCGTCGTTGAAGACAGTTGCGCATCGCGAAGCAGTGGCAATAGCCGCCCGGCACTTAGTCGGGTCACGAAGGTGAAGAGGAGCCACCCCAGTGTTATGCCTGGAAGGAACGAAAGCGCGGCAAGGAGACAGGCTTCTACGAACAATTGAGCCCGCAAGATACCAGTCGGTGCTCCAATGGCAAATAGGGTCAGGAATGATGATGTTCTTTGTTCGCTCGCCACGAGAAGGAAGTTTCCTGCATTCGTTAGCGCGATAAAAAAGAGCATGGTGGCAGCCAAGATTGCCACCTTGAGGGCAAAGGAGGCATCCCCGAGCACAGTATCGCGGACCGCGTGGAGTCGAATCATGTACCCCATATCCGGTGTGTAAACATCCGGGTGCCGTGAGCGCAAGATTTCCGCGATGCTCGCCATTTCCGCTTGCGCCGTGGTGGGCTCTACCGCTTTCCTGAGCCGCCCCAGGACGGTGAACCTGGGATTGTCGCGCGGTCCAAGATTGGCGGGGTCGAGCCCCAAGGGAAGGAGTAGATCGGTCTGCTCTCTTGTAACGAGATCGTTGGGCAGCCGAAAGTTCTGCGGCAGTACGCCTACAACAGCATGGGGCTGTCCCTGAATCGTAAGCCGGCAACCATAGATTTGCGGGCACGAGAGGGACTCATAGAGCCTGGAGGAGACGATTGCGACTGCCGGAGCGGCGGCGTTCTCGTCGTCCTTAACGAAGCTGCGGCCCAGGCGAGGAACTACCCCCAGTACTGGGAGAAGATTGACTGTCACCAGGGCACCGCTGATCCTGCGGGGCTCGGGCAAGGTGAGAGTAGGCTTGATGGATAACATAGCCGCGAAGCCGGCAAAGCTCTGGGACAGGTTCTGGAAGTCCAGGATTTCGGGCTCCGAGACACCAAGGAGGTCAGCATTATGCTGGGCGTACACATCATGAACCAGCATAAGCTCATCGCCATCCCGATAGGGTAGCGATTCTATGAGCACGTAGTGCACAAGCCCGAAAGTGCTGATGGAAAGACCGATTCCCAGGCAGAGAAGAAGGACGATATTGAGGCAAAAGAGGGGTCTCCGCTGAGTAAATCGAACGGCTAACGTGAAGATCGATTTTATGGACACGGACATCCTCTCTATCTAGCTGGCATTTAGTAGCCGGCGAGGGCCCCGCGCTCGCGCACGAGCTTATCGCTGAGACGGAATACGAAAACACCGAGAAGAAAATAGACACAGCCGTTGGCCAGCACCGTCACGACGTCAGTCCAGCCAAGCATCTCCTGTCTAGCCATTACACTCCTCAAGGCACGGGCAGCCGGCGCGAGCGGCAGGAGATTGGTCCATGGCAACAAGGATTTTGAAATGAGCTGCTCGAAAGGGGGAACCACCAAGCTCACCACGAGAAATTGCACCAAGCCCACAGCCGCACCGATTCGTTTCCATAAGAGTGCCAGAGCACCGAGTGCCAAGCCAATGCCGTTGGTTGCGAGCAGTGCCGCGAGGATAGGCAGCATTATCGCCGGCGAAGCGGAAAGCGTGGTCCGCGATGTCAGTGAAACAATAACGAGGATCACCGAGTTCATGGCTAGGAACAAGACCTGACTGGAGAACGCGCGGAAGAGCATCACACGCAGAAGGCTTTGAGATGCAAGGAAGAGATGTTCCAGTGTTCCAATCTGGGCTTCGGCCTGGATTCCTCGCGAGATCTCGCTGAGGGAAAGGATCAGCAGGTTCCAGAGTACAAGCCCTAAAACAAGAGAGCCTTGCCTATCGTGACTAACACTTGCAGAACCTGCCAGATATTGAGCTCCGGTGAACAGGGAGATGAAGATGACCAGGACTGTCAGTATACCGCTGAAGGTCTGCAATGGATACCTGCGCGCAACAGCAAAGACACGGCGGCCCTCAGCCGCGAGATGGTTAGCACGCTGGCTGTGCATGACGAGCGATCTCCATGAAAACATCATCCAGGGTACGGGCGGAGGTACGGATCTCATTGATCTCCAAGGGGCGCAACAAGTCCAGCACTGCATACAGGACAGCCGAATCGCCCGAGAAAGTTACAGTTGAGCTTTGGAGCTGCGCCCCCAGGATCCTCAGGTGGGAGTGCTGGACGTCCGTCAGGGGGGCGAGGAGGGAGATCGTGTGATTTCTTCGGTTCGTCTCTCGTAAGGCTTCATGCAGAGGGCAGTGCAACACCTTCCGTCCGTTGCGGATGATGAGCACGTTCTGAGCGAGCTTTTCGGCCAGAGCAAGTTGATGAGTCGTGAGCAGAACGCCAATGCCCGCTCCCGCCAGTTGTTGAATTATTTCATTCATATCATTTGCCGCCTCGACATCCAGACCCAGTGACGGCTCATCAAGGAGCAGGAGGCGGGGACGATGAACGAGAGAAATGATGATTGCGACCTTCTGCTGCATCCCTCGCGAGAGCTTGAAGACCGGCGAGCGCATCCGGTCAGCGAGCCCAAAGCGTTCCAGCAGGGTTTCTCCCTCTGACCTAGCCTTCTTTCTCGGAATACCTCGAATTCCGGCGAAATACTCGATGTTTTCGATTGGAGTAAGTCGCCAATAGAGGTTGCGATTGCCCTCCAGGATCGCACCGATCTTGCTGAGGCATTGGGAATGACACTGCGGGTCCTCGCCGTCGATCAGAACACGCCCGTGATCGGGCTTAACTAGGGCGGCAATCATTTTGATGGTCGTCGTCTTGCCCGCTCCATTCGGGCCCAGGAAAGCGAGTATCTCTCCGCAGTCGAGATCGAAGTCGAGATTGGACACTGCGGCCCGTGGGCCGTCCTCGCCCCGAAAGGTCTTAGTTAGTGAGCGTACCGAGAGCAAGGTCATACTTGTTAACTCCAGATCCTGACCCAAGGACTCAGACTAGGCGTTGTGCAGGAGAATAGATAATCCAACATCAGGAGTCGCGGCGAACCGCTCGCGAGCCTGGAGAGGAAACTGGCGATTCCTGCCGGTCCGATACTGAAGTCAATGCCTGTCGGGAACCCGGTGTCGTCCGGAAAGGTAATTCCCGCCGGCCTGTAAATTCTGTGGAGATCGATGAGCCCTGCCAGATAGAGTGCCGCCTGCTGAAACTGCTGCTCACCTGTAAAGTGGAAGAGGTCAAGCAGATATTCTCCGTTCCCTGCCAGGCCATGGCACTGTCCGAGCCCGCTGATCCAGCGCTCCCGGAAGATGGCCCGGGCACCGCGCACGGCGAGACGGCACGCTGCACGGTCGCCGGTTGCCGCAGCAAAGCGGATCAGGAACGTGCCAACGCCGGAATTACCGTTACACCAGTGAGGCCATAGGGTCGAACGGGCTGGTCCGTGAGGCCAGTACAGAAAATTCCCTTGTGATCTAGCGGCTTTTAAGAGGGTCGAGGCCGAGCGGCAGGAGACGGATAGAAACTCTTCCCGCTTGAGCGTCAAAAACATACAAAGATAGAAGTAGGCGACTCCGGCAATGCCATGGGCGAAGCCATAGAAAACCTCCTCGGGATTCACCACCGGGCTCGTGAGCCTGTTCCGGCTCCAGGTCAACGCGCCAGTTTCCGATTCGGCAGAGAATCCGGACGATAGCGATTCAGCGAGAGCCAGCGCTCCCTGAAGGAACTGCGGGTTTCCCGTCTTATGAAAAAAGTGGAGTAGCGTTAGTCCAATACCTGCTGCGCCATGAGTGATGTCG
>DATFPH010000006.1:0-20640 GCA_035264905.1 Thermoanaerobaculia bacterium
GGAGCCGGCAGGGCCTTCCGGTCCACCTTGCCGTTGGGGGTGAGGGGGAGCGCGTCGAGAGCCACGAAAGTGGCCGGCACCATGTAGTCCGGCAGCCGCTCGCGCAGAGCCTGCCGCAACGCCTCGGCCGGCAGATCGCCCGCCACGTAAGCCACCAGCCGATCCTGCCGGACCACCACGGCCGCCTCGCGGACCAGGGCCACCAGCGCCGCCTCGATCTCGCCCAGCTCGATGCGGAAGCCGCGGATCTTCACCTGGTGGTCCACACGGCCGAGGAACTCCAGCTCGCCCGCGGCCGACCACCGCACCAGGTCGCCGGTGCGGTACAGCCGGCCGCCGTCGGCCGCGAACGGGTTCGGGAGGAAACGCTCGGCGGTCAGGTCGGGCCGGTGCAAGTATCCCCGCGCCAAGCCTGCGCCACCAAGGTACAGCTCGCCTGCGACGCCCACCGGCACCGGCTCCAGCCCAGATGCCAGCACGTACGCCTTCGTGGCCGTGACCGGCCGACCGATCGTCGGCGCTGCGAGGCTGTCCCGGGGCACCTGCGCAAAGGTCGAGTAGGTCGTGTCCTCGGACGGGCCGTAGAGATTCCAGACGCGCTCGACGGCACCGGTCGCGTAGATCCGATCTGCCAGAGAACGCTGCAGGGGCTCGCCGGCCAGGTTGACCGTGCGGACGGACGGCCCGAGGCTCCCCGCGCGCACCAGCTCGGCCATGGCCGAAGGGACGGTGTTGACCAGGGTGACGCGCCCGGCGGCTGGTAGATCCGGCAGCTCCAGGGCGTTCTGCGCCAGGATCACCGTGCCCCCGCAGGAGAGCGGGACGAAGATCTCGAAGACCGACAGGTCGAAGCTCAGCGAGGTGGAGGCGAGGACTCCGGCCAGCTCCTCCGGCGCGTACACCGTGCCTGCCCAGCGCACCAGCTCGACGGCGCTGCGGTGGGTGACGGCGACTCCCTTGGGCGTTCCCGTGGAGCCGGAGGTGAAGAGGACGTAGGCGAGGTTGTCGGGGACGGGACCCTCACCCCCTGGCCCCCTCTCCCACACGCACTCACGCCCGCCCGGGAGAGAGGGAACCCCCTCCCTCTCGACTACCAGCGAGACACGCCCTTCGGCGATCAGGGCATCCCGGCGGGCTTGCGGCAGTTGAGGATCGAGGGGCAGATAGGCGGCTCCCGCCTTGAGAATGCCGAGCAGGGCGGTCACCATCTCGGCCGTGCGTTCCATGTGGACGCCGACCACCAACTCCGGCCCGGCGCCGCGATGGCGAAGGTTGGCTGCAAGCACGTTGGCGGCCTGGTCCAGATCGCGGTAGAGGATCTCCCGCGTGCCGTCGATGAGGGCCACGGCCTGCGGGGTCCGCCGGGCCTGCTCCTTGAACAGCTCGTGGAGGCATGCCCGGGGGGGGGGCACGGCCCAGGTGTCGTTCCATTCGACCAGGATCTGCCCGCACTCGGCAGGGCTTAGGAGGGGCAGTGAGAAGGCCGGCAGGTCGGGTGTCGCAACCGCCGCCGCCAGCAGGCGTTCGAGGTGCCCCATCAGGCGGTCGATGGTCGTGGCGTCGAACAGATCGCTGGCGTATTCGATGCCGCCGGTCAGTCCGCCGCCGTGCTCTTCGAGGCTGAGCAGGAGATCGAACCGGGCCGTCGGGGCCGCCCCGTTCACCAGCCGCAGGTGCAGACCCGGGATCTCCAGGCTTGCGGCCGCGGCATTTTGCAGGGCGAGCATCACTTGGAACAGGGGGGCGTGGGCGAGGCTGCGCTCCGGCGCCAGCTCCTGGACGAGCTTCTCGAATGGTACGTCCTGGTGCGTATGGGCGGCCAGCGCGGTCTCCCGGGTCCGGCCGAGGAGCTCCCGGAAGGTGGGCTCACGGCTCAGATCGCCGCGCAGCACCAGAGTGTTGACGAAGAACCCGATCAGCCCCTCGATCTCCACCCGGTTGCGCCCGGCGACCGGTGTGCCCACCGCGAGATCCTGCTGTCCGCTGGAGCGCGCGAGCAGGGCCTGGAATCCTGCCAGCAGCACCATGAAGAGCGTCGCTCCCTCGCGCCGGCCCAGGGTTTCGATCTGCCGGGTGAGCCCGCTTGGCAGCCGCACGGGCCGGGTGGCGCCGCGGTAGCTCTGCACCGCGGGCCGGGGGCGGTCGGCCGGTAGATCGAGCAGCGGCGGCAGGCCCGCAAGCTGCCGCCGCCAATAGGAGATTTCGCTCTCCAGGGCCTCGCCGCGGAGCCAGGAACGTTGCCAGGCCGCAAAATCGGCGTATTGCACCGGCAGCTCGGCCAGGGGGGAGGGCCTGCCTGCGGCGAACGCCGTGTAGAGAGCGGTGACCTCGCGGACCAGGATCCCCATCGACCAGCCGTCGCTGACGATGTGGTGCAGGGTCAGCGCGGCGAGGTGGTCCTCCTTCGCGAGCCGCAGCAGCAGGCCGCGCAGCAGCGGGCCCCGTCGAAGACCATCGAGATCGAACGGCCGGCCGGCCTCGTCGGCGGCCAGGGTAAGGGCCATCGCCTCGCGATGCTCCTCCGGCAGCCCCGACAGGTCCACCACGGCGAGCGCGAAGGGAGCTGGCGGCTGGATCACCTGCACCGGCGAGCCGTCCCGCTCGGGGAAGACCGTGCGCAGAGCCTCGTGACGGCGCAGGATCTCCCCGAAGCAGAGGGCCAGCACCCTGGCGTCCAGCGGTCCCTGGATGCGCAGCGCCGCCGGCATGTTGTAGAGCGGCCGGCCTGGCTCCAGCTGGTCGAGGAGCCAGAGGCGCTGCTGGGCAAAGGAGAGGGGCAGGGTCTTCTCCCGGGGCGCCGGGACGATGGGCGGCTGGAGCCGCATCGCGCCGGATCGCAGCGCCGCCTCGATCCGCGTGGCGAGGTCCGCCAGCACCGGGGCTTCGAAAAGGTCGCGCAGCGGCAGCTCGACCCCAAAGGCATCCCGCAAGCGCGACATCACCCGTGTCGCGAGCAGCGAATGGCCGCCCAGCTCGAAGAAGTGATCGTTCGCCCCGACCCGTTCGAGACCGAGGATCTCGGCCCAGAGTCCGGCGAGGACCTCTTCGACCGGCGTCCGTGGAGTCTGATATTGCGCTTCGGACCCTTGCCATTCCGGAGCCGGCAAGGCCTTGCGGTCCACCTTGCGGTTCGGCGTAAGGGGGAGAGCGGCCAACGTCATGAAAGCGGCTGGCACCATGTGCTCCGGCAGCCGCTCTCGCAACGCCCTGCGCAGATCCTCGGCCGCGGCATCGCCAGCCACATAGGCGACCAGGCCGGATCGATCCTCCCGGGCCACCACGACCGCCTCGCGGACGCCGGGCAACGTCGCGAGAGCCGCCTCGATTTCCCCCGGCTCAATGCGCACGCCGCGCACCTTGACCTGCTGGTCGAGACGGCCGAGGAACTCCAGGGTGCCGTCGGCCATCCGCCGGACGCGGTCGCCCGTGCGGTAGAATCGCTCGCTACCGCGCCGGACGTACCGTTCCGCGGTCAGCTCTTCCCGGCCCAGATAGCCACGGGTGACCCCGGTGCCGCCGATCCAGAGCTCGCCCGTCACTCCCACCGGCAGCAGCTCTCCGTCGGTGCTACAGACGTGGAGCACGGCGCCGGCGAGCGGCCGCCCCAACAGCGAGCGGGCCGGCGCGGGGGGCGGCGGCACCGGGTGCGCGGCGCAGAGGATGGTCCCCTCGGTCGGCCCGTAGAGGACCCACACCTCGGCGGCCGGAAAGGTCTCCCGCAGATCCTCCAGCAGCTCGGCCGGCACCACGTCGCCGCCCACGAAGACCCGGCGCATCCTCTCGCCCGAAAGCCTGCGGCGCCGGAACGAGTCAACGATCTGCCGCATCAGCGCCGGCACGGCATGCAGGCACGTCAGCTCCCCCAGCCGGTCGACCAGGCGCTCCACGTCGAGCGTCGGCCGCAAGGGAAAGAGCACCGCCGTGCCACCGGTCAGCAACGGCGACAGCAGCTCAAAAAGGGAGATGTCGAACGTGGGGAGCGCCAGGCATGGCATGCGGTCCCCGGCCGCGAATCCGAACCGCTCCCGCGTCGAAGCCAGAGTGGCCGCGAGCATGCCGTGCTCCACCTGCACCGCCTTGGGCTGGCCGGTGGTGCCGGACGTGTAGATCAGGTAGGCGAGATCGCCGGAAGCAGGGGGAGGTGGCGCCCCCTCTCCCGGGGGAAGGGTGAGGTCCTCCTGCGTCACCACCACCCGTACCCCCGCATCTTCCAGCAAAAACGCCCGCCGTGCCGGCGGATGGGCGGGGTCCAGAGCCAGGAGAGCGCCTCCAGACTTGAAGATCCCCAGCACCGCCACCGCCAGCTCCGGGATGTGCTCGACACACAGTCCCACCGGCACCTCCGGCCCGACCCCGAGGGAGCGCAGGTGCCGGGCGAGGCCGTCCGCCCGGCGGGCGAGCTCGCGGTAGGTGAGCCCCGCCTCCTCGTCCCCGGCGAGCGCTACGGCCACCGCTTCCGGCGTGCGGCGCGCCTGCGCCTCGAACAGCTCCACCACTCCTGGCGCTTCCGGGAGGGCGGTATCGTTCCACTCGGCCCAGAGGTGGTGGCGCTCGCTCTCGGAGAGCAGCGGGATCTCGCCGAGCCGGCTCTCCCGCGCCGCGGCCATTCCGGAGAGCAGCAGGGTGAGGTGATGGAGCAGGCGTAGCGCCGCGGTCTCCTCGATGCGGGCGCGATCGACCGTCAGCCGCAGGGTGATCTGGTCTCCCCCGGTCAGCGCCAGGGTGACGGGGTAGTGGGTGGCCTCGTCGCTGCGCAGGTCGACGATGTGCAGCCCTCCGGCGTCTACGATGGGGTAGTTCTCGAAGACGTGGAGCGTCTCGAAAAGCGGCGCGCCCGCAGGTACCTCGCTCCAGCGCTGGATCCGGGCGAGCGGCGTGTGCTCGAAGTCGTTCAGGGCGAGCCGGCGCTCCTGGATCTCCTGCAGCCAGGGGGCCAGAAGCTCGCCGCTGCGCACCCGCACCCGCACCGGCACGGTGTTGATGAACAGGCCGACCATGCTCTCGACACCGGACAGGGTGGCCGGGCGGCCGGAGACCACGCTGCCGAAGACCACGTCCTCCTCACCGCTGTAGCGGCCGAGGAGCGCGGCCCAGGCACCGAGGGTGACGGCCTGGAGGGTCAGCCTGTGCCGTGCGGCCCAGGCCTGCAGATCCGCGGTCACCGCGCGGGAGAGCCCGCTCATCAGCTCGGCAGAGCCGTCCTCGGTCCCGGCGGGGAGGCTCAGGGATGTCGCCGCGGTGAAGCCCGCCAGCTCCCGGCGCCAGAACTGCTCGGCCTGCGACAGATCCTGGCCGCGGAGCCAGGCGATGGCATCGCGGAAGGGGCGGACCGGCGGCAGCGCCGGCTCCCTCCCCTCCCCGAGAGCTGTGTAGGCCAAGCCCAGCTCCCCAACCAGGAGCTGCACCGACCAACCGTCCAGCAGCAGGTGGTGGAAGGTCCAGACGAAGCCGAATTTGCCGTCGAGGCGGAGCAGCGCGAAGCGCAGCAGCGGCGCCCGGTCCGGAGGCAGCGGAGTGTGCCGCTCGCGGTGGCGCAGCTCGCCAAAGCGGCGCCGCTGCTCGTCCGCAGGGAGGCCGCGCCAGTCCAGCTCCTGCCAGGGGAGGGGGACACTCCTCTGGACGGCCTGGAGCGGCTCGTCGAGCCCGTCCCAGAGGATGGCGGTGCGCAGCACGGCGTGGCGCTCCACCAGCGTCTCCCAAGCCCGGCGGAAACGCCTGGGATCGAGGTCCTCCGGCAGCGTGCAGGAGACCTGGTTGACGTAGACCCCGGAAGCCGGCGCCATCCGGCTGTGGAGCAGGAGCCCTTCCTGGAGCGGCGCCAGCGGGTAGGCCTCGGCATAGTCCTTCAGGGCGAGGTGGCGGGTCCAGCCGTGGCGGATCAGCTCGCGCAGCGCGCCGGCATAGGCCGCGGCCAGGCGCTCGGCGGTCTCCCGCCGGTGAACCCGGGAGCTGTAGGCCAGGTCGATGTGGAGCTGCCCGCCGCTGATCCGGCCGGTGACCTCCAGCAGATGCGGGCGGCGGGCGCGCGGGCTGCGGGTGGAGCCGGCCGGCGCCAGGGAAGGGCGGAACAGCCCGCCGGAGCCCGCGTCGAGCTGCCCCAGGTAGTTGAAGACGATTTCCGACGCGGTGGCGGCCCCCGTGCCCCGGAGGCCGCCCAGATCCCGGGCCTGGATCAGGGCTTGGCCCGGACCGGCGTCCCCCGCCTCCAGGATCACCGGGTGGATCGTGGTGAACCAGCCCACGGTGCGCGAGAGATCGATGTCGTCCCACAGCGGCTGGCGGCCGTGTCCTTCGAGGTCCACCCGCAGGCGGGGCGAGCCGGTCCAGCAGGCAGAAGCCCGAGCCAGGGCGCTCAGCAGCGCCTCGTCGATGCGGTTGTGGTAGACCGCGGGAAGAGTCTGGAGGAGGTCCGCGGTCTCCTCCGCGGTGAGCGCAAAGGAGACTGTGGCCTCGTGGCCCACGGTGTTTTCCAGGTGACCGGCAAAGTCCACCGGCAGGCGGAGCACTGGCTCCTCAGCCGGCTCCTCCGGCGTAGCCTGGCCGGCGAGGCGGAGGGCGTAGTCGCGATAGGCCGTGGTCTTGGGCGGCAGGCCGGCCCCGCGGCAGGCCGCTTCCAGATCTTCCAGCAGCACGCGCCAGGAGACGGCGTCCACCACCAGGTGGTGGGCCACCCAGAGCAGCTCCCCCGGCGCATCGCCGGTCTCAAAAAGCGCGAGGCGGGTGAGCGGCCCGGCGGCCAGATCGAAACCGGTCTGCAGGGCCGCGGCGGCTTCTTCCCGGATCTCCCGGCGGCGCGGCTCCGGCAGGCCCGCGAGGTCGATGCGGTGGAAGGGCGTGACCGGCTTGGCCGCGGCGTTCTCCTGCCGCCAGCCACTCTCCTCGCGGCGGAAGCGCAGGCGCAAGGCGTCGTGGTGCGCCACCACGGCGGCCAGGGCGCGCTCCAGGGTGGCAGGATCGAGGGGCTCTGCGGGCTCCAGCCGGAGGGCTTGGTTGAAGTGGTGGAGGTCCGCGAAGTCCTGCGCCAAGAACCAGCGCTGGATCGGGGTGAGGGGCACCTCCCCCGTCACCGGCCCCTGCGCGGAGCGGAGGGCGCCGGCAGAATCGGCCGCTGCCGCATGGCTGGCGAGCTCGGCCACGGTCTGGTACTCGAAGAGCTGCCGCGGAGTGAGGTGCAGGCCGGCCTGGCGCGCCCGGGACACGATCTGGAGGGAGAGGATCGAGTCGCCGCCGAGCTCGAAGAAGTTGTCGTGCACCCCGACCCGCGGCAGGCGCAGAACCTCCGCCCAGAGGCTGGCGAGGATCTCCTCCTCGGGGGTGCGCGGTGCCGTGGGCTCGCGCTCCGGCCGCGGGAGATCCGGAGCCGGCAGGGCGGCGCGGTCCACCTTGCCGCTGGAGGTGCGGGGGAGCGCCGGGAGCGCCACCCAGGTAGCCGGCACCATGTAGGCCGGTAGCCGTTCCCGCAGCCCCTGACGCAGCAAGTCAGCCGGGACGTCCCCCAGCACATAGGCAGCCAGCCGGTTCTCGCGGACGGCCACGACCGCCTCGCGGACTCCCGGCAGCGACACAAGCGCCGCCTCGATCTCGCCCAGCTCGATGCGGAAGCCGCGGATCTTCACCTGGTGGTCGATGCGGCCGAGGAAGTCGAGCTCTCCCGCGGCGGTCCATCGCACCAGGTCGCCGGTGCGGTAGAGGCGGGCGCCGGGCTCGTTGGCAAACAGATCCGGGAGGAAGCGCTCGGCCGTCCAGTCGGGACGGTGCAGGTACCCCCGCGCCAAGCCCGCGCCACCGAGGTACAGCTCGCCTGCGACGCCCACCGGCACCGGGTGACCCGGCGCGGGGCCGGCCAGCACCCAGGCCTTCGTGGCCTTGATCGGTCGGCCGATGCCCGGTGCCGCGGAGCCATCCCGGGCTACACGCGAGAAGGTCGAATACGTCGTGTCCTCGGAAGGACCGTAGAGGTTCCAGACCCGCTCAACCGTCCCCGTCGCATAGATCCGGTCGACCAGGGAGCGCGGCAGAGGCTCTCCGGCCAGGTTCACCGTGCGGACCGACGCGCCGAGATTCCCCGTTCGCACCAGCTCGGCCATCGCCGAGGGGACGGTGTTCACCAGGGTCACCCGCCCACTGGTAGGAAGATCCGGCAGCTCCAGGGCGTTCTGCGCCAGGATCACCGTGCCCCCATAGGAGAGGGGGACGAAGATTTCGAACACCGACAGGTCGAAGCTCAGCGCGGTGGCCGCAAGCACCCCCGACAGCTCCTCCGTCGAGTACACAGCGCCCGCCCAGAGCACCATCTCGACCGCGCTGCGATGGGTGATGGCGACGCCTTTGGGCGTTCCCGTTGAGCCGGAGGTGAAGAGGACATAGGCGAGGTTTTCGGGGGAGGGGGTTCCCCCTCTCCCGGGCGGGTGTGAGTGCGTGTGGGAGAGGGGGCCAGGGGGTGAGGGTCCAACCACCACCGAGACCCGCGCGCCAGCGATCAGGGCGTCGCGGCGCGCCGGCGGCAGTTGAGGATCGAGCGGCAGGTAGGCCGCCCCCGCCTTGAGGATGGCGAGCAGCGCGATCACCATCTCGGCCGAGCGCTCCAGGCCGACGCCGACCACCACCTCCGGCCCTGCGCCGCGCCGGCGAAGATCCGCCGCCAGCCGGCCGGCGGCCTCGTTCAACTCGCTGTAGAGGATCTCGCGTGTGCCGTCGATCAGGGCCACGGCCTCCGGCGTCCGCCGAGCCTGCGCCTCGAACAGCTCGTGCAGGCAGGCTCCGGGGATCGGCATCGGTCCGGTGTCGCTCCATTCCCGGAGGAGCTGATGCCGCTCGGCTCCAGTGAGGAGCGGCAGCTCGCCGAGCCGCGTTTCCGGGCTTTCGGCCACCGCGGCGAGCAGGGTCCGCAGGTGCCCGAGCCAGCGCCCGATTGTTACCCCGTCGAACAGGGCGGTGTCGTGCTCGCACGAGAGCACCAGAGCGCCTCCGGCCTCGGCGGCGAAGAGGGTCAGGTCGAGCTGGGCAGTGCCGGGGTCGAGCCGGAGCGATTCGAGGGCGAGCCCTTCCAGATCGATGCACGCCCCCGCCTCCCCCACGGCGAAGGCGGCTAGGCCCGGCGTCTGCGACGGTGCGGCCTGTTGGAACACGAGCTGGACCTGGAAGACCGGCGGCCGGGCGGGATCGCGCGCCGGCCGCAACCGCCGGGCGAGCTGCGGGAACGGCAGGTCGCGGTGCTCCAGGGCCTCGGCCAAGGTCTGGCGGGAGGTCGCCAGAAGCCCCGAGAACGGCGGATCGCCGGCCAGCTCGGCCCTCAGCACGAGCGGGTTGACGAAGTACCCGACGACCCCGTCGAAATCGCGGTCGCGCCGCCCGGTGGTCGGGGCGCCGACCAGGAGATCATCCTGGCCCGTCAGGCGTCCGAGCAAAGTCTGGAAGGCGGCCAGGAGCGTTGCGAACAGGGTGGCCCCGTGGGCGCGGGCCAGCTCGCGAAGCCGTCCGGTTTCCTCGGGGTCGAGCCGCAGGCCGAGCAGGGCGCCGGCATGGGCGGCGGCCAGCGGGCGCGGCCGGTCCGTCGGCAGGTCGAGGATGAGCGGCGCGCCGTGCAGGCGGTCGAGCCAGAAGCTCTCGAGGCGTTCCCCGGCCGGCCCGGCGAGCAGGGCGCGCTGCCAGCGGACGAAATCGGTGTACGCGGCAGGCAGGTCCGAGAGCTTCGCAGGTTCCCCCTCTCCCGGGAGGGCGTGAGTGCGGGTGGGAGAGGGGGTCAGGGGGTGAGGGTCATACAGGAGCGCCCAGTCGCGCAGCAACACGGCCAGCGACCAGAAATCTCCGGCCAGATGATGGAGGACCAGCAGCAGGACCCGCTCGCCGCCGAGACGCGTGAAGAGCCGGAGGCGCAGAGGCGATCCCTGCGCCAGGTCGAACCGCCGCCGCGCCTCGCGCCGCAGAGCCGCGTCGAGCTCCGCCGCGCTCCAGGCCGTCGCGTCCACCTCGTCCAGATCGGGAGGCAGGCTGGCGTGGACCCGCTGGCCGAGGTCCGAGAAGGTGGTGCGCAGGGCCGGGTGGCGCGCAGTGAGCGCCTCGGCCGCACGGAGCAGGGCGGCGGCGTCCATCTCGGCCCCGAGCCGGGCGGCGGCGGCGATGTGGAACACCCCTTCGGTGGGGATCGACTGCTCCAGATACCAGAGCGCCTCCTGGCCCGGAGAGAGGGGGTGCTCGCCAAGGATCTCGCCGCGGACGAGCGGCGGCAGGCCGGCGCGTCCGTCCTCCGGCTCGGCCGCCAGACCGTCGAGGAGGCGGTCCCGCAACTCCGCGAGCGACAGCTCGGCCAGGGAGGCAGGCGCCGGCGCGAGCCCCAGGTCTACTTCCAGTCGCGCCTGGAGATCGAACAGGCCCAGGGAATCCAGCCCGGCCGCGGCAAGTACCGTCTCCGGCTCGATCCGCTCCGCGGCCACCCCGGCGCGGCGGGCGATCTCCTTGCGCAGCCAGGCGGTGAGCGCGGCACTCCGTTCCGGCGGATCGAGAGCGAGCAGATCGACGCGGGTGAGCTGCCGCCCTGGGCCAGCCGGCGCCATGGAGGTGCGGTAGAGCGCCTCCAGGCTGTTGCCGAGATAGAGATTTCGGCACTCGCGGCGGCGGATCTTGCCGCTGGAGGTCTTGGGGATCGTCCCCGCGCACAGCAGGACTACATCCGCGACCGGCACCCCGTGCTCGTCGGCCACCGCGCGCCGGACCGCCTCCCCGACACCAGCCAGATCGCCGGCCGGGAACCGGCGCTCGACCTCGTGGACCAAGACGAGGCGCTCCTCGCCGTCAGCTTCGACCGAGAACGCCGCGCCGCTGCCGGGGCGCAGGGCCGGATGCGACTGCTCCGCCGTCAGCTCCAGATCCTGTGGGTAGAGATTGCGCCCGCGCAGGATGATCAGGTCTTTGAGCCGGCCGGTGATGAACAGCTCGCCATCGCGCACGAAGCCGAGATCACCGGTGCGCAGGAACGGCCCGCCGCCGTCCTCCGCCACCGCTCCGAACGTCTCGCGCGTCTCCGCGGGCCGGTTCCAGTAGCCCGCGGCCACGCTCGGCCCGGAGACCCAGATCTCCCCGGTCTCGTCACCGGCACAGGCGCGGCCCGACTCCGGATCGACGATGCGGACCTCCTCGTCGTCTGGAAGGGTGCCGCAACTGACGCCCGGCCCCTCCGAGACCCCTCCCGCGGCACCACCCGCGGTGACGAGGAGCGAGGCCTCGGCCAGGCCATAGGAGGGGACGAAGGCCTCGCGGCGGAAGCCAGAGGGGGCGAACGCCTCGGCGAAGCGGTCGAGCGTGACCCGGCGCACCGGCTCGGCGCCATTGAACGCCACGCTCCACGACGACAGATCGAGCCCTTCCCGCGCCTCTGGGCCGATGCTGCGGACGCACAGGTCGTAGGCGAAATTGGGGCCGCCGCTGGTGGTCCCCCGGAAGCGCTGAATCGCCTGCAGCCAGCGCGCGGGCTTCTGCAGGAACGCCGCCGGAGGCATGAGCACGCAGTCGGACCCGACATAGCAGGGCTGCAGCACGTTGCCGATCAGCCCCATGTCATGGAAGAGCGGCAACCACCCCACGACCACCGACTCCGCCGTCTGGCCGAAGGCGCGGCGGATGCTCTCCAGGTTGTGCAGGAGGTTGGCGTGGCTGACCATGACGCCCTTGGGCGTGCCGGTGGAGCCGGAGGTGTACTGGAGGAAGGCGATGTCGTCCGGGCGTGCGATCCAGTCCGCATCCCTGTCTTCCTCGCCGAGCGGTTCCGTGTCGAGCGTCTCCGTATCGAGCCAAACCGCGGGCGCGAGCTCGGGGACCTGCGCGGCGATCGCCTCGCTCCGGGCGAGCAGCGCGGCGGTGGTCAGCACCGCGCGGGGTCGGCAGTCGGCCGCGATGCCGGAGAGCCGCGGGTCCGGGCGCCGGCTGTGTGGCGGGTAGGCGGGAACGGCGATCACCCCCGCGTACAGGCAGCCGAAGAAGGCCGCCACGAAGTCCAGACCGGGCGGATAGAGCAGGAGCGTCCGCTCGCCCGGAGGGACCGCACGGGTCAGCGCCGCGGCAATGGCGCGGGCACGCCGGTCCAGGCCGGCATAGGAGAGCCGCGCCGCGGCCTCCTCTCCCTGGGCGAGATAGGTATAGCCGCGGTCCGGACTCTCCACCGCCCGGCGATGGAGGAGCGCCACCAGGGATCTCAACGGTCCCATGCCCTCGTCAGTCTCGCTCAAGCCATCCTCCGGTGTGGATCCTGCAGGGGAGACAGAAATAGCCCGTCGTGTATACAAAGTTTGCTGACTGCCGTCAACTCCTCGGCGCCCCGGGGGCTCCGTGGAGGATGTGCTACCATCCGCGCCACATTTCGGGGCGAGGGTTTTGGCATGGATGAACAGCGAGAGAGCATCCGGCCCAGGCCGGCATCAGGGCGTGACAAGCGTGTGATCGCATTGGTGGTCCTGGCCCTGATCGGCGCCTGGATCAGCCTGAATCTGACCCGGTACAGCATGCCCGGCGGCCAGGGAGGGTCGGCGGTCTTCCGCACGGTCTGTGAGATGACCGGCGGCGGTTGCGACCAGGTCCTGAAGAGCCCATGGTCCATGTTGCCCCGGGGGATCCCCACCGCGCTCGTCGGGCTGGTCTACTTCAGCGCCATCGCCTTCTGGTACCTGCTGGCCGGGCGCCCCAACCGGGCCGGCCGCGCCTGGTTCATGCCCATCTTCCTGCTGCAGATCCTGGGCGCTCTCTTCTCCCTGTTCCTGCTCGGAGTGATGCTCCTCCAGCTCGGCTCGGTGTGCGGGTGGTGCGTTTCCACGCACGTCCTCAACTTCATTCTGCTCGGGCTCGCCTGGAAGCTCTTGCCGCGCGGCCCCCGCGTGGCCGGCGAGGCGGCGTGGCCGCCGGCGCGCCTCGCGCTCGCGCTCCTGCTGCTGATCGTCGCCATGGGCGCCTTCTGGGAGAGGTGGCTCACGGTCCACTATCTCTTTGCCGAGGCCGCGCAGTTCCGCAATGACACGGACCTGATGCGGTATCTCCACGTCCGCAATCCTCCGCTGTCGATCCCTCTGCGTGCCGACGATCCGGTGCGGGGCAACGCCGCGGCGCCCCACACGATCGTGGTGTTCAGCGACTTCCAGTGCCCGGCCTGCCTGCGGTTCGCCGGCTTCTACAAGACCGAGATCCAGCCCCTGTACGGCGACCGCCTGCGTCTGGTCTACAAGCACCTGCCGCTCGACAACGAATGCAACCCGCAGATATCGAAGACCTTCCATCCCAACGCCTGCGAGGCGGCCCACGCCGCGGAGGCGGCCCGGGAGCTTGGCGGAATCGAGGCCTTCTGGAAGATGCACGACGTCCTCTTTGAACGGCAGGCGGACGTCGCGGCAGGGCGCTGGGCGGATCTGGCGGCGAGCGCCGGCCTGGACGGGGCGGCCGTCGCCGAGCGGGTGGCGCAGAAGAAGCATCTCGACCGCATCTCGGAGGACGTCCAGCGCGCCATGGACGCAAAGGTGAAGGGCACGCCCGGCATCTTCATCGACGGCCGCCCGCTGCAGGAATGGAACCGCGTCGAGCTCTGGAAGGCGATCCTCTCAGCCCCAGAAGTTCCCAAAACCATGTGAATGGCGTAACCCAAGCGAGGCTCCACGGCCCAAGCCACTCGAAGGGCAGGAGCACTGCTGAGCCAGTCCCGCTCGGGCTGGTACAACCGAGGAGGGAAGTTTTAACCTCCGAAAAAAGGTCGCGGCAGGCCCGCCGCTGCACCTTGCCGTGGTCGTGCGCGGCACGCCTCCGATGGGCACCAGCACCACCTCCCAGGCCAGGGCCTCGTGCTCCTCGGTGATTGCCTGCCGGACCGCCGTGGCGTCTCTTTCGGCTGGGCGGCGTGGCGTTCCACCTCGTGCAGGATCACCAGCCGCTCCTCACGCCGGATTCATAGCCGTCGAGCAACTGGAGGTGCCGACCCAGGGAGTACGCCTCTAGCCAGCTGTACGCCAGAGGATTCTATCCGCTTACACGCCCTGCTGCCGTGTACCAGTTTTGTACCAGTGCCGGCCAACACTCCCCAAATCTCGCCAGATCGTCGACGGGCGAGAGCCAGGCGAAAGTCGTTGCCTCTGCTAGGCTTATCGTCTGGTGACGTCTGGGGAGTGTTGGCCGGAAGCCGACTTAAAATCTTCCGCCCTCACGGGCATACGGGTTCGAGTCCCGTCTCCGGCACCAACCTAAACCTACTCCAGGAAAAACGAATTAACGTTGCTGTCGCGAGGAGTACAGGCGACGGTGAGCTGAAGCGCGAGGATCGCGTCGCGGGCGTAGTCGGTGAGCGGCGCAGCCAAAAACGATGAATCCAAAGAGTATTGAAACGATTGACGAGCTGTCGCCGATGCAGCAGGCGATGCTCTTTCACAGCTTGATGGCTCCGGGCTCAGGGGTGTACGTGCTCCAGATGAGCCTGCGGTTGACTGGCCGCCTCGACCTTCCGGCATTCGAACGGGCTTGGAGGTCCCTCGTCGCGCGGCACTCCATCCTGCGTACGGCGTTCTTCTGGGAGAACCTGGAGACGCCGCGACAGGTGGCCTTCCGGGAGGCCGGGCTGGCCGTGGAGCGCGCCTCGTGGCGCGGCCTCGGCGCGGCGGAGCAGCGCGAGCGGCTGGCGGCCTGGCTGGAGGCCGACCGCCGGCGCGGGTTCGAGCTTTCCGAGGCGCCGCTCCTGCGCCTGGCTCTCTTCGAGCTGGGGGAGGACGTGCACCAGTTTGTCTGGACCCAGCACCACCTGGTGTCCGACGGATGGTCGCAGGGGCAGGTGCTGCGGGAGCTGCTGGGCTCGTACGCCGCGTTCGCCGCGGGGCGCGCGCCGGAGCTTCCACCGGCACGGGGTTTCCAGGACTATCTGAGCTGGCTGCAACGGCAGGACCTCACGGCGGCCGAAGCGTTCTGGCGCCGGACTCTCGCGGGGTTCACCGTTCCCACCTTCCTGGCCGTGCGAGAGGGGCGGGTGGAGGAGCCGGACGGGGGTGACGCGCGGCGGCGGGATCTCGCGATGCCGGCGGCGGTGAGCGCCGCGTTGCGCGAGGTGGCGCGGGCGACGGCGGCTGACCTTGAATACGGTGGTGCAGGGCGGCTGGGCTCTCCTCCTCGGCCAGGAGAGCGGACAGGACGACGTGGTCTTCGGCGCCACGGTGGCGGGCCGTCCGGCGGACCTGCCGGGCGTCGAGGCGATCGTCGGGCCGTTCCTCAACACGCTGCCGGTGCGGGTGAAGGTGACGCCCGAGCTCCGGCTCCAGGCCTGGCTCGCCGCGCTCCAGGCGCACCAAGTGGAGGCGCGCCGCCATGAGCATGCAGCGCTCGTCGATGTGCAGCGCTGGAGCGATGTAACGCCCGGTGTGGCGCTGTTCGATCACATCTTGGTGTTCGAGAACCTTGCCTTGCCGGAGGATCTGGCGCGTCCGCTTCCCGGCCTGGAAATCGTGGAGGAGGCGGCGAGCTCGCTGACCAACTATCCGCTCAACGTCATCATCCTGCCTGGCAGCGAGCTGCTGCTGAGCCTGCGCTGGGATGGGACGCGGTTTGGCGAACCGGACGCCGTCCGGCTGTTGGAGCGTCTGGCCCGTCTGTTGACCACCTTCGCCGAGGACGGCGATCCGCGGCTCGGCGAGGTGGCGCTCCTCCTGGCGGGGGAGCGGCATCAGGTGCTCGCGGAGTGGAACGACACCGCCCGCTCCTACCGCACCGGTGTCACCCTGCACGAGCTGGTGGCGGAGCAGGCGGCGCGCACGCCGGAGCTGGTGGCGGCGTCCTTCGAGGGGGAGGAGCTCACCTATCGCGAGCTCGAAGAGCGCGCTGGGGCCCTGGCCGGCTGGCTGATCCGTCTCGGGGTCGTGCCGGAGGACCGGGTGGGCGTGCGGATGGAGCGCTCGCTCGACCTGGTCGTCGCCCTTTTGGCCACGCTGAAAGCCGGCGCCCGCACGCGGGAATCGTCAACCGGCTGCTCTGGATGCAGGAGGCGTACGGCCTGACGCCCGCGGACCGGGTGCTGCAGAAGACTCCGTTCACCTTCGACGTGTCGGTGTGGGAGTTCTTCTGGCCCCTCCTGGTGGGCGCGCGGCTGGTGCTCGCGCGGCCGGAAGGGCACAAGGACCCGGCCTATCTGGCTGGTCTCATCGCACGCGAGAAGATCACCACTCTGCACTTTGTCCCCTCCATGCTGCAGGCGTTCCTGGAGGCGCCGGGCCTGGAGGTGCTGACCTCGGTGCGCCGGGTAATGGCGAGCGGCGAGGCTCTGGCGCCGGAGCTGGTGCGGCGGTTCTTCGTGCGGATGCCGCACGCCGAGCTGCACAACCTCTATGGTCCCACCGAGGCTTCGGTCGACGTGAGCTTCTGGCCGTGCGTGCCGGAGCCGCCGAGATCGGTCGTGCCCATCGGCCGCCCCATCTCCAACCTGCGGCTGCACGTGATGGACCGCGACCTGCGGCCGGTGCCGATCGGTGTGGCGGGGGAGCTGCTGCTGGGGGGCGTGGGGCTGGCACGCGGTTACCTCGGCCGGCCGGAGCTGACCGCGGCGGCCGACGAGCCGATTACCTTCTGGGATTCGGCACCCGCGGCCCTGGAGCAGACGGTGCCGTTCCTCGCCTCTGTGGACCCGGCCCGGCCGGCGGCTCTGCGGCTGGTCTTCCTGAGCGGCGACTGGATCCCGATCTCTCTTCCCGGTCGCCTTCACGAGCGGTTCCCCGGCGCCCGCGTGATTTCTCTGGGCGGCGCCACCGAGGCCACGGTCTGGTCGAACGTCTTCCCGATCGAGGGGTCGGTTCGGCCTGGACGAGCATCCCGTACGGCCGGCCGATCGAGAACGCGCGCTATCACGTGCTGGACGCGGGGCTCTCGCCCTGCCCGGTCGGTGTTCCGGGCGACCTCTACATCGGGGGCGATTGCCTGGCGGATGGATATGCCCGTGAGCCGGAGCTGACGGCGCACTCCGGCATGACGGCGGAAACGCTGCCGCTCACGCCCAACGGCAAAGTGGACCGCAAGGCTCTACCGGCCCCCGAGCAGCAGAGAGCTGCGGAGAGCTATGTGGCGCCGCGGACGCCCGTCGAAGACGTCCTCGCCGGCATCTGGGCCGAGGTGCTCGGAGTCGAACGGGTCGGGGCGAACGGTCATTTCTTCGACCTGGGCGGCCACTCGCTGCTGGCGGTCCAGGTGATGGCGCGCCTCGAGCACGTCCTGGGGGCCAAGGTGCCGATCTCGATGCTGTTCGAGGCGCCGACCGTGGAGCATCTGGCGCGAGTGATCCAGGATGGGCGAGCACAGCGCTCCGCGCTGGCACGTCTGCATCCGGGAGGCGCGGGGAGGCTCCAGAGGCCGGCCCTCGACCATCTGGTGGAGTCTCTGGAGAGCGTTCTCGCTGCCGTCGAGGACTGAAAACCTCGAATATTTAAACATTCAAGAGCGCAGTTTCCACCTCCACCTTGCCGGACGAATCGATCTGGTCCGGGAAGGAAAGACACACCTGAAGCGTTGTACCCGAAGCCCGCGCACATCGGCGGAAAGAAGCCCGACCGGCACACGGACTGAGCTGATCGAGATCGAAGCGAGCCGGCCCGGGCTGGATGCGATCGGACCCGCGGCGGGCGCGGTTGGATCCGAAGGTCCAGAGGGCCTTCCTGAGCTCGGCGCGGCTGGACCTGGAATGGAAGCGATCCGGCCCGAGCCGGTAGCGATCTGACCCGAGCTCGGCGCGGTCTGACCCGAAAGTGGAGGAGCCCGAGCCGAAGGTCGAGCCGGTGGACCCGAAGGTCCAAGGTCTCGACCCGCGGCGCGGGACGCCTCCACCGAAGGTCCGATCGCTCCCGCCGCGGGTCCGCCGCCGCGCCCCCCGGGGCGGGGCATGTCCGTCGAAGGTCGAACCGCTTCCATCCCGGGGCAGATCGCGGGCTCCCCGGGCCGGCTGCCGTCCGCCGAAGGTCAGATCGTAACCGCTGTGGGTCGAATCGCTTCCGCCGCGGGGCAGGCCGATTCCGCCGAAGGTCACATCGCTTGCCCCGTGGGGCAGGGGAGCCCGGAGGGCCGATAACGCTTGAGATGTCGCGTTTTTTTACTTCCCGGACGTATTAATCCGAGTGTGCAATGGCCCGAACCTTCGCGGTCGGCTCTCCACTCATCATGACAACTGCGGGCGCAGGTTGTTCCTCCTGCGCCATCGTACTATAGTCATAAATCGACCTTGCCCATCACCGGTGATGAAGGCTCAAGGACTTCGCTGCCGATGGATGGCTTGATCGATTTGGATTGATAATGATTGATCTTTAAAATAGTCCGGAGACTCTATGGTAATGATCGACCTGGCAGCAGACACCCACCGTGGCAACGCGAATCTTGGCCGCGGCTCGCGGATTGCCATCGAGGGAGGCCAGCCGGTGGTGGCACCCGGAGAAATCAACGAACAATGGCCGCTGGTCAGCGACGAAGACATCGCGGCGGTCACCGCCACTCTGCGCTCCGGCAAGCTCACCTGGGTCAACAATGAAACGGTGCCGGCACTCGAGCGGGCATGGGCGGATTATGTAGGATCACGTTACTGCATCGCATTCAACAGCGGCACCTCCGCGCTCCACGGTGCGGTCGCGGCGGCCGGCGTCGAGCCCGGCGATGAGGTCGTGGTGCCGGCCTTGACCTTTATGGCCTCGGCCGCGGCGATCGTTCATCACCAGGGGCTGCCGGTCTTCGTCGACGTCGATCCGCGGACGTTCAATCTCGATCCGGCGCGCCTCGCCGAGCGGATCACCGACCGGACGCGGGCGGTGATGGCCGTCCATCTGAGCGGGCTCCCCGCCGCGATGGATGAAATCCTGGCGATCACGCGGCCGCGTGGCATCAAAGTGATCGAAGATCTTTCCCAGGCGGCCGGAGCGACCTACAAAGGGCGAAAAGTCGGTTCGATCGGCGACGTCGGCGCCTGCAGCATCATGGCGGGCAAGAACCTGCCGACCGCAGGCGAGGGCGGCCTCCTGACGACCGACGACACCGAGATGCGCAACCGCGCCGATCAGTTGAAGATGTTCGGCGATCGCATTTCTGAATCCGGCGAGCGCGAGTTCAACGTTTTCACCATGTCCTGGAACTACCGGTTCAGCTCGGTCCTGGCCGCCTTCACCTTGAGCCAGCTCGAGCGCCTCGACGAGAACACCTTCCGCGTGCAGGAAGGGGCGCGCTATCTCTCGGAGGGCATGGCCGAAATCCCCGGCCTGCTGCCGCCGCTGGTGCCCGAGGGGAGCACGCACGCCTATCACCACTTCCGTTTCCGGGTCGATCCCGAGGCCGCCGGCATCGACCTGCCGGCCGGCAGGTTCCGCAAGGCTTTGCAAGATTTCATGATGGCGGAAGGAGTGCCGGTCAAGACGTACCAGAACCGGCCGGTGGCGGGCCAGTGGCTCTTCCAGGAGCAGCGCGGCTGCCCCTGGGGCTGCGGGCACGCCAGCCGGGAGATCCGCTACGACATCCACGATTATCCGCAGACGTTGGACGTCCTGAGCAGCTCGCTCCTCATCGGCAACCGCCTGTGCATGGCGAGCTTTTTCGAGCGGCGCAATCTCGACCTCTACCTGGAAGCCTTTCA
The DNA here is from genome assembly GCA_035264905.1 of Thermoanaerobaculia bacterium. Lineage (GTDB taxonomy): Bacteria > Acidobacteriota > Thermoanaerobaculia > Multivoradales > UBA5704 > UBA5704. The sequence goes on from DATFPH010000006.1 coordinate 19,601, forward strand.
CAAGGTTTTCCGCCACCGCGACGAGCTCGTTGCCTACGGCCGAGCGCTCGATTACCGCGAGCCGTGGGAGGAGGAGCTCAGGGTCGCATGAGAGATCCCGGTCTGGCTCGGGGCGCGGCGGCCGGCGAACGTCTGGAGACCCTCCAGGAGAGGGCCGACGTCCTGCGCCGTCACATCGTGAACATGGCGGCCGATTCCGGGGCGCACGTCGGCGGCTCGATGTCGGTCGTCGAAATCCTGACGGTGCTGTACTTCGACGGCGTCCTACAGGTCGATCCGGCGCAGCCCAAGAGCGACGGGCGCGACTATCTGATCTTCAGCAAGGGGCACGCCAGCTCGGCTCTATACGGCGCTCTCGCCGAGCGCGGCTTCTTTCCCGTCGCCGAGCTCGCTTCCTACAAGCAGATGGGGAGCCGTCTGGCCGGTCACCCCACGAAGAGCATCCCCGGCGTCGAGCTCGCGACCGGTTCGTTGGGCCATGGCCTGGCGGTGGGCAACGGACTCGCCCTGGCCGGCAAGCACGACGGCCGCGATTATCGCGTCTTCGTGGTGATGGGTGACGGCGAGTGCCAGGAAGGGGTGGTCTGGGAGGCGGCGATGGCCGCCGCGCACTACCGGCTGGACAACCTGGTGGCGATCGTCGACCGCAACGGCGTACAGGAGGATGGCCCCACCGAGAAGATCATGGCCCTGGAGCCGTTCGCCGAGAAGTGGCGCGCCTTCAACTGGGAGGTGCGGGAGGTGGACGGTCACGACGTCGCTGCGCTGTCCCAGGCGTTGCACGCGGTGCCGTTCGCGGCGGGCAGGCCGTCGCTGCTTTTGGCCCGGACGGTCAAGGGGAAAGGGCTGTCCTTCGCGGAGAACACCCATACCTGGCACTACGGCAAGCTGAACGAGACGCAGAGAGCGCAGGCGCTTGCCGAGATCGTGGCGAGCCGCGCCGCTCAAGGAGGGTCATGACGGCAGGGAACCCGCAGTGGGTGGCGCCCCCGGACCTCACGATGGCCGCGGCCTGCCGCCTCGCCCAGCGTGAGCTGGCG
>DATFPH010000007.1:0-2290 GCA_035264905.1 Thermoanaerobaculia bacterium
TGTTATTCGGCGTGCAAAATTGACCCCCTGAGCTAGGGGATCGGCGTCCAAAATTGACCCCCTCCTGATTGGCTTGATGCGCTGCTCGCTTTGATTCGAAGCGGGCGGTGGGGGAATGCTGACAGTGGAGACGATTGGCCGGATTCGGCGCGAGCATTTTCTCAAAGGCAAGACGATCAAGGAGATTGTCCGGGATCTGAAGGTATCCCGGAACACGGTCCGCAAGGTATTGCGGTCGGGAGAGACTGCATTCGAGTACGAGCGAGACATCCAGCCGCGACCGAAGCTCGGCCGCTGGACAGCAGACCTCGACACCCTTCTAGCAGGCAACGCGGCCAAATCCGCCCGCGAGCAGTTGACGCTGATCCGGGTCTTCGAGGAGCTGCGAGAGCGTGGCTATGACGGCGGCTACGATGCCGTGCGGCGCTACGCCCGACGATGGAGCAAGGAGCGCGGGCAATCATCGGCGGCAGCGTATGTTCCGCTGAGCTTCGCGCCGGGGGAAGCCTACCAGTTCGACTGGAGCCATGAGGTCGTGCTGCTGAACGGCACGACGGTAATCGTGAAGGTCGCCCACGTCCGGCTCTGCCACAGCCGCATGTTGTTCGTGCGCGCCTATCCGCGCGAGACGCAGGAGATGGTGTTCGATGCCCATGACCGGGCGTTCGCGCTATTCAAGGGGACCTGCGGGCGCGGCATCTATGACAACATGAAGACGGCGGTGGAGACGGTCTTTGTTGGAAAGGATCGTCTCTACAATCGCCGCTTTCTGCAGATGTGCAGCCATTACCTCGTCGATCCTGTCGCCTGCACGCCGGCAGCCGGCTGGGAGAAGGGCCAAGTCGAGAATCAGGTCGGGCTCGTCCGCGAGCGCTTCTTCACGCCGCGCCTGCGGTTCAAGAGCTACGAGGAGATGAATGCCTGGCTCACCGACCGGTGCATTGCCTATGCCAAGGCGCATCGCCATCCGGAGCTGAGTGAGCAGACGATCTGGCAGGTGTTCGAGGCGGAGCGGCCGAAGCTTGTTCCCTATGCCGGTCGGTTCGACGGCTTCCACGCAGTGCCGGCGTCGGTCTCGAAGACCTGCCTGGTGCGCTTCGACAACAACAAATACTCGGTGATGGCAAACGCCGTAGGGCGTCCGGTCGAAGTTCATGCCTATGCCACCCACATCGTGATCCGCCAAAACGGACGGATCGTCGCCGAACATTCCCGCTCGTTTGCTCGCGGCGAGACGGTCTACGACCCCTGGCATTACGTACCGGTGCTCGCCCGCAAGCCCGGCGCCTTGCGCAACGGCGCTCCCTTCAAGGACTGGGTGCTGCCGGCCGCGATGGAGCGCGTGCGGCGCAAGCTCGCCGGCGCAGACGATGGCAATCGCCAGATGGTTGGCATCCTCACCGCGGTGCTCACCGATGGGCTGCCCGCGGTCGAACTCGCCTGCGCCGAGGCGATCGCCCAAGGCGTTCATTCGGCCGACGTCGTTCTCAACATCCTGGCCCGCCAGCGCGATCCCGGGCCGCCGATCACCATCCTCACGCCAGCCGCGCTGAGGCTGCGCCACGCGCCCATCGCGGATTGTGCCCGCTACGACAGCCTCAGGAGAACCATCTGATGGAACGCACTCAGCTCTTCGATCTCATGGGCGAGCTCAAGCTCTACGGCATGAAGGCTGCTTTCGACGAGATCATGGCGACCGCCGTCAAACGTCAGCATGAGCCTCAGCGCATCGTCGGCGATCTGCTCAACGCCGAAGTCAGCGAGAAGCAGGCGCGCTCAATCAAATACCAGCTCACCATTGCCAAGGTGCCACTCGCCAAGGACCTCGACGACTTCGAGTTCGACGGCACCCCAATCAATGAGACGCTCGTCAACGACTTGGCCGGCGGCGGCTTCATCGCTCAGCAACGCAACGTCGTGCTGGTCGGCGGGACCGGCACCGGCAAAAGCCATCTTGCCATCGCGATTGCCCGAAGCTGCATCCGCTCCGGCTCTCGCGGCCGGTTCTACAACGTCGTCGATCTCGTCAACCGGCTCGAGACCGAGGCTCGCAATGGACGGCAGGGCCGTCTTGCTGAGCATCTGACGCGCCTTGACTTCATCGTCCTCGACGAACTCGGTTATCTGCCCTTCGCTCAATCAGGGGGCCAGCTCCTGTTCCACCTCGTCAGCCGGCTTTACGAGCGTACCTCGATCATCGTCACCACCAACCTAGCCTTCGGCGAATGGCCAAGCGTGTTTGGTGACGCCAAAATGACTACCGCACTACTCGATCGCCTGACCCACCATT
>DATFPH010000008.1:0-77961 GCA_035264905.1 Thermoanaerobaculia bacterium
CGATCCACCGCTCGCTCTCGGCGCGCTCGGCCACCAGGCGGTCGCGCTCGCGCGCCAGGTCGGCGCGGGCGGCGCGGTAGCGGTCCATGGACCGGCGGTCCCGCCGCGCCAGGTAGCGGACCAGGCGGACGGAGGGGAGGAGCGGACGGCCGGGATCGAGGGCGAGGAAGAGCCGCAGGTATCCCTGGCGGCCGAGACGGTAGAGAGCGGCGAGGCGGCCTTGCAGATCGCGCCGGGTATCCTGGAAGGCCCGTTCGAGCCGCGCGACCTCGATCTCGCTCGCCGCGGCCCGCCGCGACGCCAGGTCGCGGGCCGTCATCGCCTCGGCGAGGCGCGTCTCCTGGAGCTTCAATTCGAGGTCCGCCGCCGCGAGCTCATCCTGGAGCCCGCTCTGGCGGCGCCGGGCCGCGCCGAGCCGCGCTTCGAGCCGCGCGATCTCCGCCCGCAACCCGGCCAGCTCCCGCTCCCGCGCGGAGATCCGGTCCACCCGCGGCGGGCTCTGCGGAGATTGCGGATAGAGAGGGAGAGCGAGGGCCAGGAGGAGGGCCCAAGCGACCTTCCTCGTCACCCCTCCCCCATCAGCGTCGACCACAGGAAGCTCAGCTCGTCCGCCGCTTCGCCGATCTGCTTGGTCACCGGCTTGCCGGTGCCGTGGCCGGCGCGCGTCTCGATGCGGATCAGCACCGGCTCCATGCCCGCCTGGGCGTGCTGGAGCGCCGCCGCGAACTTGAAGCTGTGCGCCGGCACCACCCGGTCGTCGTGGTCCGCCGTGGTGATCAGCACCGCCGGATAGGAGACCTCCGGGCGCACGTTGTGGTAGGGCGAATACCCGTAGAGGACCTTGAAGTCCTCCGGATCGTCCGGCGAGCCGTAGTCCGACACCCAGCCCCAGCCGATCGTGAACTTGTGGAAGCGCAGCATGTCGAGCACCCCCACGCCCACCAGGGCCGCCCCCATCAGGTCCGGCCGCTGGATCATCACGGCTGCGGCGAGCAGGCCGCCGTTGCTGTGGCCCCCCACGGCGAGCCGCTGGTTGGAGGTGTAGCCGTTGGCGATCAGCCACTCCCCCGCCGCGATGAAATCGTCGAAGGTGTTCTGCTTGTTGCGCCGCGTCCCGGCCAGATGCCACTCCTCCCCGTACTCGCCGCCCCCGCGCAGGTTCGCCACGGCATAGATCCCGCCGCGCTCCATCCACGCCAGGTACGGCACGGAGAAGGCCGGCGTCATCGAGGTGTTGAAGCCGCCGTAGCCGTAGAGGATGGTCGGGTGCGAGCCGTCCAGCGGCAGCCCCTTCTTGCAGGTGATGAACATCGGGACGCGGACGCCGTCCCGGCTCTCGTAAAAGACCTGCCGCGTCTCGAACGCCTTCGGGTCGAACCGGACCTCCGGCTGGCCGAACAGGCGGCTCTCCCCGGTCTCCACGTCATAGTGGTAGGCCGTCCCCGGGGTGGTGTAGCTGCAGAAGACGTAGAACGTCTCGGAGCTCTTCCGCGTCCCCCAGAAGCCGGAGACCGCGCCCATGCCGGGCAGCTCCAGCTCGCGCACGAACCGGCCGTCGCGCTCGAAGATCCGCACCCGCGCCGAGGCGTCCTTCAGGTAGAGCGCCACGAACCGCCGCCCCACGGCGGTGACCGCCTGCAAGGTCTCCTCGGTCTCCGGGATCAGCTCTCGCCAGCGCGCCGGCGCCGGGTCCCGGACGTCGACCGCGATCAACCGCCCCCGCGGCGCGCCGGCGTCGGTCTGGAACCAGAAGACCGGCCCATCGCTCCCCACATAGGTGTAGGTCGCGTCAAAGGCGGGCAGGAGATCGCGGACCGGCGCGCCGGGCTCGCTCAGGTCCTTGAAGTAGAGGGCGTTCTCGTCCTCCGTCCCCTTCCAGGCAAAGATCAGGAGGTACTGGCCGTCGTCGCTGACATAGGGGATGAACCCGATCTCCCGGTCATTCGGCTCGTGGTGGACGAGCACGTCCTCCGCCTGGTCGGTCCCCAGGCGGTGGTAGTAGATCTTCTGCCAGAAGTTGGCGCCGTCGAGCCGCCCCTCACGGGGCTCGTCGTAGCGGCAGTAGAAGAAACCGGAGGCGTCGTGGGTCCAGGCGGACTGGGAGAACTTCACCCAGGACAGCACGTCGGACAGATCGCGCCCGGTCTCCACCTCGCGGACCCGCCACTCCTGCCAGTCCGAGCCGCCGTTGGTCAGGCCATAGGCCAGATAGCGGCCATCCTCGCTGACGTTGAACGCCGCGAGCGCGACGGTGCCGTCGCCGGAGAGCTGGTTGGGATCCAGAAGGATCCGCGGCTCGCTGTCCAGGTGGTCCTGCGTGTAGAGCACGCTCTGATTGCGCAGCCCGTCATGGCGGATGAAGAAATAGCGCTCGCCTTGCCGGAAAGGGGCGCTCCAGCGCGGGAAGTCCCACAGCTCGCCGAGGCGCCGCCGCAGGCCTTCGCGTTCAGGCAGCGAGCCCAGGACCTCCGCCGTCAGCCGGTTCTGGGCCGCGACCCAGGCCCGGGTCTCCGCGGAATCCAGGTCCTCCAGCCAACGGTAGGGATCGGCGACGGGCACGCCGTGCAGAAGGTCGAGATGATCGACCCGGGGAGTGTCGGGGTAGGCGAGCCTCCTGGGCTCGACCGGGGTTTCTAAAGGAACGCTCATCGCTCGTCGGGCTCCGGCCTCCCCAGCAGTGCAGCAAGGGAAAAAAAACGGGACATCATTCAGCGCTCACAAATATCCGAGGGAGCGCAGGCTCTCCAGATACTCACGCCCTTCCGGCCCCTTCGCCGGCCGATCGGGCCGCTCTCTGCGCTCCCCATACCCCGAGATCACCAGCGGCGGCTCCGGCCAGGAACAGGAGGCCGGAGGAGCCGGAAGCTCCTCGCTCTGGGGCAGTCCCAGGGCGCGCAGCAGGGCCGAGGCGGCCGACTCGGGGGCCAGAGCCGCGGCTCTCGACAGGGCACCGCAACGACTGCCTCTTCTCCAAAGGACGATCCTGCCGCCTCCAGCGTGACGCCGGCGCCCCGGATCGAGCACGACGACCACGGTTCCGACCCCGGAAAGGGTCCGGCCGAGGAGCAGGTCGGCCGCGCGGAGCTCGGAGCGGACGAGGTCGGCGAAGGCCACGTCGCCTCCCTGCCAGCCGTCCGCGGCGATGTCGAGGGCGGGCAGGTAGAGCGCCGCGGCGCGCGGCAGCCGCACCATCTCGCGCTCGAACACCTGGCGGTAGAAGCGGTCGGGGATCAGGGCGCGCTGGAGCACCGCGGACGCCGCCTGCGGGCGCAGGGCCGCCGCCAGCCGCGCCTCGGTGCCGTCGCCCACGGGCCGCGCCGCCGCCCGGGCGAGAGCCGCGAGGGGCGGAGCCGCGGACGCCGGGGCCGCCGCGCCTTCGGCTTTCTCCTGGAGGAGCTGCCAGCCACCATGCGCCACGACGAGGCCGGGGACCTCCTCGGCCGGGAAGGTGGCCCACCAGTTGACCGCCACGACCGGCGCGCCGCCGCGGGAGGCGAGCTCCCAGACGGTGTACGCGTCGCGCCGGTTGGCGAGCACCGGCCGGTACTCGGCGAGGCCGAGCGGCACCTCGACGCCGGTCCACCAGCCGCGCAGAGGGCCGTTCCTGGCGAGCGGCGCGCGTACTCCGAGGGGGCGGAAGCTGTCGAGCGCGGCCACCCCGTGGTCCGGGCCGGGCACGCCGGTGGCGATGGTGGTCCAGAACGAGGCGGGCGGCTCGTCCTTGCGCGCATAGCTCAGCAGGCTCCCCCCCTGGACGAGGCTCGACAGCGTGGGCAGATCCCCCAGAGCCAGCAGATACTCCAGCTCCGCGGGGAGGACGCCGTCGATGCCGATCAGCAGCACCCGGTCCCCCGGCGCCACCGGCAGCCCCGCCGGTGCCGGCGGCGGCTCGCGGCGGGCCGAGGAGAGCACCGCCGGCAAGGTCAGCACGAAGGCCGCGGCGAGGATCGTCAGGCCGAGCCAGCGCCGCGAGAAGAGCCGGCCGGCCGGCGCCGTGTCCGTGAAGCGGATCGCCAGGGTGAGCAGGCCGTGGTCGACGAGCTTGATCAGCAGATAGATGGCGAACGGCGCGGCGAGCCCGAGGACCACGAGGAGCGGCACCTGGCTCTCGGCGAGGAGCGCCCGCAGCCCCTGGATCGCCAGGAGCAGCCCGATCGCTCCCACGGCGAGAGAGATGCCGAGCGACAGCGTCTCGATGCGCCGCACGTGCGAGACGCGAAGGATCGCCAGCACGATCCCGCAGAGGGCCAGAAACCCCAGGGCGACCGCCGCCGAGATCGGCAGGAACAGATGAAGGAAGAGCGCGAGGGTGTCGAGGGAGACCTCCAGCGGGCCCGGCTCGGCCGCCGCGTTCGCGATCACCAGACCGAGGGCCAGAGGCAAGGCGAGCAGCAGCCCGGCCAGCAGTCCCACCTTGAGGGTCAGCCGCAGCAGCGTCGGCCAGGGGCGCCGGGGACGGAGCGCGTCCTGGAGGAGGAAGCGCCCGAAACCGTGATTGAGGTAGCCCAGCCGCCGCAGCTCGGAGCGGACTGCATCCAGATCCTGGGCGGAGGTCTCGGGTATCGCCATCAAAGCCTAGTGTATCTTGCGCGCATGAGGATCTCCGGGCGGTGTGCGCTTCTGCTCCTCCTCGGCGCGCTGGGCGCATGCGCGCGCCCGGAGACCGGGCGCTGGAACGTGCTCTTCGTGGTGGTGGACACGATGCGCGCCGACCGCATGAGCCTCTACGGCTATCCGCGGCCGACCACGCCGCACCTCGAGGCCCTCGCCCGCGAGGCGGTGGTCTTCACCAACGCGCGGAGCCAGGCCGGCTGCACCTATCCTTCCGTCAACTCCCTCCTCACCTCGCGGCATCCGGCGGTCTTCCTGGGCCCCGGCGCCGTCATGGGCATCCCGAAGCGGGTGCCCTCGCTGCCCGAGATCCTGCGGGAGCAGGGGTACTCCACCGCCGCCGTCTCGGCCAGCTCCATCGTGCGCAATGCTCCGACGCGGGTGAACCCCACCGGCGGCTTCGGGCGCGGCATCGACACGTTCGACGAGTCGTGCCACGCCAGGCACGCCGACTGCATCAACGCGAAGGCTCTCGGGCTCCTCCAGGACCTCCGCGAGCCCTGGTATCTCTATCTCCACTACATGGAGCCCCACGCGCCGTACCGGCCGCCGGCCGGGCACCGGCGCCGGTTCGCGCCGGCGGCCGGGCAGGCCCGCGCGCAGGGGGTGAGCGGCTGGGCCCGCCGGGGGGAGGGCTGGCCCGTCGCCCGCCGCCTCTACGACGGCGACACCCAATACCGGCTCACCCCCCAGAACCTCGCCCACCTCTCCGCCCTGTACGACGAGGAGGTCTCCTACTTCGACGAGCAGCTCGGGGCGCTCGTGGAGACCCTGCGCGAGCGGCGCCTCCTCGATCGGACGCTCGTCGTGCTGGCCGCGGACCATGGCGAGGAGCTGTACGATCACGGCCACTTCGGCCATTGCCGGAATCTCGCCTACGAGACGCTCCTCCGGACGCCGCTCGTGCTGTGGCTCCCGGACGCTCCCGCGGACCAGCGGGGCGCGCGCCGCCAGGCCCTCGTCGAGAACCTCGACGTCGTGCCGACGCTCGTCGATTATCTGGGCCTCTCCGCGGAAGGCCGCGGCTTCGAGGGCGCGAGCCTGCGGCCGGTCATCGAGAGCGACCGGCCGATCCGGCAGGCGTCGCTGGCGCTCCAGGGAGTGACCCGCACGCTCTGCGATGGAACCGACAAGCTGGCCTTCGATCTCGACTCCGGCCGCGCGCAGCTCTTCGATCTCGCGGCCGACCCCGGCGAGCGGACCGATCTCTCCGCGCAACGCCCCGCGGAGGCCCGGCGCCTCCAGGCGGCGCTCCTGCGCTGGATCGAGAGCCGCGAGGGTCCGGTGGCCTCCGGCGAGGCCCAGCGGCGGGCCCACGAGGTGGAAAAGAAGCTGCGGGCCCTGGGATATCTGTAGCGGTCCGCGCGCGCCCGGGAACCTTTTCCACCTCTCTTCCGTAAGAGCGGGAGGACCGACAAGGAGACCTCGCCATGACCTCGCTCCTCCGCGATCTGCGCTTCGCCGCCCGGATGCTGGTGAAAAGCCCGGCGTTCACGCTGGTGGCCGTGCTGACCCTGGCGGTCGGCCTCGGCGCCACCACGGTCGTCTTCAGCTGGATCCGCGGGCTCGTCTGGGAGCCCCTCCCCGGCGTGCCCGACCAGGGCCGCCTCCGCCCGGTGATCGGCCAGGCCCGGAGCGGCGACTGGCGCTCCATCTCCGCCCCCGATGCCCGCGACCTGGCGCAGAGCGGTCTGCCCGCCGAGGTCACCGCGTTCGAAATGGCGGCGATGAGCCTCACGTCCGGCGAGCGGCCGGAGCGGGTCTGGGGGCTGGTCGCCACCGGCAACTTCTTCGACGTGCTCGGCGTGCGCGCCGCCGCGGGACGGACGTTCCGCCCCGGCGAAGACTCGACCACGGGCACCCACCCCGTGGTCGTCCTCTCCGATGATTTCTGGCAGCGGCGGTTCCATCGCGATCCGGGGATCGTCGGCAGCACGCTCCAGATCAACCGCCAGGCGTTCACCGTGATCGGCGTCGCCGCTCCGCGGTTCCAGGGGCCGATCGCCGCCCTGCGCATCGACCTCTTCATCCCCCTCGCCATGCAGCCGCTCGTCACGCCCGGCGGCGACCGTCTCACGCTCCGCGGCAGCCGCTGGCTGCAAGCCCTCGCCCGCCTGAAGCCGGGGGTGAGCCAGGCGCAGGCCCAGGCGGCCTTCGATACCTTCTCCTCCCGACTCGACGCCAGCTATCCGGAGAGCAACGACGGCTACCGTTTCAGGCTGTTCCAGTTCTGGAAGTCGCCGACGGGCGCCTCGGGCTTCCTCATGCCGGTGATGGTGGTGCTCGGCTCGATGGCGCTGCTCGTGCTGCTGCTCGCCTGCGCCAACGTGGGCAACCTGCTGCTGGTGCGAGCCCTCGGCCGGCGCCGGGAGATCGCGATCCGCCTCTCTCTCGGCGCGGGCCGCGTCCTGATCGTGCGTCAGCTCCTCATCGAAGGGTTGCTGCTCGCCGTGCTGGCGGGCGCCGCCGGTCTCCTCCTTGCCGCATCAGGGCGCCACCTGCTGCTCGCGTTCATCCCTGTGACCAACGAGCCCGTGGCCCCGGCCTTCCCGATCGACGCCGGGCTCCTCGGCTTCGCCGCCCTCCTGTCGCTCGCGACCGGCGTCCTGTTCAGCCTGGCGCCGGCGCTCCAGTCCACCTCGCCGGACCTCGCCTCGACGCTCCGCGACGAGGCCGGCGCGGTCTCCGGCGGGAGGAAAGGGTTCGTGCGCAGCGGTCTGGTCGTGGCGCAGATCACGCTGTCGTGCCTGCTGCTGATCACCGCGGGCCTCTTCGTGCGCAGCCTCGGACGGGCTTCGGACATCGATCCCGGGTTCTCGGCCCGCAACGTTCTGCTGGCCACGGTCGATCTCTTCCCCGGCGGCTACGACGAGGAGCGGGGAAAGATCTTCTACCGCGAGCTCCTCCGCCGCGCCGCGGCTCTTCCCGGAGTCGAGTCCGCCTCCCTCGCCTCGTCGGTGCCACTCGATTTCGGAGGCACCAGCTCGACAAGCCTCCAGATCGACGGTTACACGCCAGGGCCTCAGGAGGAGGTGGTGGTCGAGTTCCACATCGTGGGACCGGACTACTTCCACACCCTCGGCATTCCTTTACTCGCAGGGCGGGACTTCACGGCGCGCGACGACGCGGGAGCGTCCCTCGCCATCATCGTCAACGAGAGCATGGCGCGCCGCTACTGGCCTGGCCGCGACCCGATCGGCGGCACGGTGCGCGTCGGCCAGAGGGCGTTCACGGTGGTGGGCGTCGCGAAGGACGGCAAGTACGAGCAGCTCGGCGAGGCGCAGGAGACCCACTTCTATCTGCCGGTGCTCCAGACGTACCGGTCGCAGATGACGCTCCACCTGCGCACGAAGGGCGATCCGGCGGCCTTCACCAAGTCCCTGCGGCGCGAGGTGCGGGCCCTGGACGCCGACCTGCCGCTGACCGCGGTCAAGACGATGCGCGAGCACCTGCGCATCTCGGTGTTCATCCAGCGGCTGGCCGCGAGCTTCCTGGGATCGTTCGGAGCGCTGGCGCTGGTGCTCGCGACGGTGGGGCTCTACAGCCTGATCCGCTACGCCGTCTCGCAGCGCACCCGCGAGATGGGGGTGCGGATGGCCCTGGGAGCCCGGCCGCGCGACATCGAGCGCCTCGTGGTCGGCGAGGGGATGGTGCTCGCGCTGATCGGCCTCGGCCTGGGGCTCGCGATGGCCTTCGGGATCACCCGCTTCCTGGCCAGCCTGCTGCTCGGCGTCAGCGCCACGGACCCGGCGATCTTCGTGGTGATCACGGCGCTCCTCGCGGGAGTCTCCGTGCTGTCGTCGTATCTCCCGGCCCGCGCGGCGGCGGGGGTGAGCCCTAGCGTGGCGTTGCGGTCGGAGTAGGCCCTCACTCCCGGGGCTTCTTCTTCCGCCGCTCGATCCGCTCCCGCTTCTTCTCCTGCTTCGTCTTCTTGACCCTCTTCGGCCGGGGAGGCCGCGGCGGCAGCGGCGGGGCCCAGGGGGGCCGCGGGCTGCGCAGCGCCTCGGCGAGATCGGCGCTCGTGAAGGCGCGCGCGGCTTCGCCGGTCACAGCCACGCTCCAACGCTCGCCGTCCGCCTGCAGCAGCGGAGCGGCAATCCCGCCGCGGACCAGAACCAGGACGCAGCCGCGGAAGTGCTCGCGCAGCAGATCGCCCAGGACGGGCTCCCCGCGGAGCGGCTTGACCACCACGGCGCGTCCCCCTCCCACGGCGACGGCGCGCAACGCTCCGAGACCGGCGGCCGTTTCGAGATCTCCCGGAACGGGGGGCGGTGGGGCCAGGTCCAGCCAGCCGACGCGCAGGTCCAGGGCCTGGACGGCGGCGACGAGCGGGGCGAAGCGTTCCGGCCCCTCGGTGACGCGCAGCAGATGCGGCGGGGTCACCGCGCCGCCCCAGCCGTCTCGGGATAGAGGAGGACGTCGCGCCGCTCCTCGCGGAAGCGCGCTTCGTCGGCCGCCCAGGAGGCGATCCAGGCGGCCAATCCCTCGCCGCTTTCGAGCGCGCGGCGGGCGTCCGGTCCGCCGGCCAGGAGATCGATCGCGGGACGGTCGATCACGAACTCATAGGGCGCGTCCCGCCAGGTGAAGACCTCGGGCGCGAGGCGGCACACCGCGTCGAGGAGCTCGACGCCGGTGCGGTAGGGGCGGAACGCCTGCGCGTCGGTCACCACCAGCTCGACGCCGCCGCAGTGCTCGCCCCGGTGCTTCTGAAACTGCGGCCGGAAATAGGTGGGGATCCAGGCGGCGCCCGGCAGGGCACGGCGGGTGAGCTCGTCGGCGAGAGCGACCGGATCGAGCCCCGGCGCGCCCGTGAGCTGGAAGGGGCGCGTCGTGCCCCGTCCCTCGGACAGTCCCGTCGCCTCCACCAGGCAGCCGCCGGGATACACGAGAGCCGTCAGGAGCGTCGGCATGTTGGGCGACGGGGCGACCCAGGGGAGGCCGGTCGCTTCCCAGGGCATGGAGCGCGTCCATCCTTCCATCTTCCAGATCGCCCAGCCGGCCCCCCAGCCGCGGCGCCGCGCTTCGAGCCGGATCAGCTCGCCCAGGGTCAGCCCGTGGCGGACCGGCAGATCGAAGGCGCTGACGAACGATTCGTATCCGGGCTGCGGGAGGTTGCCCTCGACCTCGTCGCCGCCGATCGGGTTCGGCCGGTCGAGCACCCAGACCTCACAGCCGGCGGCGAGCGCCGCCTCGGCCGCCCACACCGCCGTCGCGGCATAGGTGTAGTAGCGCGAGCCCACGTCCTGCAAGTCGATGACCAGAAGGTCGAGAGCGGAGAAGGCGCACGGGCAGGGCCGGAGCGTCTCCTCGCTGTCGCCGTAGAGCGAGACGAGGGGCGCTCCGGTCCACGGATCGACCCCTCCGTCGGCGCCGACCATGTCCTGCTCGACGCCGTAGAAGCCGTGCTCCGGCCCGAACAGCGCGGCCGGCGGTCCGGCCGGGCTCGCCGCGAGCGCCCGGTGGATGGGCCGCGCGTCGCGGGTCAGCGAGGCGCCGTGCGCCAGCAGGCCATAGCGCCGGCCGCGCAGGCGCGCGGGATCGGCGAGAAGGCGGTCGAGTCCGGTGAGGGTCATGCTCTGCGGTACCCCCCGCTCTGGCCGCCGCTCTTCGTCTCGAGACGGAGATCGGTGATGGTCACCCCCTTCTCCACGGCCTTGACCATGTCATAGAGGGCGAGCGCCGCGGTCGAGCAGGCGGTCAGCGCTTCCATCTCGGCGCCGGTGCGCGCGGTCGCCACGACGCGGCTGCGGATCTCGATCCCTTCGGGGATCGGGTACAGATCCACCTCCACCTGATCGAGCGGCAGCGGATGCGCCAGAGGAATCAGATCGGACGTCCGCTTCGCGCCCTGGATGCCGGCGAGCCGGGCGACGGCGAAGGCGTCCCCTTTGGGGAGGTTGGCCAGCCGGATGAGCGTCTGGGCGGAGAGCAGAACGCGGCAGGAGGCCTCGGCGACGCGGCGCGTGACCGGCTTGTCCGACACGTCCACCATGTGGGCGCTGCCCTGGGGATCGAGGTGGCTGAAAGAACCTTGTGAGCTCATGGGGGTGGCGTTCTCCAAGTCTCCGGAGCCCGCTATGCTAGCACTCCCCATGCGCCTGGCCATCGTGATCCCCACCCTGAACGAAGAGGCGGCGCTGCGCCGCGATCTGCCCGCGGCGCTGGCGGCCGCCGACGAGGTCGTGGTGTCGGACGGCGGCAGCACGGACGGCACGATCGCCGTGGCCCGCGAGCTCGGAGCCCGCATCGTCACCGGCCCGCCGGGGCGGGGCGGCCAGCTCACGCGCGGAGCCGAGGCCACGGACGCGCCCCTCCTCCTCTTCCTGCACGCCGACACGCGGCTGCCGCCGGACGGCGTCGAGCGCATCCGCGAGGCCGTGGCCGGCGGCGCGGTGGGAGGCGGGTTCCTCCTGCGCTTCGATACGGGCGGCGCGCGGCTGCGTCTCGGGGAGCGGCTGATCAACGCGCGGACCCGTCTGATCCGCTGCCCGTTGGGCGATCAGGCGCACTTCGTGACGCGCGAGGCCTTCCGTGCCCTGGGCGGTTATCGCGACTGGCCGATCCTCGAAGACCTCGACTTCGCGCTGCGCCTGCGCCGCCAAGGGCGCACCGCGCTCATCGCGTCGCCGGTGACCACCGCGGCCCGGCGTTTCGTGCAGCAAGGGGTGGCCCGCACCGTCGCGACGAACTGGCTGATCTGGCTTCTCTTCTTCTGCGGCGTCTCGCCGCACCGCCTGGCGCGGCTGTACCGGCAGATCCGGTGAAGCACGAAAGCCCTGCGGCGGCGGGGGCGCCACAGGGCTTCACAATCAAATTGGACCGGGGTTCCAGCGGGACCGGAGGTGGGCCGGGCGGTTACTTCTTGGCGCCTCTCTTCTTGACGTTCACAGCCTCTTTCAGCTCCTTGCCGACCTTGAACCGGATGCTCTTGCTCGCCTTGATCGTGATCGAGGCACCGGTCGCGGGGTTGCGGCCCTTGCGGGCTTCGCGCTGCGCCACCGCGAAGCTGCCGAAACCGGGCACCTTGGCGCTCTCACCCGCCTTGAGCGCATCGGTGATCGCGCCGAACACCGCTTCGAACGCCGCCGCCGCCTGCCGCCGGGTGATCCCCTCCACAGAGTCCGCGATACTATTCACCAAGTCAGCCTTGCCAGCCATCTCTCGCCCTCCATGAGTTCGTTTTATTGTGTGAAAGTGACCGTCGGAAACGATATGGCAACGCCGGTGGCCTGTCAATGGGTTGGAGGGCGCGAGAGTCCTTTAAATCCGGGCCTTCGCGAGCAGGCTCAGAGAAAAGCCGTCATGGTCGCCGCCGGTCGGCACGCGCCACGTTCCGGGACCGGAAATTCCACTCGCCAGCGGCGTTTCCAGGACGTCTTCGAGGCGCACCCACGAGAACTCGGGATGGGTGGCGAGAAAGCGCGACACGACGTCCTCGTTTTCCTCGCGTTCCAGCGAACACGTGATCGCGACCAGAACCCCGCCCGGGGCCACCAGCGGCGCCGCGCCGCCGAGGATCCGCAGCGCCTGGCGCGACAGGCGCCCGATCTCCCCTTCGCTGATGCGCCATTTGAGCTCCGGATGGCGGCGCAGCGTGCCGGTGCCGGTGCACGGCAGATCGAGGATCACCCGGTCGAACGCGCGGGTGAGCGGGGGCAGGCCGGCATCGCCGACGAACGCCGGCAGGCTCCGGCGCAAGCGGCGCAGATTCTCGCGCAGGACTCCGATGCGGACCGCGGAGACGTCCGCGGCCGTCACCCGCACGCGCGGCTCATGGGCGATCAACGAGAAGCTCTTGCCGCCGGGCGCCGCGGCGGCGTCCAGCACGGTCTCGCCGGGCCGGGGGAAGGGGATCACGGCCGCGGCCTGGCTCGCCTCGTCCTGGACGTAGAAGTCGCCGCGCGCGAACGCCACGGTGGCCAGGGGATTGCCGCGGCGCACGGTGAGCCCCAGCGTGGAGAAGCCCGCCGGCTCCACCTCGATCCCTTCGTCGATGAGCTGCTCGGCGAGCAGCTCGCGCCCGCCGCGGTCGCGGAAGGCGAGGAGCTGCATCGGCTTCGGCTGGTTGTTCGCGGACAGCAGCTCGCGCGCCGCCCCGTCGCCGAACCGCTGGACCCAGCGGGCCACGAGGAAGTCCGGATGGCTCATCTCGATCGCCAGGCGCCGCAGCGGATCGGGCTCCTCGACCGGCCAGTCCTCCAGCCGCGGCGCGCGCGCGATGGCGCGCAGGACGCCGTTGACGAAGCTCGCGCCGCCGCGGTGCGTGAGCTGGTGCGCCTGCTCCACCGCCTCATGGACTGCCGCGTGGGCCGGCACGCGGTCGAGGAACAGGAGCTGATAGGTCGCGATGCGCAGCGGCGCATGGAGCGTCTCCTCGATCTGGTCGAAGCGCCGGCTGCTGGCGTGCGCGATCACGTGGTCCAGCCGCCGCAGCCAGCGCAGGCTCCCCATCACCAGCTCGTGCAGGAGCCCCTGGTCGCGCTCGTCGAACCGCGCCTTGGCGCTGTCCAGGAAGGATTCGACCGGGGAGAGCGACTTGAGAGTGCGCTCCAGCACCCAGCCGGCCGCGGCGCGCACGTTGTCCTGCGGCGTGCGCCGCGGCGTCAGCCGGCGCGCGGGGCCGGCCTGGTTCGGAACGGGAGCTTTGCGTTTGGACATCCGGAGGACGGTCAGGAGAAGAGCTCGCCGCGCCGCAGGCGCTCGCCGTTCGCAAAATCGGCCGCCCGCAACGCCTTGCGCCCGGGCCGCTGCAATTCGCGGACCGCGAGCACCGTGCCACCGCCGCCGGCCACCGCGAGAGCGCCGTCGCGCAGCCCGAGGAACGTCCCGGGCCTCTCATCCGTCGCCTCCGCCAGAGCCTCGACCGAGACGAGCTTCACCGGCTCGCCGCGCAGCTCGGCGGTCACGCCGGGCCACGGCGTGTAGGCGCGCAGCAGATGGCCGATCTCGCGCGCCGGACGCCTCCAATCCACCCGGCCGCTCTCGCGGGTGAGGCGCGGCGCAGAGGTGGCGAGGGCGTCGTCCTGCGGCTGTGCCGCGAGCGTTCCCGCGGCGAGGCCCTCGAGCGTGCGCACCATGAGAGACGCTCCGAGGCCGGCGAGGCGGCTCCACAGCTCGCCCGCGGTCTCCGCCGGTCCGATCTCGACTTCTTCCTGGAGCAGGATCGGCCCGGTGTCGAGACCCGCCTCCATCTGCAGGGTGGTCACCCCGGTGCGCGTCTCGCCGGCTGCCAGCGTGGCCTGGATCGGCGCGGCGCCGCGCCAGCGCGGCAGAAGGGAAGCGTGCAGGTTGATACAGCCGTGGCGCGGCAGGCTCAGAAGGTCGCGGGGGAAGATCTGTCCGAAGGCCACCACCACCGCCACCGCCGGGGCGACCTCGCGCATCTCGGCGAGGAACGTGGGATCGCGCACGCGCTCCGGTTGCAGCACCGGAAGACCGCGCTCCCGCGCCCAGCGCGCCACCGGCGGGTCCTGTTCCTTGCGGCCGCGCCCCACCGGCTTGGCCGGCTGCGTCACCACCCGCGCAGGGACATGCCCCGCGGCGACCAGGGCCGCGAGCGTGGGAACCGCAAATTCCGGAGTTCCAAAAAAGACGAGAGGGTCGACCCCCGACATGCGGCGAATGGTACACCCGAAAATGAAAAGCGCCCCACTCGGACCGTGGGGCGCTCGCAACCGAGGCGGCTCGGCCTACGGATGCGGGTTGGCGATCACGAAGCGGCGCCGGCCGATGTAGGTGTCGGCGCCGAGGTCGTCGGTGACCACGACCTCCAGGAAGTGCTCGCCGTTCGAGAAGTCCGTGGTGTCGAAGAACAGCTCCCAGCCCGGGAGCGCGCGGTCCGGATAGCCCGGATAGACCGGCGTGATCAGCGGGCGCGGCAGGCCGTAGTTGGCCAGACCGACGCTGATCCCATCGACGAGGACCTCGACCCGCTGCACGCCCTGCCAGTCGAGAGCCCAGCCGCGCACCTGCATGATGCCGCTGTACAGATTCCCGTCGACCGGCCAATCGATGTCGCCGAGCGCCTCCTCGTCGTTGCTGAAGTCGTCGCACGCGAAGGTGACGGTGACCTCGTCGACCGTGGAGATCTGCTCAAAGGTGTCGCCCGCGCGGATGGTCAGCTTGTGGCTCCCTTCCGAGTAGCCGAAGGCGGTGACCAGGAACCCGATGTCGAGCGCGAAGCGGAACCCGCTGTGCGGCGCGTCCTCGATGTGAGGGAAGATCGGCACCAGATCCTGGCGGCGGAGCCCGTAGCAGTTGACCAGGCCGAGGTCCGTGAGGCGGAAGCAGTCCCGGTTGCTGTTCGCGAAGAGCGAGCCGTCGAGGAGAAGCTCGACGTAGCCGACGCCGGTGTCTTGCTCCTGCACGCCGTTGTCCAGCGCGTAGCCGCTCACGACGCTCCACCGGCGGTTCGGGTCGGCCAGGTCGCAGCGGCCGCGCAGCTCCGCCTGATGCTTCGGGAACTCGACCTCGCCGAACGGATCGAGAGCGTGCGTCACGTTCCCGAACTGGAACTTCTGCGAGCGCAGGCTCACCACCTCGCCCGCCTTGCTCTTGATCCGCGCGGTGATCGTGTGGACGCCGTTCAGGTAATGCGTGGTGTCGAGCTGGTAGACCCAGCCGGGAAGAGCCGAGTCGGGATAGCCGGGGAACTGCTCGGTCACCTTCGGACGCGACCGGCCGTAATTGGCGCGGCCGTCCACCAGGCCGTCGACCAGGATGTCGATCCCTTCGACGCCGTTGTCGTCCAGGGCCCAGCCGAACAGGGGCAGCATGCCGGCACCGGCATTGCCTCCGCCCACCTTCCCGCCGAACTGGCCGAACGGCTTGGCTGCCCAGGCGGGAGCCGAGATCGACAGAGCTACTGCAAGCACCAGGATGACGTTGCGCTTCATGGCTCCTACCTCCACTGCCCGCAAGCCGGCGGCCTCGATTTCGGAATCAGCCGTGAGATGCGGTGTTCTCTGGGCAGATCTCAAGTGATACGTGAGCTTTGCGGATTGTATAAGCGAGTATAGCCGACTGTCAATCTATAGCTGACGATGAATTTGGTTGGCCGCCCGCCAGCCCTTCCAGGTGCGCTTCCACCAGCCGCGGGAGGCTCCGCAGGTCGTAGCCGCCTTCGAGGAGGGCCAGCACGCGCCCGCAGCAGATCTTCTCGGCGAGCTCGCGCAGACGCTCTCCCCAGCTCCGGAAGCCCTCCTCGGTGACCCGCATGCCGCCGAGGGGATCGTTCTGCCAGGCGTCGAATCCCGCCGAGAGGAGCAGCACGTCGGGGGCGAACCGCCGCAGGGCCGGCAGGATGGCCTCTTCGAGCACCTCGGCATAGCGCTCGTCGCCCGTGCCCGCGGGCAGCGGCACGTTGAGGGTGGCGCCTTCTCCGGCGCCGATCCCCCGCTCGTCCGCGGCGCCGGTCCCGGGGTAGAAGGGGTACTGATGGGTGCTGGCGTAGAAGACGTCCGGCCTCTCCGCGAAGAGGTGCTGCGTGCCATTCCCGTGATGGACGTCGAAGTCGAAGATGGCCACGCGCGCGGCGCCGTGCCGGCGGCGCAGGTGCTCGGCGGCCACCGCCACGTTGTTGAAGAAGCAGTAGCCCATGGCCAGCGAGCGCTCGGCGTGGTGGCCCGGCGGCCGGACCGCGGCGAAGGCGGTGCCGCCGTAAGCCACCGCGTCGGCCGCGGCGAGCGCCGTCTCGACCGCGGCCCAGGAGGCTTCCCAGGTGCCGGGCGAGAGCGGGTTGTCCGCGGAGTCGAGCAGCGAGTCGCCCCGCGCGACGGCGCGCTCGAACCGCTCGACGTAGCGCTCCTCGTGGAGCGCCAGGACGGCCTCACGGGAGGAGCCGCGGTCTGCCTTTCCGGGCTCGGCGAAGGGCCAGCCGCGCGACCGCAGGTGCTCCACGATCCCCGCGAGCCGTGCGGGCTGCTCGGGATAGCCGCGGGGCGAGGCGTGCTCGAGACAACGCGGGTCGGTGAAGATCCGGATCATGCGGCCGATCATACCCTGCGGCGCCGGCTCCCCCGGCGGCGCGAGCCGCGGTCCGGCCGCGACGGTCCGAAGCCCTGCCGGGCCAGGCGCCGGCGGAGGCGGTGGATCAGGCAGGCCACGTTCGACGGGCTGAGCCGCCCGCCGGCCGCGCTGGAAATCTCCTCGTGCGTCCACCCTTCCAGAAAGGCCAGGCGCGCCACCCAGGCGTTGCGCTCCCGGCCGCGCCGCGCCGGCAGCTCGCGGCAGCGCCGCAGCAGGACGTCCTGCGTCTCCGCGAGCAGCAGGTCCTGCTCGGGATCGCGCGGATCGGCGATCTGCTCGATCCGGCGGCGGCCCACATAGACCTCCCGGATGCTGTTGCGCTTGCTGGCCTGCGCTCCGCGGTGATCGTCGAGCACGGTCCGCTCGGCGATCACCCCGATGTAGGCGAGCAGCTCGCGGAGCGTCGTCCCCCGCCACCGCCGCAGTGCATGATCGAACAGCCGGCAGTAGACCTCCTGGATCAGCTCCTCGACTTTCTCCCGCCCGGGCTGAGATCCGAGGCGATCCAGAAGGTTCCAGATGCGCGCGCGCATCACTCCCTCGTGCTCGCGGACGATGGCTTCCCAGCCCCTCTCGCGGCGGGTGGGATCGAAAACGGACAGGGATTCTGACTTCAGCTGTGCTGTGGGCTTCATCGGCGCTCCTTGGAAAAGGGAGCGGGATGGCGGGCAGACAGAGGTTCCCGGCGGGCGGAGCCCGAAGCGGCAAGGGTGGGAGAGTTATACCCGAATCCGGCGACCGGGCGCAAGCCCACGCCGCTCGGGGCTGGAGCGGCTGGCCCGGACGATCGCGGACCTGGCCCGGGGGCCGCAGAGTCTGTCCGGCCATTGACGAGGAGCGGGCCGCTCCCCGCGCCGAACGGCCGTGGAGACCCCGCAGGCCGCCCCAGCGCAGTGCCAGCCGGCCCGAGGGCGGATCGAATGCGCCCACGGGCCGAGCCGAGCGGCCCACGGGCGCACCAGATCCGCCCGAGGGCCAATCAAATCCGCCCATGGGCCGCGCAGACCCGCCCGCGGGCCCGGCAAAACCGCCCACGGGCCGCGGCGGGCCGCCCACGGGCCAGGCAAATCCGCCCGCGGGCCCGGCGGATCCGCCCATGGGCCAGGCCAGGGCGCCCACGGGCCCAAGAAATCGGCCCGAGGGCCGATCCAATCCGCCCTCGGGCCAGGTCGCGCGGCCCACGGGCCGGATCAGACCGAGCCGCGGGCACGGGCCGGTCGAGCCCGCCTTCTTGCCCTGGTCCTTCCCTTCTGCAACAATGTGCCAAGTCCTTGCTGGTCATCGGTCGCCATTCCCGAGTCGAGCCTCAGCTGCACGTGTCTGTTCCGAAGCACCCAGATCCCCGTCCGCGCCGCGATCTCGTGTTCATCTCGGCGGGGTTGGACCTCGACGGCGGCGGCCGCGCGCTGGCCGGCCGGCTGCTCGCCCGCGCCTGCGTCGAGCTGGCTGCCGAAGCGGGAAGCCGCTGCGAGATCCTGGCCCTCGGCCGCTCCGGCGCGCCCGGGCCGGCGCGCTATTTCGGCACGGACCAGCGGGGGCTCGCGCTCGCCGCCTGGCGCCGCCAGCTCGGGCGCAGCCGCCCTGCCCTGGTGTTCGATCTGCTCGGGCCCGCCCGCGTCCAGGCCTGGCTCCCCGGCCCGCTCCGCGCGCCCTACCTGGTAGCGCTCCACGGCATCGAGGTCTGGCAACCGCTTGGCTGGGAGAGGCGGCGCGCCCTCGGCCGCTCGGCGGTCCGGCTCGTCTTCTCGCGCTACACGGCGGAGCGCGCCCGTCCGTTCTGCCCGGATCTCGACGGTGTGCGCGTCCTTCCGCTCGCTCTGGAGGAACGCTCGCCCGAGGGCGCGGTCGACCTCGACCTGGTCTCTCATCTCGGCACCGGCTTCCTGCTGATCGTGGGGCGGATGGCCTCGGGCGAGCGCTACAAGGGGCACGACCAGATCCTGGAGGCGCTGCCGCGGCTGCCTGGCGCACGCCTGGTGGTGGCCGGCGACGGCGACGACCGGCCGCGGCTGGAGGCCCGCGCGGCCGAGCTCGGGCTGCGAGGCCGAGCCATCTTCACCGGCTTCCTCAGCGAGGCCACGCTCGCCGAGCTCTACCGCCGCTCTGCCGCCTTCGCGATGCCCAGCCTCGGCGAGGGCTTCGGCCTCGTCTATCTGGAAGCCATGCGCGCCGGCAAGCCCTGCGTCGCCGCCCGCGGCAGCGCCGCCGACGAGGTGGTGGCCCACGGCGAAACCGGCTTTCTCGTGGACCGCGACGACCCGGCCGAGCTGGTGGCCGTCCTGAGACGCCTCCTCGCCAGCCCCGACCTCGCCCGCCGCCTGGGAGACGCCGGCCGCCGCCGCTGGCGCGAGCACTTTTCCCTCGATCGTTTCCAAGCCGGCCTTCGACCGCTGTTGGACGAGCTGCTTTTGTCCCAGGGGGTGAGGGGCTGATGTGCGGGATCAACGGCATCGTCCGCCTGCGGCCGGACGCTCCTCCGATCGATCCGGAGGAGCTGCTGCGCACGCGCGATGCCATGGCTCTCCGCGGTCCTGACGGGGCCGGAGCGTGGACCGCGCCCGACGGCCGCGCCGCCCTGGCCAGCCGGCGCCTCGCGATCCTCGACCTCTCTCCCGCGGGAGCGCAGCCGATGTCCACGCCGGACGGACGCTGGCACCTGGTGATGAACGGCGAGATCTACAACTTCCGCGCGCTGCGCCGGGAGCTGGAGGAGCGGGGGGCCACGTTCCGCTCGCAGAGCGACACCGAGGTGGTCCTCACTCTCCTGGCCCGCCACGGGGCCGCGGCGCTCTCCCGGCTGCGCGGCATGTTCGGCCTGGCGCTCTGGGACGACGCCGGGAAGCGCCTGCTTCTCGCCCGCGATCCCCTGGGAATCAAGCCGCTCTATTACTCGGATGAGGGCGGATGCCTCCGTTTCGCCTCGCAGGTGAAGGCCCTCGAAGCCGGCGGCGCCGTCTCCCGTGCGGTCGATCCCGCCGGGCTCGCCGGCTTCCTCCTCTGGGGCGCCGTACCCGATCCACTCACCATCCGCAGCTCCGTGCGCGCACTGCCGGCGGGGTGCTCTCTGGAGATCGAGGACGGGCGGACCGGCGAGCCGAAGAGCTTTTACCGCCCGGACGGGGTCCCGGCCGGCGCGCCGCTCGATCCGGCCGCCGCGGTCGAGGACTCAGTCGCGGCCCACCTGGTCTCGGACGTGCCGGTGGCCGTCTTCCTCTCGGCGGGGCTCGACTCGGGGCTGATCGCCGCCCTGGCGCGGCGGCGGCTCCCGGAGCCTCCCGTCACCTTCACCCTCACGTTCGACGTGCTCGCCGGCACGCCGCGGGACGAGGGGCCGCTCGCCGCCCAGGTGGCGGGAGCGCTCGGCACCCGCCACGTGGAGCGCCGCGTGGGGCGCGCCGACTTCGCCGGCCTCTGGCCCGCGGCCCTCGCCGCCATGGACCAGCCGAGCATCGACGGCTTCAACACCTTCGTGGTGAGCCGGGCGGCCCACGAGGCGGGGCTCAAGGTCGTGCTTTCCGGTCTCGGCGGCGACGAGGTCTTCGGCAGCTATCCGTCGTTCCGGGACGTTCCGGCGATGGAGCGCGCCTCGCGCCGGGCCGGCCGGCTCCCCGGCCTCGCGGCGGCCTGGCCGGCCCTGGCACGGCTCGCCGCCGACCGGCCGAAGCTGCCGGGGCTGCTCCGCTACGGCCGCTCCCGGGCCGGCGCCTACTTCCTGCGGCGCGGGCTCTTCCTGCCCGAGGAGCTGCCCGCCCTGCTCGGCCGCGAGACCGCGGAGGAAGGGCTGCGGCGCTGCGATCCGGTCGGCTTGGCGGCCGGCGTGCTGCGGCCCGGGGGAGATCCGTGGGTCGACGTGCACCGGCTGGAGACGGCGCTCTACATGCGCCACCAGCTCCTGCGCGACGCGGATTGGGCCTCGATGGCCTGGTCGGTCGAGCTGCGCGTGCCGCTCGCCGACGCCTGGCTGCGCGCGCACCTGGCGGCGGCGGGCTTCGAGCCGGCGCGGAGCCAGGGCAAGGCCGCGTTCGTCCGCCAGGCCGCGCCCGAGCTGCCGGCGGAGCTCTTCGCCCGCCCGAAGAGGGGCTTCTACATCCCGGTGATGGAGTGGCTGGACCCGGAGACGGCCCGCCTCCGCGCGGGCGACCGCTCGCGGCGATTGGCGCTCAAGGTCCTGGAGGGGGCATGGCCGACGCCCAATTGATCGCCGGACCGACCGCGGAGCGCCCGGCGCTGCGCCTGCGGCGGTGGGCCGGCATCCTCTCGGCCTTCTTCACCACCCAGGGGCTGGTGCAGCTCGCCGGGATCGCCGCGGGCCTCCTGCTGGTGCGGACGCTGCCCGTCCGCGAGTTCGCCCTCTATACTCTGGCGCTCTCGGTGACGACCTTTTTCACCTTCCTCTCGGATCTGGGAAGCTCGACCTCGCTCGTCCACTTCTTCCACCGGACCCGCCAGGAGGGGGGCGACTTCGCGCCATACCTGAACGGGGTCCTGTCGCTGCGGAGGCTCGCGTTCCTGGCCGGGACGGTGGCTGTGCTCCTCGCCTTCCCGCGGGCGGCGGCGGCCAAGGGGTACGGCGCGGCGGAGATCGCGCTGGTCACCGCAGGGATCGTCCTGACCGTCTGGTGCCAGATCCACGCGTCCCTGGGCGTCCTCGCGCTGCGGCTGGCCGACCGCTATCCGGCCTCCTACCGGGCCGAGCTGGCCGGCGCCGCGGTCCGCCTGCTGGCGGTCGTCGCACTGATCACGGCGTCGCTGCTCTTTGCCGGGCCGGCGGTCTTCGCCGGACTCGCGGCGATTGCGACAGTCGCCCTGCTGTCCCGTCCGGAGGCAGCACCCGCCGCGCCGGACCTCGGCCTGCGCCCCTACCGCCGGCGCGTGCTCCGCTACCTGGTGCCGACCTTGCCGAGCGCCCTGTACTTCTCGGTGCAGGGCCCGCTCACCGTCTGGCTCGCGGCCACCTTCGGCGCCACCCGCAACATCGCCGAGGTGGGGGCGCTCTCCCGGCTCGGCCTGGTCGTAGGGATCTTCTCCAGCCTGGTCGGCGTGGTGTTCCTGCCGCGCCTGGCGCAGATCGCCGACGAGCACCTCTGGCGGACCCGCTATCTCCAGTTCGGGGGGGCGCTCCTCGGCGTGGCTCTGGCACTCTTCGCCGGGGCCGCGCTCTTCCCCGAGATGCTCCTCTGGGTCTTGGGCGAGAGGTACTCCGGCCTCCACCGCGAGCTCGTCCTGGTCGTCGCCGGCGCCGGGGTGACGCTCCTCGACAGCTATGCGGTCAGCGTGAATCTCGCACGCTCGTGGAACCGCTGGCAGGGATTGGCGGTCGCCTCGCTGGTGATCGTCCAGGGCGTCCTGGTGGCTCTCGTACCGTTGGGCACCACCGCCGGCGTGCTCACATTCAATCTGCTGAGCGCCACCATGGCTCTCGCCACACAGGCCGTGATCGCGATCCTGGGCCTGACCCGGCCCGCCTTGGTCCACTGGGCCTGAAAATCCATGTTCCCAATCAATGAAGAGCTGATCCTCCGCCGCCTCCATCCCACCGATCTCGTGCTCGACATCGGCGGCTGGGCCCGTCCGTTCAACCGCGCCAACTATGTGATGGACCAGGAACCCTACGAGACGCGCGGCTACTATGGTCTCCCCCCGCAGGGCGGCGAGCGGGAGCACTTCCGGCCCGACACCTGGATCTGCCGGGACATCTGTGATCGGGAGCCCTTTCCCTTCGCGGCGAAGGAGCTCGACTTCGTCATCTGCTCGCATACTCTGGAAGACATCCGGGATCCTCTGTGGGTCTGCTCCGAGATGGTCCGCATCGCCAAGGCCGGCTACATCGAGGTCCCCTCGCGTCTCGCCGAATCGTCGCGCGGGATCGAGCCGGGGCAGGCTGGCTGGTCCCACCACCGGTGGCTGATCGACGTGGCGGACGGTCAGGTGCGGTTCCTCATGAAGTACCACAAGATCCACAGCCACTGGCGGCTGTCCTTCCCCGAGCGCTTCTTCCGCGGGCTTCCCGAGGAGCGGCAGGTCCAATGGCTGTTCTGGGAAGGCTCGTTCTCCTGGTCGGAGACGGTCCTGCACGGCGTCGACACCATCGAGGCGGAGCTCGAGCGGTTCGTCCGCGAGAGGAGACCGTACCCGGGTTGGCTCGTGGACGCCGACCGGGCGGTGCGGACCGCCGTGACCCTGCCCCGCCGGGTGGCCGCGAAGGTCCGCAGGATGACCTCCGGCGGGTGAGCCGCGGGCGCGCCATGCTTCGCATCTGCCACGTGACCCCGACGTACTTCTCCCCCGAATCGGTCCTCGGCGGCGGCGAGCGGTTCGCCGAGGAGCTGGCCTGCGCCATGGCCGAACGGGTCGAGGTCAAGCTGGTCAGCTTCGGCCGCCGCGCGGTCCGCGAGCGCCCAAAGCCCCGGTTCGAGCGAGTGGTGCTGCGCAGCCGCACGCGCGACCGCATGACGCCGTTCTCCTGGGGGCTGTTCCGCGAGCTGCGCGAAGCCGACGTGATCCACTGCCACCAGTACTTCACGCTCCCCACCTTCCTCGCAGCGCTCAGCGGGCGCCTGCGCAAAAGGCCGGTTTTCGTCTCGGACCTGGGCGGCGGCGGCTGGACACCGGGCTACCAGATCGACCAGTCGCGCTGGATCGCCGCGCACCTGCCGGTCTCCGAGTACGCGGCGCGGTCGCTGCCCGGCCGCCACCGCCGCCATCAGGTGATCTGGGGAGGGGTAGACCTCGCGCGGTATCCGAAGAGGGCGGAGCTCGCCCACGACGGCTCGGCGGTCTTCCTCGGCCGTGTGCTCCCCCACAAGGGGGTCCACTTCCTGATCGAGGGATTGCCGCCGGGGGTGCCGCTCCACGTGATCGGCCCGGAGCCGGACGTGGCCTACGCGGCGCGGTTGCGCGAGCTGGCCCGCGGCACCCCTGAAAAAGACGTCCGCTTCCACGGCGCGCTCCCGGACGCGGAGGTGATCGCCCGGCTTGGCCAGGCCATGGCCCTGGTCCATCCCACGCCGGTGGACGCGGCGGGCTCGGCCGGGGTCAACGAGCTGTTCGGCCTCGCCGTGGTGGAGGCGATGGCCCGCGGCTGCCCGGTCGTCGCCTCGGACGCCGCCTCGCTGCCGGAGATCGTCGAGCCGGAGCGGAGCGGCCTCCTGGTGCCGCCGAACGACCCGGCGGCGATCGGCCGGGCGCTCGCGCGGCTGCGCGATGATCCGCCGTTCTGGCGGGCTCTCGCGGCCGGCGCGCGGCAACGGGTCGAGGAGCGCTTCACCTGGGAGTACGTGGTGAGCCGCTGCCTGGAGGCGTACGGCGAGGATTGGAGGGGAGGCCGGTGACGGCCGTGGTCCAGATCGTCCCGCACCTGCCGCCGCCTCCCGAAGGGGTCGGCAGCTATGCCCTGGCGCTGGCGGACGCGCTGCGGAACCGCCGCGGAATCGAGAGCGCCTTCGTCTCCGCGGCCGCTCTCCCGGCGCGCACGCCGGAGGACCTGCGCGATGCCCTGGGCACTGCGGCCGTGGCGCTCCTCCACTACGCGGGCTACGGCTATCATCCGCGCGGCTGCCCTGGCTGGCTGGTCGAGGGTCTCGAGGGGTGGAACGGCCGTCTGGTGACCGCGTTCCACGAAGTCTGGGCGACCGGGCTCCCCTGGCGCAGCTCGTTCTGGCTCTCCCCCCGGCAGAGGAGCCTGGCCGGACGCCTGGCCCGCCGCAGCGACGGCCTGGTGACCAGCATGGCCCTCTACCGGCGCCGCCTGCTGCGGCACGCGCCCGGCCGGGAGACCGCGGTGCTTCCCGTCTTTTCGACCGTCGGCGAGCCGGCGGAGGTGCCGCCGCTCGGCGAGCGCGCTCCGCGGCTGGTGCTGTTCGGCGGCCCGGGGGTGCGCGGCCGGGCCTACCGGTATCTCGGCGCAGCGATCGCGCGCACCTGCGAGACCCTCGGCCTCCGGGAGATCTGGGACATCGGCCCAGCCGCCGCCGAGACCCCGGAGCGGATCGCCGGCCGGCCGGTGCGCCGCCTCGGTCCTCTACCGGCCGCCGAGGTGAGCCGCGCGCTGCTCGCCGCCACGGCCGGATTCGTCTCCTATCCGGCGTCTTTCCTCGCCAAATCGACGATCTTCGCCGCCTACTGCTCTCACGGTATGCTCCCGGCCAGCGCCTGGCCCCGGCCACGGCGGCAGGTGGAGCCCCCGCCGCCGTTCTGGCAGCCCGCGGCGGCGGACCGGCACGACCCGCAGGAGGTGGCCGACCGCGCCCGGGACTGGTACCGCTCGCACACACTGGAGCGCTCCGCGGACATCTATGGACGTCTGCTGCTGGCATGAAGATCCTTCACTACTCTCCCGCCTTCCTGCCGAAGATCGGCGGCCTGGAGCTCAACGTGGCCAACATCGCCGCCCAGATCCAGCTCGCCGGGCACGATCTGACGCTGGTGACGAGGACGCCGGGCGAGGGAGCGGACGACTTTCCCTTCCGCGTCGTCCGCCGTCCCTCTCCCCGCGAGCTCCTCCGCTGGGCGGTCTGGTGCGACGTCTTCTTCCAGGCCAATGTCAGCCTGCGCGGCCTCTGGCCCCTGCTGCTGGTGCGCCGCCCCTGGGTGGTGTCGCACCACAGCTGGTATTGCAGGAACGAGGGGCGGATCGCCTGGCAGGACCGCCTCAAACGGTGGCTCCTCCGCTTTGCCGCGGCCTCCATCGCGGTGAGCCAGGCTGTCGCCGACGATCTGGATGGCCCGGCGGTCCGCTCGATCGTCATCCCCAACCCCTACCGGGACAGCCTCTTCCGGCCCCTCCCGGGAATCGTGCGCACCGTCGACCTCCTCTTCGTAGGCCGCCTGGTCTCGGACAAGGGGGTGGACGTCCTCCTCGATGCCCTGGGCCTCCTGGCGGCCGAGGGGATCACGCCCCGGCTGACCGTGGTCGGCGACGGCCCGGAGCGCCCGCTGCTCGATGCCCAGGCCCGCCGCCTGGGAATGGCGGACCGCATCGACTTCCTGGGCACCCGCACGGGAGAGGAGCTGGTGAAGATCCTCCACCAGCACCGTATCCTCGTCGTCCCCTCGCGCTACGACGAGCCGTTCGGCATCGTCGCTCTGGAGGGGATCGCCTGCGGCTGCGTGGTCGTCGGCTCGGCCCGGGGTGGCCTCGCCGAGGCCATCGGCCCCTGCGGCATGACTTTCCCCAACGGCGACGCCGCGGCGCTCGCCGGCATCCTGTCCGGCCTGCTCGCCGATCCCGCGGGCGGACGTGAGCTGTTGCGGCACGCGCCGGAGCACCTGGCCCGCCACCGCAGCGCGACGGTGGGTGCCGCCTATGAGCGCGTGCTGGCCGGGGTGCTGGCCGGGCGGAGGGGCCTCTCATGATCAATGTGCGGCTCCTGCTGGTGCTGGCGGGCGGCGCCGCGGTGGTCTGGTCGATCTCGCGGTGGCGCCAGGCGGTCCAGCTCGCCATGGTCCTGATCATCCTGGAAGGGGCGCTCCGCAAGTGGGTCTTCCCCAGCGCACAGGACCTCGTGTATTTCGCCAAGGACGTCTTTCTCCTCGGCGCCTACATCGGCTTCTTCCGCGAGCGGCACCGGCTGCGCGCACGCCTCCCCCGGCTTCCCGCCCTGGACGCGCTCCTGTCGGCCGCCGCCCTCTACGGCCTTCTGGAAGTGCTCAATCCGCTCCTGCCGAACCTGCTGGTGGGGGTGCTCGGATTCAAAGCCTACTTCTTCTACGTGCCGCTGCTATGGGTGGTGCCCGCCGCCTTTCCTTCGGCCGGCGAGCTGGCTCGCTTCCTGCGGCGCTACGCCCTGCTCTCCATTCCGGTCGGTCTCCTCGCCGTGGCCCAGTTCTTCAGCTCGCCGACGAGCATCCTCAACACCTACGCACGGCCTGGAGAGGGCGAGATCTTCTTCGCCACCACCTTCGGCTCGTCGAGCTTCGTGCGGGTGACCGGAACCTTCTCGTTCATCTCGGGCTACACCTCGTACCTGCTCGCCATGACCATCCTGATCATGGGTCTCCTGGGTGCCGCCCGCTGGCGCTTCCGGGGGAATCTGCTGATGTTCCTCGCCCTGGCCATGAACCTCCTCGGGATCCTGATGACCGGCTCGCGAGGCCCCCTGCTGATGCTGACTTTCCTGCTGCCGCTCTACTGGTGGCTGGTGGTGGCCCGGGAGCAGGGAGGCGGCGCCATCTTCGGCCGCATCATCCTTGGCCTGAGCCTGGTGCTCGGCCTGGTGAGCTACGCCGGCCAGGACGCCCTCTCGGCCTTCTATGGCCGGGCGACCACGGCCTCGGACGCCCCAACCCGCCTCGCCGCCCCCTTCCAGCAGCCGTTCGATCTCTTCTCCGACGCGGGTCTCTTCGGCTTCGGAATCGGAGCGACGCACCAGACGGCCGTGGCCGTGACGAAGGGACTGGTCCCCTACAGTTGGACCCGCGGCATCGTCGTCGAAGGCGAGACCGGCCGCATCATGCTGGAGCTCGGCAGCGTGGGATTTCTCCTGATGTTCATCATCCGCCTGGTCCTGGCTCTCTCGGCCCTGCGCCGGAGCCGCCTGGTGCGCCATCCCTACTTCCGGGGAGTGGCCACGGCCTGTTTCCTGTTCCTGGTGGCCCAGATCATCGGCGGCGTGGTGTTCGACGTGGTCACCGGCGTCTATTACTGGTTCTTCGCGGGGCTGCTGGGCCTCATGGAGCAACTCGACCGAGAGGCGGCGCTGGCCAAGAGCCGCGCGGCCGCCGCCCCGGCCCGCCCGGAGCTCATCTCCAGCAAGGCCGCCGGACAGGCGCAAGCCCGATGACCATGCCTGGCATTCTGGTGACGCACCCCGGGAGGCAGCACTCGCACCAGGCCGCCCTGGCCCTGCAGAGAGCCGGGCTCCTCGCCGGCTACTGGGCGGGCGTCCCCTCCCTGGAGGAGCACAGCCGCTGGTTCCCCCGGGCGCTCCGGCGGCGTCTGGTCCCCTACGCGCCGGTGCCGCTCGATCCTTCCCGGGTGCGCTGCACGCCCTGGGTGCCCGGGCTGCGCCGGCTCGGCGACCCCCTGCCGGGAGGGGCCGCCCGCGAGATCGATCTGGCCGCCTGCCATCTGTTCGACCGCTGGGTTGCCCGCCGCCTGCCGCAAGCCGGGGCGGCGGGAGTCATCGCCTGCGAGATCTCGGCGCTTAGGACCTTCCGCGCGGCGCGGGCGCGGGGGATCACCACGCTCCTCGACGCGCCGTCGATCCACTGGGCGGCGCAGGACCGCCTGCACGGGACGCTGGACGCACCGGGGCTCCACCGCCGGATCGTCCGGATCAAGGAGGAGGAGATCGCCCTCGCGGACCACGTCCTGACGGTCTCGGAGTTCGCGAGGCAGACCTATCTGGAGGCCGGGGTCCCGGCGGAGAAGGTCCATGCCGTGCCTCTGGGCGCCGATCTCTCCCTGTTCCAGCCCGGCCCGGAGGAGGCGCCGCGGGCCGGGCTCCTCTTCCTGTTCGCCGGCGCGTCGATCCACCGCAAGGGGTTCGATCTGCTTCTGGAAGCCTTCGCGCAGGTGGCCGCGGAGGTGCCGGACGCACGCCTCCGCGTGGTCGGCCCGCACGGGGACGCGGCGCATTTGCTGGACCGCTTCTCCGCGCTCCCGATCAAGGCGATGGGACCGACGGACCAGCGCGGGCTCGCCGCGGAATTCCGCCGCGCCGACTGCCTGGTCCTGCCGTCGCGGAACGACTCGTACGCCATGGTGGTGACGGAGGCGCTCGCCACGGGGCTGCCGGTGATCGTCTCCGAGATGGTGGGCGCCAAGGACCTCATCCGGGAAGGGAAGAACGGCTGGATCGTGCCGGCCGGCGACGCCGCTCCCCTGGCGGAGCGCATGCTCGCCGTTGCCCGCGGCCGGGGCGCGGTGCGCGCGATGCGCGGGGAGTGCCGGCGCTCGGCCGAGGCCGCCACCTGGGAGGCGTACTATGAGCGGTTCGTGGAGCTGATCCGAAGGATCGGGGCCGCGTGAAGATCCTCCATGTCGTCCCCACCTATGTCCCGGCCTGGAAGCACGGGGGGCCGATCCGCTCGGTCCACGGGCTGTGCAAGGCCCTGGTGGCGCGCGGGCACCAGGTGACGGTCTTCACCACGGACGTGGATACGGACGGCGCCGTGCCGGTGGGCGAGGCCGTGGCGCTCGACGGAGTCGAGGTCTGGTACTTCCCCGTGACCGCGCCGCGGCGGCTCTACCGCTCGCCGCGGATGGGCGCGGCCCTGCGGCAACGGATCTCCGGGTTCGACGCGGTCCATCTCCACTCGGTCTTCCTGTGGCCCACCGCGGCGGCGGCGCGGGCGGCCGAGCGGGCCGGCGTGCCCTACCTGCTCGCGCCGCGCGGCATGCTGGTCGCCGACCTGCTGCGGCGGCGTGGGCGCTGGCGCAAGGCGGCGTGGCTCCGCCTCGTCGAACGGCGGACCCTCGCCCGCGCCGCCGGGCTCCACGTCACGGCCGACCTCGAAGCCGAGGAGGCGCGGAAGCTCGGTTTCCCCCTGCCGCGGGTCTTTGTCGTCCCCAACGGGATCGATCCCGAGCCGCCGCCGGCCGGAGCGGCGCTCGCGGAGCCGGTGCAAAGCCTCCTCGCCGGCCCCTCCTTCCTTCTCTATCTCGGCCGGCTGAGCTGGAAGAAGGGGCTCGACCGGCTGATCCCCGCCCTCGCCCGCGTTCCCGGAGCCATGCTGGCCGTGGCCGGCAACGACGAAGAGGGCATCCGTTCCAAGCTGGAGGCCCTGGCCTGCGGGGCCGGAGTCGCCGGCCGGGTCCGCTTCCTCGGCCCGGTCGACGGCGCGGACAAGGCCGCGCTCCTCCACGGCTGCGCCGCCCTGGTCCTTCCGTCGTACTCGGAGAACTTCGGCAACTCGGTGTTGGAAGCCATGGCCGCCGGCCGCCCGGTCGCCGTCACTCCGGAGGTCGGGCTCGCCGGAGTGGTCCGCGAGGAGCGAGCCGGTATCGTGGCCGAGGGAGATCCCAACCTCCTGGGCGACGCTCTGCGTGCCCTCCTCGCCGATCCCGGCCGTGAAGCCATGGGCCGCCGTGGCGCGGACGCCGCAAGCCGGCGCTTCGGGTGGGAGGCGGTGGCCGCGCAGATGGAGGCGGTCTACCGCGTGCTATCCTGTCGTCCAGGAGAAGGACCGGGGCTCCCCTCCCCTCTTTCCTTTGCCGGCCATGCGGAATAAGATCCTCGCACGACACGACTCTGACAGGGAGCATGCCATGAGCCAGCCAGCCGTCGCAGCGCTCGCGCCTCTGCCCTTCGAGCTCGTCCTGGACGATGGAGAGCCCTTGGAATCCGACTGGCATACGGTGGAATTCCCCCTCTTGCGAACGTTGATCCTCCTGGCCATGGCGGAACAGGGGAGGACCGACTTCTTCGTCGGGGCCAACATCTTCGTCTACTACTCCAAGCAGCAGGCTCGGGAGGTTGCGGAGGAGGAAGAGAAGGGATTGAAGAAGCGGGCCTTCCGCGGGCCCGATGTCTTCTGGGTGGGCGGCGTCGATCCGAACCGCGACCGCCAGGCCTGGATCTCCTGGGAGGAAGGAGGCCGGCTGCCGGACGTGATCGTCGAGCTGCTGTCCCCCTCCACGGCGGAGAACGACCGCACCAGGAAGAAAGACCTTTACGCCCAGGTTTTCCGCACGGCGGAGTACTTCCTGTACGATCCGTTGACGCGCCAGTTGGAGGGGCTGCGCCTGGCCGGGCCGGCGTACTGGCCCATTCGGCCCGACAAAAACGGCCGGCTCTGGAGCGAGCAGCTCGGAGTCTTCCTCGGTCTTTGGCAAGGGATCGTGGATGGAAGGGAGGGGGACTGGGTCCGTCTCTTCCGTCCCGACGGCACGCTGGTGCCGACGGAGGCCGAAGCGGAGCGCGTGCGGGCCGACGCGGAGCGC
The DNA here is from genome assembly GCA_035264905.1 of Thermoanaerobaculia bacterium. Taxonomy (GTDB): domain Bacteria; phylum Acidobacteriota; class Thermoanaerobaculia; order Multivoradales; family UBA5704; genus UBA5704. Next base: position 30,524 of record DATFPH010000008.1, read on the forward strand.
GTGCGGGCAGAAGCGGAGCGCGTGCGGGCCGAAGTGGAGCGCGTACGGGCCGAGGCGGCCGAGGCCGAGATCGCCCGCCTGCGGGCTCTGCTCGAAGAGCGCGGCGGCGGTTGAAAAAACGCGCCGGGGGAGCAACTGCCCTAGCGGACGGCCTATGATCCGTCTGCAATGAACCTCGCCTTCGTCGTCGAGCGGCCCACCCAGTTCGAGGTCCCGTTCTACCGCCACGCCGCGGCGGACTCCGCGCACCGGCTCCGCGTCCTCTACACCGATCCGCGCGGTGCCGCGCCGGCGTTCGATCCCGAGCTCGGGCGGACCGTCTCTTGGGGCATCGACCTCATCGGCGGCTACGAGCACGCCTCCTGCCCCGATGCGGGCGCTCTGCAGCGCGAGCTGCGCCAATCGCGGTATGATCTCGTCCTCGTCAACGGCTACACCAGGCGGTTGTACGTGCTCGCGGCGGCGCTCGCCCGCGGGGACGGCACGCCCGTGGCCCTGCGCCTCGACTCCGCCCTGTTCGAGACGCCGCCGCCCCGCGCCCTGGCGAAACGACTGCTTTTCGAGCTGTATCTGAAACGGATGTACCGCCTGTTCTTCGGCGTCGGCAGCCTCACCCTGGACTATCTGCGCTACTTCGGCGTGCCGGAGGAGCGGATGGCCCTGTTCCCCTATGCCGTGGACGTGGACGCCTTCCGCCGCGGCGCGGACCTCTCGCCCGTGCAGCGCGCCATGGCGCGGGCGCGGCTCGGCATCCCCGGCGATGCCCGCGTCCTCCTGAGCGTGGCGAAGCTCAACCCGCGCGAAGCCCCTTGGGACCTCCTCCGTGCCTACGCCCGCCGCTTCGACAGCGACCGCTGGGTGGTCGTCGCCGGCGACGGCCCGGAGCGGCCCGCCTTGGAGGGGTTCGCGCACGAGCGTGGCCTGGAGCGGGTCCTCTTCCTCGGCTACGTTCCCTATCCCGAGCTGCCGGCCCTCTACGCGACGTCCGACCTCTTCCTCCATCCCGTCCGGGAGGAGCGCTGGGGCGTCTCCGTTCAGGAGGCGCTCGCCTGCGGCCTGCCGGCCATCACCTCGTCGCGGGTGGGCGCCGCGCGCGACCTGATCGCCGCGGGGAAGAACGGCGCCACCTACGCGGCGGGCGATGACGCGGAGCTCGCCCGGCGGATCGACGAGGTCCTGCGCCTCGACCCCGCCGCGATCCGGGAGGAGAACCGCCGGATTCTCACCGGTTGGGACTACACGGCCGCCTGGCGCGGTATCCTGCGCGCCGCATCCCGCTTGACCGGAGAGAGATTGACCGAAGAGAGATCGACCGGAGAGAGACTTTGAGCGGAAGCGTCCCCCTGACCGTGCTCGTGACCACGCGCAACGAGGAGCTCAACCTGGAGCGAACCCTGCGCAGCGTCCACGGCTTCGCCGACCAGATCCTGGTGATCGACTCGGAGAGCACGGACCGCACCCAGGAGATCGCCCGGCAGTGGGCCGACGAGGTGCACAACCTTCCCTACGAGCACGGCCGGATCATCCCCTGGATCTTCCAGTGGGGGCTGGAGCACCTGCCGATCCGCAACGAGTGGATCCTCATCCTGGAGGCCGACCAGGCGCTCACTCCGGAGCTCCGGCAGGAGATCGCCGCACTCCTGGCACAGCCCGAGATCCGCGAGAACGGCTTTTATATCCGGCGCCGCCAGATCTTCCGCGGCAAGCCCCTGCGCTTCGGCGGCTATGGCGGCAAGGTCCTGATGAAGCTGTTCCGCCGCGGCCATGGCCGGCTCGATCCGGAGGAGCAGGACACCCGCGTCTACATCGACGGCGCGGTGGGCCGGCTGCGCGCGCCGCTCGAAGAGCACAACCGCAAGGAGGACGCGATCCTCTTCTATCTGGAGAAGCACCTGCGTTACGCCGAGGCGTTCGCCCGCGAGGAGGTGGAGCGCCGCCGCGGCCTCCCCTGGCGCGTGGCGCCGCGCTTCTTCGGCACCCCGGACGAGCGGGTGCTGTGGATGAAGACCCGGTGGTACCGCATGCCTCTCTACGTGCGGCCGTTTCTCTATTTTTTCTACCGGTACTTCATCCTGCTCGGCATTCTGGACGGCAAGAACGGATTCGTGTTCCACTTCCTGCAGGCGTTCTGGTTTCGCCTTTTGGTGGACGTGCGGCTCGAAGAGCTGCTGCGGGAGGGCACGGGGAACCGGCCATGAAAGTCCTCGGAGTCAGCGCCTTCCATGCCGATGCCTCGGCCGCGGCCCTGGCCGGCGGCCGGTTCGTGGCCGGGGTCGAGGAGGAGCGCTTCCGCCGGATCAAGCACTGGGCCGGCTTCCCGGAGCAGGCGCTGCGCTTCTGCCTCGATGAGCTCGGCGGCGACATCGGCGCGATCGACGCCCTGGCGGTGTCGCGCCAGCCGCGCGCCTACTTCCTGCGCAAGGCCCTGCTCGCTCTCTCCAACCCGCGAAGCCTGCGCCGCGCCGCCGGCCGCGTGCGCAACCTGGCGCAGATCCAGTCTCTGGAAGAGCGCGTCGCCGCCGCCTTCGGCCGCTCGCCGCGGCTCTACCCGGTGGAGCACCACCTGGCGCACGTGGCGTCGGCCTTCTTCTGCTCTCCGTTTGACGACGCCATGTGCCTGACGGTCGACGGCTTCGGCGACTTCGTCTCGACCATGCTGGCGGTGGGCCGCGGCAATTCCGTGGATGTCCTCCAGCGGGTCCATTTCCCCCACTCGCTGGGGCTCTTCTACACGGCCATCACGCAGCTCCTGGGCTTCCTCGGCTTCGGCGACGAGTACAAGGTGATGGGACTGGCCGCCTACGGCGAGCCCTCGTTCGCGGACAAGCTCCGCCAGGTGGTCCCCGCGCGGCCGGACGGCACGTTCGTCCTCGACCTCCGCTACTTCCGCCACCTCTCGGAAGGGGTCGACATGACCTGGGAGGACGGCTCTCCGGAGCTCGGCCGCATTTATACGCCTGCCCTCGAAGAGCTGTTGGGGCCGGCGCGGCGGCCGGATGAGGAGCTGGCCCAGCGCCACAAGGACATGGCCGCCTCCCTCCAGGCCGTCTACGAGGAGCGCTTCTTCGCGCTGGTGCGCGCCCTCCAGAAGCGGACGGGCCTCCCCCGCCTCGCCCTGGCCGGCGGCTGCGCCATGAACTCGCTCGCCAACGGCCGGCTGTTCGACCGCACAGACATCAAGGACGTCTACGTCCAGGCCGCGGCGGGCGACGCCGGCACCTCTCTGGGAGCCGCGCTCTGGGTGCAGCACGCCGAGCTCGGCGTGCGCCGCGGGTTTGTCATGGAGCACTGCTCATGGGGGCCACGCTATGGCGAGGCGGAGATCCGCTCGGCGATCACCGAGCGCATCCCGGGATCCGGCGGCCGGGATGGACGCTACGGGGAGATCCGAATCGCCGCCGTGTCCGACGAGGCCTGGCTCTGCTCCGGGACCGCTGCGGCCATAGCCCGCGGCGAGGTGGTCGGGTGGTACCAGGGGCGCTCCGAGTGGGGACCGCGCGCGCTCGGCAACCGCTCCATCGTGGCCGACCCCCGGCGCGGCGACATGAAGGACATCCTCAATCTCAAGATTAAGCGCCGGGAGTCGTTCCGCCCCTTCGCGCCCTCGGTCCTGGAAGAGCGGACCGGCGACTGGTTCACCATCGACCATCCCGATCCGTTCATGATCAAGGTCTACCCGATCCGTCCGGAGCGGCGCCCCCAGGTCCCCGCCGTCACCCACGTCGACGGCACCGGCCGCCTCCAGACCGTGTCGGAGCGGGCCAACCCGCGCTACTGGAAGCTGATCCGCGCGTTCGAGGACGAGACCGGCGTGCCCATGGTCCTCAACACCTCGTTCAACGAGAACGAGCCGATCGTCAACACCCCGGGAGAGGCCCTGGATTGCTTCCTGCGCACACGCATGGACCGGCTCGTTCTGGGCGACGTTGTGGTGTCGCGGGGTGAGCGGGGCGATGCCGCCCCATGAAGATGCTCCTGGTGAGCCATCCCTCCCTCACCGCGGAGCTGGGCGCGGCCCAGATCGCGCTGCATCTGGCCGCAGAGTTGCGCGCCCTCGGGCATGACGCGGCCGCCTGGTCGCCCGAGCTCCTGCCGCCCGGCACGCGCTGGTGGAACCTGTGGGTGCGCCAGCGCCGGGCGATCGAGCGATATGCGCGCGAGCACGGGCCGTTCGACTTGATCGACACGCCCGCGATTTCGGCGAGCGCCGCCCTCGCCCGCGAGGCGCCGCTCCTGGTGCGGAGCCTCCAGCCGGAGCTCCATTACCTGGCCTGGGCGGTCTGGGGGGACCTGCGGCACCGCCTCCTGCCGTCGCCGCGCGCCCTGGCCCATGCCCTGCTCTCCCTGCCGCGGGCCGGCGCCATCGCCGCCGGTTGGCGCCGCGCGCGCGGCATCCTCTGCCTGGGCGGCGGCGAGCTCGCCTGGATGCGCCGGCGCTTCCCTGGCTGGGCCGGCAAGCTGGGCGTCTATGTCTGCGCGCCTTCCGAGGCGGAGCGCTCCGCCCTGGCCGCGGTCCGGCGGCAGCGATCCGCCCCGGCGCACGGCGCCGGGATCCGCTTCCTGTGGATGGGCCGCTGGACCGCGCACAAGGGAACCCGGCGGCTCCTCCACTTCCTCGGCGGCCGCCTGGCATCCTCGCGGGACGACCGGTTCACCATCGCCGGTTGCGGTCCCGCGGCCGAGCGCGAGGTCCCGGCGGAGTGGCGGCACTCCGGACGCGTCCACCTCGTCCCCTCCTTCGCGCGGAGCGAGCTGCCGGCCCTCCTGGCCGCCCACGACGCCGGCCTGTTCACCAGCTCGGTCGAGGGATGGGGGCTCAGCGTGAGCGAGATGCTCGAGTCGGGCCTGCCGGTCTACGCCACCGAGGCTGGAGCCGTGCGCGACCTGCGGCCCTGGTTCCCCGCCTCGCTGCGCCCCTTCCCGCCGCCGGCCCGCATCGAGCCCGCGGCGCCGGAGGACCTGGAGGCCAACGGGTATTACCAGCGCTTCACCTGGCGGCAGATCGCTCGCGAGTACGAGCGGCAGGTGATGGCGTTCCTGGGCGCGGAAGGCTCCGGTGCCTGATCCCCGCCGGCTCCTGCGGGCGCTCCGCGGCGGCGTGGACCGTGCCGGCGCGGCCCTCCTCGAAGGCGCCGTCCGCCGCGCCGCCGCCCGCGTCTCCTCGCCGTCCCGGCCGCCGGCCGCGCCGCGCTCTCTCTTCGTGCTGCGCAACAACGACATTGGAGACCTGCTCATCGTGACGCCGCTGTTCGAGGCGCTCGGCCGGCTCTTTCCCGAAGCGCGCATCGCCGCGGGCGTCGGCGACTGGAGCCGCGGCGCCCTGCTCCACAACCCCTGGGTCTCCGAGGTCCTGCCGGTCAACGCCCCCTGGTTCAACAAGTACGCGGCGGACGCCGGCCCGCTCGGCCGCTGGGCCTGGCTGCGCCGCTCTCCCGAGGTCCGGGAGATCGCGCGGCGCCGCTTCGACATCGGCATCGACGTCCTGGGGAGCGCCTGGGGATCGCTCCTCCTGCTCCGCGCGGGCATCCCCTGGCGGATGGGCGTCCGCGGCTATGCCGGCGGCGACTCCGGTGTCCAAGCGGCCGTGGAGTTCGACCCCTCGCTGCACGTCGGGCGGGCGGCCCTCCGCTGCGCCGGGCTCCTGGGAGCCACCAGCCTCCCTGCGGCCCGTCCCCAGATCTTCCTCACGTCCGAGGAGACGAACGAGGCCGAGCGCTGGTGGACCGCCGGAGACGAGGGAGCCCGCCGCCGGCGCATCGTGATCTCTCCCGGGGGCGGTCTCGCCTCGCGCTGCTGGCCCACGGAGAGCTGGATCGAGCTGGCCGCGGGGCTTGGCAGGAGGACGGACATCTCCGTGCTCGTCCTCACCGGTCCGCGCGAGCGCGAGATCGCCGCGGCCGTGACCGCCGCCTGCCCCGGCGCGCGGAGCCACGCCGAGCCGCCGGGCCTGCGCCAGGTCTTCGCTCTCCTCGCCCGCGGCGACCTCGTGCTCTGCAACTCCAGCATGCCCCTCCACGCGGCCGCGGCCTTCTCCCGGCGCACCTGTGCCTTGCTCGGGCCTGCCTTCCCGTCCGCCAGCCTCCACCAGGCCCAGTGGGGTTACCCGTCCAGCCGCACTCTCGGTAGGGAGCCGGGGGTCCGCGCAAGCTTGTATACTCCCGCGGAAGCCCTTCAAGTCATTCAGGAAGAGATCATCTGTTCGGAGTCTGCACGTGAGTGAATCCCTGTCGCGCATCGCCGTGATCGGAGCGGGCCATTGGGGCCCGAACCTGATCCGCAACTTCCATACGCACCAGACCAGCGAGGTCGCCTGGGTGGTCGACCGCGATCCCCGGCGGCTGGAGCTGGCCCGCGCCCGCTACCCCGACGTGTGGGTGTCTGCCGACCCGGCCGACGCCTTCGCGGACCCGGACGTCAACGCCGTGGTCATCGCAACGCCAACGGTGACCCACTACCCGCTCGCCGCAGCGGCCCTGCACGCCGGCAAGCACGTGCTCGTCGAGAAGCCCATCGCCACCCGGGTCGAGGAGGCCGAGGAGCTCTGCAGCTTGGCCGACCGTCTGGAGCGCATCCTCATGGTGGGGCACGTCTTCCTGTTCAACAGCGCTGTCCGGAGGATCAAGGAGTACCTCGACGAGGAGCGGCTCGGGCAGATCTACTACTTCTCGATGGTCCGCACCAACCTCGGGCCGATCCGCAGCGACGTCAACGCCGCCTGGGACCTCGCGGCCCACGACGTGGCCATCGCCAACTACTGGATGGGCGCCACGCCGCTCGGTGCCGCAGCCCAGGGGGGCTCCTGGATCAACCGCGGGATCGAGGACGCCGTCTTCGCCAACCTCTGGTACCCCTACGAGGTCATGGCGCAGCTCAACGTCTCCTGGCTCAGCCCGCGCAAGGTGCGCGACATCACCCTCGTCGGAGAGAAAGGCATGCTGACTTTCGATGACATGAACCTCCAGGAGCCCGTCCGCCTCTACGACAAGGTGGTGACCGACCAGCGCTCGTCGGGCTTCGTCGACACCTTCGCCTCGTTCCGCACCAGCATCCGCGAGGGGGACGTCCTGATCCCCCGGGTTACCACGGGCGAGCCGCTGCGCACCGAGTGCGATCACTTTCTCGACTGCATCGCGCAAGGCACTCGCCCTCTGGCCGACGGCTGGAGCGGCGCCGCCGCGGTGCGTGTCCTTGCCGCCTTCGACCGCTCCATGCGCGAGGGGGGCCGGAGAGTAGACGTATGACCGCCGTTTCGACCCAGATCCCCTTGGTGGATCTGAAGGCCCAGCACGCCGAGGTCGCCGGCGAGGTCACTCGCGGCATGGCCCGGGTGATGGACGAGACCTCCTTCATCCTCGGCCCCGCCGTCCGCGAGTTCGAGGAAGCCTTCGCCTGCTTCTGCGAGGTGCCCCACTGCCTCGGCGTGGGCAGCGGCACGGACGCCCTGGAATTCATCGTGCGCGCTCTCGGGCTCGCTCCGGGCGACGAGGTGCTGGTCCCGGCCAACACCTTCATCGCCACGGCCCTGGGAGTCCTGCGCGCCGGACCGTCGCCGGTCCTGGTGGACTGCGACGAAGACCATCTGATGGACCCGCGGCAGGTCGAGGCGAAGATCACGCCGCGGACCCGGGCGATCCTCCCCGTCCACCTCTACGGCCAGATGGCGCACATGGAGGCGCTCGCGGAGATCGCCGCGGCGCGCGGCCTCCTCGTGCTGGAGGACGCGGCCCAGTGCCAGGGAGCCCGCCGGCACGGCCGCCCGGCCGGCCATTTCGGAGCCGCCGCGGCCGTCAGCTTCTACCCCGGCAAGAACCTGGGCGCCTACGGCGACGCCGGAGCGGTGCTCACGACGTCCGACGAGATCGCCACCCGCATCCGCCACCTGCGCAACTGGGGGAGCGAGCGCAAGTACCACCATCCCGAGATCGGCTTCAATTCGCGGCTCGACACGCTCCAGGCCGTGGTCCTCTCCGCCAAGCTGGCCCGCCTCGACGCCTGGAACGAAGCCCGCCGCCAGGCCGCCGCCCGCTACGGCCGGTTGTTGGCGGACTTCCCCGGCGTGGAGACGCCGCGCACCCTGCCCGGCAACGAGCACGTCTGGCACCTCTACGTGGTGCGGGTACCCCGCCGCGACCAGGTCCTGGAGCGCCTCCAGGCCGAAGGGATCGGAGCCGGCATCCACTACCCCGTGCCGCTCCACCTCCACGGTGCCCTCAGCCATCTCGGCCACCATCGCGGAGACTTTCCCATCGCCGAGAAAGCCGCCGCGGAGATCCTGTCGCTGCCCCTCTTCCCCCACATCACCGGGGAGCAGCAGGAGCGTGTGGTGGAGGCGTTGCGGAGGGCGCTGTGAGCGTTCGAGACGAGCATGCGTAGATCCGAAGCCTACGCCGCCCTCCTCCTCCTGACCGTCGCCGCGTTCCTGGCCGCCAGTCTCGTGCCGTACCGGGTCGATACGGACACCGGGTTTCAGTTGCGGTCGCTCCAGCAGTGGACCCGCGGCGAGACTCCTTCCCCCGGGACTCTCCGCGTGCCTGATGCCGGCGATCTCAGCCAGGATGCGCTGGTGTGGAGCTCCTGGTGGCCTCCCGGATTCCCCTTCCTCTACGCTCCTCTCGCCGCGGCGGGGCTCTCTCTGGCCGCGACGCTGCGGATCACCAGCTTCCTGATCTTCCTCGCCGGCACGGCGGGATGGATGCGTCTCGCCGACCGGACGGAGTTGTCCCGCGCCACCCGCCTGTTGTTCGCCGTTGCGCTGGCAGCCTATGCGCTGACCCTTGGTGGAGCGGCGTCGCTGCGCTCGGCGGACAATCTGTCGTTTGCCGCCGCTCCGTGGCTGATCCTCCTGGTCCTGCGGCGGGACGAACCGGAGCCTTCCTATGCCCGGCTGGTGCTCTGTGGGGCCGCTCTCGGGGCGAGCTACTGGCTGAAGTACACGCTGTTCGTCGCGGCCCTGCCGCTCGCCGCCTGGCTCGCGGTCCGGCTGCTGCTGCGGGAGAAGAGCCGCGGCGCTCTGGCGCTGCTCCGGCCGGCGGCGCTGGGGCTCGGGATGGTCCTCCCCGTGATCGCTCTCATCGCCTTGAACGCGGCGCAGTCCGGGGACCTCGCCGAGAGCACGACCGGCGCCCGCTCGACCTGGAACGCCGAAGACCTCGCCTCGGCACGGCCGCTCTCCATCGCGCTCGGTGCCGCGGGCGCCCCCGGCCTCGCGCTTTTTCAGAGCCACCTCTGGATCTCGCACCTGGTGTACTTCAGCGACGGCCGGCTGCCGTTCCTCCGGACTTTCGACAACCCCCAACGGCTTCTGCTCAAGTCCCTGCTGGGCCTCCCGGGGACGGCGGCCCTCCTCTGGGGCCTGTGGAGAGCCCGGAGGGACCGCGGCATGTCCCGTCTCCTCGCGCTGGGGCTGACGGCGCTCGGCGGGTTTTACGTCCTTCTCGGCGCGGTCTCGCTGGCGGTCGAATACAACTATCCGGCCAATGAGCCGCGCTTTGCCGCCGCTGTCATGCCGCTTCTGTATCCCCTCTTGCTCGCGAGCTGGCTCACGGCGGCCCGCCGGCAGGCTCCCCCTCTCGCGAGGACGGCGGCCTTGCTGGCTTTCGTGGTTTTTTTTCTCGCACCGGTTGCCTTCGCGACGGCCGATTTCGTGCGGAATGAGATCGGCGGCCGCCGGGCTCCGGCTGCCGCTTCCTCGACGGGGCTCTACATCCCGGAGATCTCACCTCGCGACGTACCGCGAGTCCAGGCTCGGATTGCCGGGCTTCTCCGCTCGCCCCGTGACGTCGTGGTCCTGGCCGGACCGGCCGGTTGGGGCTCGTCGTTCATGATGTGGCTCGAAACCCCGTGGCGGACCCTGCCGGTCACCACGTTCTGCCTGCCGCTGGGTGGGCGCTATGTGGAGGCTGCCGACCTCCGCGCGAGCCTGCCTCTGACTTCGTCAAAGCCCCTGCGCGTCGTGCTCGTGGCCTCTCTCAGTCTGCAGGAGCGGGGCTGGCTGTCCCGCCTGCAGGCGCGATTCCCACAAGCGAGGGCCTGGACGCCGGCTGCTCCGGTCCCCGGCTCCAACGTGGGAATCTGGGTGAGCGATCTGGAAGTCGAGGCCTTGTGAAGAGTCTTTTCTTCATCCCGGTCTACAACCAGGCTCAGGAGCTCCCCGGGCTGCTGGACGAGCTCCGCGCGGCCAGTCCCCTGGCCTGCGACACGCTCCTCCTCGTCAACAACGGCTCGGACGACGGCAGCGCGGAGCTCGTCCGAGCGAGCGGTTTCCCCTGGCTGGACCTGCCGCGGAACCGTGGCGTGGGCCACGCCTTCATGCAGGCCGTCGACTGGGCCCTGGAGCGGGGCTATGACGTCCTCGGCGTGCTGGCCGGGAACGGCAAGATGCTCCCGGCGGAGATGCCGCGGGTGCTCGATCCGATCCTTCGCGGCCAGGCTGACTATGTGACCGGCAGCCGCTTCCTCACGGGGGGCGCCTCGCCCAACATGCCGAGGTTCCGCGAGACCAGCATCCCCCTGGTGAACACGTTCGTCCGGCTGCTGACCGGGGCGCGGGTGACGGACGCGACCTGCGGCTATCGGGCCTACCGGCTCGCGCTGCTGCACCGGGCCGAGTTCGACTGGCACACGCCATGGCTCGACACCTACGCATTCGAGTACTATCTCTACGCCAAAGTCCTGCTCGACCGCCGCATCCGCTGGATGGAAGCTCCGATCACGATGCGTTACCCCCCGCCGGGGCGGCGCTACACCAAGATCAAGCCTTTCCTCGGCTGGTATGACATGCTCAAGCCCTGGGTTGTCGCCCGGTTCGATGGCAGGGGCTTTGCCGAGGAGCCTCAGACATGACCCTTCGCCGTATTCTCGTCACCGGTGCCGGCGGCACGCCCACCACCAACTTCGTGCGCTCTCTCCGCGAGTCGCCCGAGCGCTATTACCTCATCGGCGCCGACTGCAACAAGCACTATCTCCAGCGCGCCGAGACCGATGAGCGCCACCTCCTGCCCGAGGCGGACGATCCCGATTACCTGGAGCTGCTCTGCGGCTTGGTCAAGGAGACCGGCGCCGAGCTGATCCACTGCCAGCCGGATCAGGAGATCGCCGTGGTCTCCCGGCATCGCGACCGCCTGCGGGCGCTCGGAGCGCGCACGTTCCTGCCCGCGGACCGGACGATCGAGATCTGCCAGGACAAGTTCGCTTCCTTCCTCCACTGGCAGGAGGCGGGGCTGCGGGTTCCTCTCACCCTCCGCATCGACACCGGAGAGGATCTCGACCGGGCCTTCGCCGAGCTCGGTCCCGAGATCTGGCTGCGGGCAGTGGTCAGCCCCGGAGGAGGCAAAGGGAGCCTGCGCACCGATGATCCGGCCATGGCGCGCGCCTGGCTCGACTTCAACCAGGGGTGGGGACGCTTCACCGCCGCGGAGTCGCTGGAGAGCGGCTCGGTTACCTGGACGGCTCTCTACAAGGAAGGCGAGCTGGTGGTGGCCCAGGGGCGCAAGCGCCTCTACTGGGAGTTCGGCAACCGCGCGGTCTCGGGCGTGACCGGTCTGACCGGCACCGGCGTCACGGTCTCCGATCCGCAGCTCGACGAGCTGGGCCAGCGGGCGGTGGCCGCCGTCGACCTACGGCCCAACGGCATCTTCGCCGTCGACTTCACCTATGACCGGGACGGATTGCCGAACCCGACCGAGATCAACATCGGCCGGTTCTTCACCACCCACCTCTTCTTCACCCGGGCGGGCCTGAACCTGCCGTATCTCTTCGTGAAGCTGGCGCTCGACGAGCCGTATCCGGCGCCGGCTCGCCGCTTCAATCCACTGCCGCCGGGGCTTGCCTGGGTGCGCGGCATGGACTTCCTGCCGGTCCTGACGGATGTGGACACGATCGAGCGCTCCGCCGCCGAGCTCGCGGAGCGGCGGCGGCGGCTCCGGGATACGACGGGTGTCCGATAGCTCCAATCCCGGGGAGGCCCTGCGTGGCCGGGTGGCGCTCGTCACCGGCGCGAGCTCGGGGATCGGCGCCGCCCTCGCCGCCTCGCTTGCCCGGGCCGGGGTCCGGCTCCTGCTGAGCGGGCGCGACGCCGGACGCCTGGAGGCGGTGGCCGGCCGCGCCCGCGCCACCTCGCCCCAGGTGGAGACCGCCGCCGCCGACCTGGAGGACGCGGACCAGGTGCGTGCGCTCGCCGGCCGGGCGGAGGAGGTCTTCGCCCGGCTCGACCTGTTGGTGCATGCGGCGGGCGCCCTCCATTGGGGTCCCGTCGCAACCGCCCCGCTGGAAGAGCTCGACCGCCAGCTCGCCGTCAATGTGCGGGCCCCGTATCTCCTGACCCAGCTCCTCCTCCCGCTCCTAGGCGCCGCCAGCGGCCAGATCGTCTTTCTCAATTCGAACGCCGTGCGCCGGCCCGCCTCCGGCATGGCTGCCTATGCGGCGTCCAAGCACGCTCTCCTCGGCCTGGCCGACTGTCTGCGCGAGGAGGTCGCCGCCTCCGGCGTGCGCGTGCTGTCGGCCTTCCCGGGCCGGACGGCCACGCCCATGCAGCAGGAGCTCCGCCGGCTCGAAGGAGAGCCCTACGACCCGGCCGGCCTGCTGCAGCCGGACGATGTCGCCGCCCTCGTGCTCGAGGCGCTCGCTCTGCCGCCGCGAGCCGAGGTCACCGACCTCTACCTGCGGCCCCGGAGATGAGCCCCCCTTTCATCTTCCTCGATCTCGACGGCACCGTCCTCGATGTGCTCCCCCGCTATCACCGCCTGCACTGCGACGCGGTCCGGCGGGCCGGCGGCGAGCCGCTCGACGAGGGGGAGTACTGGCAGGCGAAGCGCGAAGGCATCCCGGAGCTGGACCTCCTGGCGCGGACCGGTCTCGCCCCGCCGGCCGCCGCCCGCGCGGCGGAGGTTCGGTTGCGCCGGATCGAGAGCCGGCGGTACCTGGCCCTCGACCGGCTCTGGCCCTGGACGGAGACCGTCCTCAACGCCCTCGCGCGCATCGCTCCCCTCGTCCTCGTCACCCTGCGCCACCACCCCGGCCGGCTCGGGTGGCAGCTCGGCCGGCTCGGCCTCTCCGGCTCGTTCGAGCGCGTCGTGGCCGGAGGTGGAGACGGCACACCGGAAGCCAAGGCGCGGCTCCTGCGCGACGCCGGGCTCGGTGGCCTCGAAGGATCGGTGCTGGTGGGCGACACCGAGGTGGACATCGCAAGCGGCCGGGCTCTCGGCCTGCGGACGATCGCCCTGCGCTGCGGCATCCGCAGCCCCGCCAGCCTCGCGCCCTGGGACCCCGACCTCCTGCTCGACGACCTGCGCCAGGTGCCGGACGTTTTGATGCGCATTTGGGCGCAATCTTGGGAGCACGGCGGGGACCGATTACACTGATTCCACTCTCGGCTACACTATCCAACAGTTCTCTATGAAAATCCGTGAAGCTGCTGAGCGGCTCCTCAAGCCCCACTACCTATTCCGGCCTCTCCAGGCCTTGCGGCGGCTCGTCCGCGCACGGCGGCCGCGCGGCGAGACCGGCGGCTCCCCACCGCTCGTCGAGCTCATGCTGCCCTGGGGTCTGCCGTTCCGCGTCAGCCCAGGAGAGGACATCGGCCGCGCGGTCGACCAGCTCGGCCTCTACGACCTCACCGTCAGCGAGACCCTCTGGCGGCTGACCGACCCCGGCGATCTGGCGGTCGACGTCGGCGCCAACCTGGGGCACATGACCGGCCTACTCGCTCTGCGCGCCGGCCCCTCGGGGCAGGTTCTCGCCTTCGAGCCGCACCCCGCCGTCTTCGTCGACCTGGAGGCGAACATGACCCTAGTGCGAAAAGATCCTCGTGCCGCTCCCGTCGAATTGACCCGCACCGCGCTGAGCGACGCGGCGGGCTCCGCGAGCCTGGATCCGGGCGACGACTTCGCCGCCCATCGCGGGCGCTCCCGCCTGGTCGGAGAAACCGCTTTCTCCTCCGCCCGCATCCCCGTGCCCACGACCACCCTCGATCTCGCCCTCGGAGAGCGCAGGGCCGCCGTCGTCAAGATCGACGTCGAGGGGTCCGAGGCCAAGGTGCTCTGCGGAGCGCATGAGGCGCTGCGCGACGGCCGCATCCTTCATCTCGTCTACGAGGCTTTCGAAGGGGACCGGCGCGAGCTCGCGGCCCTGCTCCAGACCTACGGCTACACTGTGTTCGTCCTCGGCCGCACCTTCTTCGGCCTGCACCTGGGAGCCACCGGCGCAACACCGCGCCTGCCTGCCTGGGAGCCCCCGAGCTGCCTGGCGACCCGCGCTCCGGACCAGGCGCGTGCCCGCCTTCGCCCCTTGGGCTGGCAGGTCCTCTCCCGGGGAGCAGCACGCTGAGCTACGCTGCCAGCTCGCCCGCGAATCCGTTGAGAATGCATGCGATGAGAGGCAAGGAACCCCTCTCCGGGGATCGAGAAGGCTGGCCGCCCCGGAGGGCTGGAGCTCTAAGCCGACGCCGTGATGCCATGGCGCTCGCCGCGCTTGCCGCCCTCCGTTTACACTCTTCCCGCTCTTTCTCGAACAATCCGAGAAGATCCACACCCCTCCACGAGGCGAAGAGAGGCAGAGCATGGATTGGAGTCAGAAGAAAGTCCTGGTCACCGGGGGCCTCGGCCCGCAACACGAAATCGGGTGCCGCCAGCCCGGCCGCCAGCCGCTCCTGGTCCTCCTCCGTCAACGTTCCGTCGTCATGGATTCGCAACCGGAGCGGCTCGGCGGAATGGGCCAGCAGGCTTCCCAGGCAAAGCAGCGCCATCTCCACGTGGGCATGGCCGAGCAACGTCGTGACGGTCTTGGTCCCCCCTCTCCCGGGCGGCGGGGGGGCGATGGGAGAGGGGGCTAGGGGGTGAGGTTCCATCGGGCGGCTCGATTCTACCTGTCCGCTTGCTTTAAACTCGTACCGCGCTTGCTCGAACGATCCAAGAAGACCCCCGCCCTCCGCCGCCTCCTCGCTCTCGCCCTCGTGACGGGTTGCACCTTGCTCGCCATGGAGGGCGCCTACCGTCTCTGGCTGCAGGGACGGATCGCGCACTGGGACGGCTCTCTCAACTACAAGGTGACGCCGCGCGTCTACGTGGAATTCGACCCGCGGTACGGCGAACGCTTCAAGCCCGACTCCGAGCTCTGGGTCTCCTACGTCGTCGACGGCCGGCTGGCGTGGGGATCGGTCATCTCGCGCTCCAACCGCGACGGCCTGGGGGGACGGACCACGATCGACCAATACCGGCGCGCCCCAGTCAAGGTTCTGGTCTTCGGCGACTCGTTCACGCACTGGAACCAGGGGGGCGTCACCTGGCCGGACCTGCTGCAGGATCATCTGCGGCGCGCCCTGCGGCGCGACGTCGCGGTGCTCGACTACGCCCGCGGCGGCTATGGACTCCTCCAGATGCTCGACCTCGCCGCCGACAAGGCCGCGGAGCTCCGCCCTGACCTGGTCGTGATCGCGGCGATCGGCGATGACTTCACGCGCAAACGGTGGTGGTGCAAGGAGGTCCGCAAGGACGGAATCACCCGCTGGTTGCTCTCCGAGCGCCCGGACCACTTCTCGGATGACCGGATCGCGATCGATTACATGGTCGTCGACCCCGCGGCCACGCGCGAGTGGTCCCAGCGGCGCCTCGCCCTCGCTGCGGGCGGTGGGACCCATGGCGAGCCCGATCCGGTGCTCGCCGGCGCCAACGCGCAGTTCCGCAAGCTCCGCGACGAGGTCGCGGCGGTGCGCCGCGATTTCCACCCCTGGACGCTCGACCGTTCCTACCTGCTCCACCGGTTGACCCACGGGTACCCCTTCGCCGTGCCCGTCCGGACGATCCCCCGGTTCGATTTCGACGACTTCGCGGCGGATGCGAGGACCCGCTCCAACCTGCGGCGGCTCGCGGCGACCGGCATCCCGCTCCTCCTGGTCTATCTGCCGACCGCGCCGGAAATGGCGGCGCGGGAGTGCCTCGCCAGCCGGCGGACCCGGCGCCTGATGTCGAGCCTCGAACACTTGGCCGGCACTCGGTTCCGGCTGGTCCAGCGCGAATACCGCGGGAAGATGCCCGCCAAGATGGACCTCCTGCCGTACGACGCCCATCCCAGCCGGCAGGGCTTGCAGCTCTATGCCGACACCGTCACCCCCATGGCCCTCGCCGAGCTCGCCCGGCTCGCCGCGCCCGCCGCTTGCCGCCACGCCCCCCGCCGTTTACACTGTCCATCCTAAAAAAGCGAAGAGAGGCAGAGCATGGATTGGAGTCAGAAGAAAGTCCTGGTCACCGGGGGCACGTCGTTCATCAGCTCCCACCTGATCGATCTGCTCGTCGAAAAGGGAGTCCGGGACGTCCGCGTCGTCGACGATCTGACGAGCGGCAAGCTCGCGAACATCCAGGGACACATTGATTCCGGCATCGTCGATTTCCGGCAGGAGGACCTCCTCCACCCCGGCGTCGCCCAGCGCGCGGTCGAAGGCGTTCATGTCGTCTTCCACCTCGCCGCGATCCACGGCGGACGCGGCTACGTCGATCTGCACCAGGCCGCGTGCGCCCAGAACCTGGCGATGGACGGGATGCTGATCAAGGCCGCCCACGAGGCGGGCGTCGAGAAGCTCGTCTTCGCCTCCTCGGGCTGCGTCTACCCCAACTTCCTCCAGGGGGATGTGACCAAGGAGCTCTATCTCACCGAGGAGATGGTCGGGCCCCCCTACGACGCGGACAACATGTACGGCTGGGCCAAGCTGATGACCGAGATGACGCTCCAGGCCTACCACCGCGACTTCGGCCTCAAGGCGGCGTCCTGCCGGTTCTTCACGGTCTACGGCGAGCGCGGGGTGGAAAACCACGCCGTCATCGCCATGATCGCCCGCGCCTTCGTGCGCCAGAACCCGTTCGAGGTCTGGGGGGACGGAACCCAGATCCGCAACTGGACCTACGTGGGCGACATCGTGCGCGGCATGGCGCTCTGCGCCGAGAAGATCGACGACGGCACTGCGGTGAACCTCGGCACAGAGGAGCGCACGCGGGTGATCGACGCGGTGCGCGAGGTGCTGCGCTACACCGGCCACGAGGCCGACGTCAAATTTCTCCCCCACATGCCCACCGGACCGCTCAACCGCGTGGCGAGCAACCGCCTCGCCAAGGAGCTCCTGGGCTGGGCCCCGCAGATGAAGTTCATGGACGGCCTCCATCGCACGATCGACTGGTATTTCTCCTCCCGGCAGCGCGAGGTGGTGAGCGGGTATCTGCAGGAGATGCTGACCGAGCGGTGAAGACCTCACCCCCTCGGTCCCCCTCTCCCATCGCCCCCCCATCCCCCGGGAGAGGGGGAAGCCCCCTCCCTCGTGCTCCCCTGTTTTGGGCGGTGGCGCCCCCTCTCCCGGTCGGCGGGGGGGCGATGGGAGAGGGGGTCGGGGGGTGAGGTCCCTCCTCTACCTCTGCGACTGGCTCCCCCCCGACTTCGGCGCCGTCGGCCAGTACAGCCTCCTCTTCGCCCGCGAGCGCGCCGCCGCCGGGGAGGACGTGGTCCTCGCCGGTCTCTCCTCGACCGCGGCGTCGGTCGAGGAGGAGACTGTGGGCGCCGGCCGGTTGCGCATCGTCCGCCTTCATGCCAAGCCCTACGACCGGGCCGATTTCAAGCGGCGAGCGCTGTGGACGGCCCGCACCGATCTCTCCCTGGTCTGGGCCCTGCGCCGCGAGATCCGGCGCGCCGATGAGATCCTGTTCACCGGCAGCCCGCCGTTCCTGATCCACCTCCTCGTGCCGCTCAATCTCCTGCTGCAGAAGCCGCTGACCTACCGGATCACCGACTTCCATCCCGAGTGCCTGATGGCCGAGATGCGGCCCCCGGAGAACATTCCCGCGCCTCTCCGGCTGTTCCACCGCTGGACGGTCTTCCTGCGCCGCCGCGTCGACCGCTTCGAGGTGCTCGGGGAGGACCAGCGGACGCGTCTCCTGGAGATCGGCATCCGCCCGGAGCGGATCGTGCTCAAGCGCGACCCCTCGCCCGTGGAGATCCCGCCGGACGTGGAGCCCCTGCCGGTGCCGGAGGAGCTGCGCGGCCGGACCGTCCTCCTCTACTCGGGCAACTTCGGCGTGGCCCACGACCACGAGACCTTCATCGAAGGCTACCGCCGCCATCATCGCGAAGGCTCCGGCCGCGTCGGCCTCTGGTTGAACGCCACGGGAGCCAAAGCCGACCGCGTGGAAGAGATCCTGCGGCGTGAAGGCCTGCCGGTGCACCGCAGCAAACCGGTGCCCCTCGATCTCCTGCCGCGCCTCCTCGCCACCCCGCACGCCCACCTCATCACCCTGCGCGACGAATTCGTCGGCTACGTCCTCCCCTCGAAGGTCCACGGCTGCGTCCAATCCGGCCGCGCCGTCCTCTTCGTGGGAAGCGAACGCTCCGACGTCCACCTCCTCTGCGCCCAGGGGCTCCCCGCCGACCGGTACTACCGGGCGGACGTGGGAGATCCGGCGGCGGTGGCGGCGGCGCTGGAAGCCCTCTTGCGCTCTGCCTGAAATCGTTTACCATACCCATAGCTCCAAGAGCACACGTCCAAAGCGCGATCGGTCCGCCGTGCGGTCCGTCGTGGGACATCAACCCGGAAGGAACGCCGGAGCCGCAGGTTTAGGTGTAGCTGTATGAGCGACATCCTGTTGTATGCCTTGGGCGCGGCCGTCATCGCCGCGCTGCTGACCAGCCTGATGGTCCCGCCGGTCGCCCGGCTCGCGATCGCGCTCCGCGCGCTCGACCATCCCGATACCCGCAAGCTGCAGACGAGCGCCGTGCCCCGCCTCGGCGGCGTCGCCATCCTGGTGGGGCTCGCCCTCGGGACCGGCATGGCCGGGGTCTCCCGCTGGGGCGAATGGGACAGCCTCCAGCGCAACGAGATTCTCGTGCTCGCCCTCGGCACCGGTCTCGTCTTCCTCGTCGGCGCGATCGACGACCTGGTGGGCGTCTCGATCGCCAAGAAGTTCCTCTGCCAGATCCTCTCCGGCTGGCTGCTCGTCCAGATGGGCTGGGCCTTCGAGGTCCTGCGGCTGCCGGTCGCGGGCGAGATCCAGCTCGGCTGGCTCGGCCCGCTCGTGTCTCTGCTCTGGATCGTCGGCGTCACCAACGCGGTCAACCTGATCGACGGGCTCGACGGCCTGGCCAGCGGCGTCGTGGCGATCATCGCCACCAGCGTGCTCGCCTACTCCGTCGTGCAGGGGAACTCGGGGACGGTCCTGCTGATGGCTGCCACCGCGGGCTCGTGCCTCGGCTTCCTCCGGCACAACTGGGCGCCGGCCAAGATCTTCATGGGCGACTCCGGCTCCCTGACCCTCGGTTTCCTGCTGGCGGCGTCGACCGTCCACTCGTCGCTCAAGGCGCCCGCCGCCGTGGCGATCCTGGTGCCGCTCCTCGCTCTCGGCCTGCCGGTCATCGACACGCTGCTGGTGATGGCGGTCCGCTTCCTCGACCGCCCGCACAGCCCGCTCGCCGAGCGCCTCCTGCTCATGTTCCACGCCGACCGGCAGCACCTGCACCATCTTCTCGCCCACCTCGGCGCCGAGCGCACCCGCACGGTCAAGGTCCTCTACCTGGTCGCGGTGAGCTTCTGCGGCATGGCCCTGCTGGTCGCGTTCACCGGCGAGACCGCCCTGGGCGTGGCCCTGGTCGTCCTGGAGTTCGCGGTGGTGTTCGCCATGCGCCGCATGGGCATGACGAGGGCCGCCCGGCGCCTGGCCGAGGCCCAGCGCCAAGAGCTCGAGACCGAGGTCCTCGGCCTCGACGAGACGGTTCCGGATCAGAAGGTCGCGGAACGCAAGATCCTGCCGTTCGTGCGGTAGGAGGCCCCTCCTTGCCTCCCGTTCCCCGATGCGGTATTTTGCCGCAACAGGAGACAACGGCATGGACATGACAATGCATGAAGGAGATCCGCAGGCACCGGAACCGGGAAAGGTGAAGGAGCTTCTCACACAGTGCCGGCCGGAGATCGAGGCGCTCTTCCGGCGCCATTGGGTCTCGGAAGAGGAGGCCGAGGACCTCCTCGACAGCGTCCTCCTCACCCTCCTCGTGCGGTGGGACAGGATCATCGATCCCGCGGCCTGGCTCCTCCGGAGCCTGGAGAAGTCGATCCGGACCCGCCTGCTCCTGCCCATCTTCGGGCCTGGCGATCCTGACTAGCGCTACTCAGCGAGAGCTATGGTATTGTATATGTCTCGTCTCAGCGGCGATATCTGCTTAAGGGCGATGTCTGCTTGAGAGGATTGGTCTTGGCCAATTATGTCACAGGATCGTGCAGCCAGTGATTTCACCAAGCTTCTCGCCTACCTGAAAACCTCTCGCGGCTTCGACTTCGGCGCGTACAAGGTCTCCAGCCTGATGCGCCGCATCCAGAAGCGGATGCGCGAGGTCGGCATCCAGACGTACGCGGAGTACACCGATTACCTCGAAGTCCACCCCAACGAATTCGAGCCGCTGTTCAACACCATCCTGATCAACGTCACCTCGTTTTTCCGGGACGCCCCCTCCTGGACCTACCTGGCCGAGAAAATCCTGCCGCGCCTGCTCGAGGAACGGGAGACGGACCGCCCGCTCCGGATCTGGAGCGCCGGATGCGCCACCGGCGAGGAGGCGTACACCCTGGCGATGCTGCTCGCCGAGGCCTTGGGCGAGACCGAGTTCCGGAAAGCCAAGATCTACGCCACCGACCTCGACGAGCACGCCTTGGCGATCGCACGGCAGGCGAGCTACGAGGCGCGCCAGACCGCGGCCATTCCGCCGGACCTGTTCGAGAAATATTTCGAGCCGTCCGGCGACCGGTTCGTCTTCCGCGGCGACCTGCGCCGCTGCCTGATCTTCGGCCGCCACGACCTTCTCCAGGACGCCGCGATCTCGCGGCTCGACCTCCTGATCTGCCGCAATACCCTGATGTACTTCAACGCCGAAGCCCAGGACAGGATCATGGCGCGCTTCCACTTCGCGCTGAACCGCAGCGGAGTTCTCTTCCTGGGCAAGGCCGAGACGCTGCTGACCCGCACCAACAGCTTCCGGCCGGTCGAGCTCAAGCACCGGATCTTCGCGCGGACCGTCACGGCCAACTTGCGCGAGCGCCTCCTGGCCCTCAGCCGGCCCACGGGCGCAGCGGTGGCGGACCCGGCCAGCCTGATCCGTCACCAGCGCCTGCGCGATGCCGTGTTCGACGCGGGCGGGGTCGCCCAGATCGCCCTGGACCGCGAGGGGTACCTGGTGCTGGCCAACGACAAGGCGCGGCGGCTCTTCGGCCTGGAGAACCGTGATCTCGGGCGCGTGCTGCAGGACCTGGAGCTCTCCTACAAGCCGGTGGAGCTGAGGTCCCATCTCATCGAGGCCTACGCGTCGCGCGCCCCCGTCACGGTGAAAAACGTCGAGTGGCAAGGTCCGGAACGAGAGGTCCGCCAGCTCGAGATCCAGGTCGTCCCCCTGGTGGATGCCACGTCGACGCCTTTGGGAGCGACCGTCCTGTTTCTGGACCAGACCGAGTCTTTCGAGCTCCGCACGGAGCTCGAAAAGTCGCGCCAGGAGCTGGAGACGGCCTACGAGGAGCTGCAGTCGGCCAACGAGGAGCTCGAGACGACCAATGAGGAGCTCCAGAGCACGGTCGAAGAGCTGGAGACGACCAACGAGGAGCTGCAGTCGGCCAACGAAGAGCTGGAGACCATGAACGAGGAGCTGCAGTCGACCAACGAGGAGCTGCGGACGATGAACGATCAGCTCCAGGAGCGTTCCGAGGAGCTGAACCAGGTCAACGGCTACTTCGCGTCCATCCTGTCCAACCTGCATTCGGCGGTCGTGGTCCTGGACCGCGATTTGCAGATCAAGATCTGGAGCCCCAAGGCGGAAGACCTCTGGGGGGTCCGCGACAACGAGGTGGTCGGACAGGGTTTTTTGGATCTGGACATCGGGCTCCCGGTTCGGGAGCTCCACCCGTTGCTCGTCCGAGCCTTGGACGATGCCCCGCGGGACCGGGAGATCGTCCTCGACGGGATCAACCGGCGGGGCCGGTCGATCCAATGCCAGGTGCAGTGCACGCCATTGCAAGGCCTGGGCGGGAGCGACGGCATCATTCTGTTGATGCAGGAGGTGGACGGCAAGGGGGCGGCGGTGAGCTGAAAGCAGGAGGACTGATGGGGAGAACGACCCCGGCGATGGGCTCCGGCAAGTTGCACAGCGAGTTGCTCCAGATTCAGGAGCACGTCAACGGAGCAGCCCCGATCCGGCGGCGCCAGCTCCAGGAGGCTCTCGAAGCCTTGCAGGAGGCGCTGCAGGAAGTCGATACCGCCGAGGCGGAGCTCTCTCAACAGAATGAGGAGCTGACCGCCGCCCGCGAGGCGCTGGAGATCGAGCGCCACCGCTACCGCGATCTGTTCGAGCTGGCTCCCGCCGGCTATCTCGTGACCGACGGCTTTGGTGTGGTCCAGGAGGCCAACCTGGCCGCCGCCGCGCTCCTGGGCATCCCCCAGGACTCCCTCCGCGGCAAACCGCTGCTGGTCTTCATCCGCTCCTCGGACCGCCAGGATCTCCGCAATTTGATCCAGCGTCTCCACCGGCGGCCCGACCGCCTGGAGACCGAGATCTCCTTGCAGCCGCGCGACGTGCCGCTCCGCAGGGTCCAGGTGACGGTCGCGCGCGACGAGGACAGGCCCGAGCACCCGGTCCGCCTGCTCTGGGTTTTCCAGGACGTCACCGAGCGCCGGGCCGCCGAGGACGCGCTCCAGGAGAGCCAGGAACGCCTGCGCCACTCGCAGCGGCTGGAAGCCATCGGCCGGCTCGCCGGCGGCATCGCCCATTCGTTCAACAACCTGCTGGCGGCCCTCGCCTTCCGCATCGAGCTGATCCTCGACGAGAACAACTCGGAGGACGATCGCCGGCGGCACGCGGAGGAGATCCAGAAGGCCGGGGAACGGGCCGGAGCCCTCGCCCGCCAGCTCCTGGCGTTCAGCCGCAAGCAGGCTCTGAATCCCGAGCGCTTGTGGCTCTCCCAGGTGATCGAAACTTTGGTACCGATGCTCCGCCGCCTCCTCGGCGAGGACGTCGAGCTCGAGCTGGACCTCGCCTCACAGGCCGGGCTCGTCTATGCAGACCTGGGCCAGCTCGAGCAGGTGCTTTTGAATCTGGTCGCGAACTCCCGGGACGCCATGCCCGAGGGCGGCGTCCTGACGCTCCGGACGGCGGATGCCGCCCTGGAGGAAGGCAATGACCTCGGCCTCACTCCGGGCCTCTATGCGATGCTCCAGGTCGCCGACACAGGCGTCGGCATGACCCCCGAGGTCCTCTCGCACCTCTTCGAGCCTTTCTACACGACCAAGGAAAGGGGCCGGGGCACCGGCCTCGGCCTTGCCACGGTCTACGGCATCGTCCGCCAGAGCGGCGGCGAGCTCCAGGTCGAGAGCGAGCTGGGCCAGGGCACCAGGTTCACGGTCTATCTGCCGCAGGCGGCTGAGAGAGCCGAGGAGCCCGCGCGCCTGCCGGTGGAGCGCAGAGTGACGAATGGCAGCGAGGTGATCCTCCTGGTCGAGGACGAGGACAACATCCGCGAGCCCGCGGCGGAGATCCTGGAGGCTCGGGGGTACGTGGTCCTGCCCGCCCGCAACGGAGCCGAGGCGCTGGAGATCGCCAACCACCACGACGGAGCGATCGACCTGATGGTCACCGACGTCGTGATGCCGCGCCTCTCCGGCAGCCGCCTGGCCGAGGCGCTCGAACCGTCCCGGCCGGACATGCGGGTGCTCTACATCTCCGGCTATCCCGAGGACGCCATCGTCCACCACGGGGTTCTGGAGCCACGGCACCGCTTTCTCCAGAAGCCTTTCCCGCCGGGGATTCTCTTGCAGACGGTCCGGGAATTGCTGGACAACTCAAATCCCGGGGGGGGAGACTTCAGGAGAGCAGATGAACATGCGAGGAGAGGAGGAATAGATGGGGGGCCGTGACATCGTTCTGATCGGAGCGTCAGCCGGGGGGGTCCACGCAATATCGGAGCTGGTCGCCTTGTTTCCTCGAGACTTTCCCGCCGCTGTCTTCATCGTCCTCCACCTCTCCCCGTACGGCAACAGCGCCATGCCCCAGATCCTGAGCCGTTCAGGCCCCCTGCCTGCGGTCCATCCCAAGGACGGCGACCCCATCCTGCCCGGCAGGATCTACGTGGCGCCGCCGGACCACCATCTGCTGATCGAGCCGGACCGGATCCGGCTCTCGCGGGGACCGACCGAGAACGGCCACCGGCCGGCCGTGGACGTGCTCTTCCGCACGGCGGCTCAGGTGTATCGACGGCGGGTCGTGGGCGTGGTGCTGACCGGAAACCTGGACGACGGCACGGCCGGCCTCGCGACCATCAAGAAGGAGGGAGGGGTGGCGATGGTCCAGGATCCCGCGGAAGCCGACTACCCGAGCATGCCGCAGAACGCCATGGCGGTCATCGACGTCGATCACGTTCTTCCGATCGCCGAGCTCGTGCCGATGCTGGTGAAAGTGGTCAACGAGCCGTTGGCCGACCCGGATCCTCCTCCCCGGAAGGAGCAGACACTCATGAACATCAAGAAAGAGTTGGAACGAGGAGAGGACCGCGAGGGGAAAGGGGAGCCGGCGGGCCTGTCCTGCCCCGCCTGCGGAGGGACCCTGTTCGAGCGAAAAGAGGGAGAGGTCATTCACTTCCGCTGCCGCACGGGTCACGCCTATTCACCTGAGAGCCTCCTGGCCGAACAGTTCGAGTCGCTGGAAGCGACCCTCTGGGCCGCGGTGCGCGCCCTGGAGGAGAACGCGGCGCTGGCGCGGCGCATGGAGCGGACGATGAACATGCGCGGCCGCGCAGGAGCGACGGCCTCGGGGAATCGCTACGCGCAACGGGCCAATGAAGCCGAACGGCACGCCGCCCTGCTGCGCCAGGTCCTCCTGCAGGAACAGTCGAAGCAGGCGTGAGGGAGGGCTTGAAGCCGGCTCCGCCGGGACCCTAGCCCCCTCTCCCACCCGCACTCACACCCGTCCGGGAGAGGGGGTACCAGAGTTGGAGTGAGGGCTCGATCCCGTAGCACAGCATCTCCCGCCCATAATGGCTCACGCGCCCCCGGAAGCTCTCCCCCAGGCGCTCGGCGACGCGGATGGACGCCTGATTCGCCGGGGAAATGAGGCTGATCACGCTCTCCCGTCTCCACACGTCGAACGCGTGCGCCAACGCGGCCCGCCCGCCTTCCACAGCGTAGCCGCAACCCCACCAGCGGCGGCCCAAAACCCAGGCGAGCTCCAACCCGGGCCAGCCCTCCGGCTCGGAGAAGCCCACGACTCCCACGAACGCGCCGGTCTCTTTGTGCTCCACCGCCCAGGAGCCAGAGCCCGCCACCTGCCAGTGGCCCAGAAGGAAGGCCAGATGCCGCCATGACCGGCCCCGGTCCCACGGCCCGCCCAGGTAGCGCGTCACCTCGCTGTCGGCATAGAGAGCGGCGTACTCCTCGAAGTCGCTCCGGCGAAGACCTCGCAGCCGCAGGCGTTCCGTTTCGAGGATAGGGATTTCGAGCGCGTCCATTCCTGAGACACTCCGGCCAGGGGGACACCAACCACGGGCAATAGAGCCCGTGCGGTCACCCGTCCCTCCAAGGAGAAAGCGATGCTTCGTCTCGTCCTGCTCGTGCTCTCGCTCTGGTCCTCCACCGATACCGGCGGCGGCTGGGATCCCAACGGTTGATCCTCAACTCGCGAGGGGCGTTTCCGGCGCCCCTCGTTTTTCTCCGCAACACAAACTGTACAGAGGACCACACTTCGCTGTAGGCTTAAGTATCCTGAGAAGGCATTTACCTGAGGAGAGTCTGAAATGACCCACCTGGGGCAGAAGACGATGCGGAGAATTCTGGGCGGGGATGAAGCGCCCCAGGAAACTGAAGAGGCCGCGGAGCACATCGTCTCTTGCGAGCAATGCCGCGCCCAGGCGGGGACTCTGATCGAGGAGCTCCGTGCTGAGCGCCCGGGCCTGCGGTCAGAAGGACCGCTCCGTCTGGTGTTTGACCTGGTCGATCGGGAACACCAGTGGGGTGTGGAGTCTCTGGCCACCATGGCGGAATGGGCCGAGCTTCGGCGCCTGCCCAGCCGGCGGAGTCAGAGAGACCGAGTGCGGATGGTGAAGGCGTGCCACACGCGTTCTTTCTTCAATCTCCTGCTGGGTGAGGTCAAAGAGGCCACGTCCTGGGACGAAGCCGAGTTTCTCGCCGCGCTCGCCCTTCTGGGCGTCGAACGCATGAGTCAACGCCAGCAGATCGTGCGAGCGACAAGTTGCGATTTGCAGGCGGAAGTCTGGACCGCGGTAGCCAATGCTCGGCGGCGCGCTGCCGAATGGACGCGTGCCCATCAGGCCCTGGCCAATGCGGAGCGGCTCCTGAAGGAAGGAACTGGAGATCCCCGCATCGAAGCGGGGTTCTTGTCGATTTCAGCGTCAACTCTGGCTGATCAAGGGCAAGTGTCCAAAGCTCTGGAGGCCCTGGAGAGATGCGGGACGATCTACGAGACTCGCTCCGAGTGGGCTCTTCTCGCTCGCACACTTGTCCAGAAGGCGAACATCTTGGCCGAACCCGAGCCTGCCAGAGGCTTGGTAGCGCTCGAACGCGCTGCCCCCCTCATCCCCGTTGAGGACACCACCCTAAGGCTCTTCGCCGAAATGCTCCGAGTGGATTGCCTCATTTGGCTCTGTAAACCGAATGAAGCCTTGCGTGTCTTCCGGCATTCCTCCCACCTGCTCGCCACCACTCCCCAGATACGGCCACGGATTCGTGGTGCGTTCACGAGCGCCCGTCTCCTGGGCGCCCTCGGCTTCCAGCAACAGGCCGAGCGGCTCTTCGAGGAGGTGGTGGACCGCGACATCGAGCACGAGCTCTACAAGGATGCGTTCCTGGATCTCCTGTACCTCTACGACCGCTCCGTGAAAGCCGGAGACCTCGACAAAGCGGCGCGCGTCTGCCGGAGGGCTCTGACGGATGGAACCCTCGCCGCCGTCGCCCACGACCAGCTCCGCACCCTCTGGACCCAGCTCCTGGACGCCGCGCAGCATCAAGCCATCAGCCAGGAGCTGCTGCGCGAGCTCCGGCAATATCTCAGCCTCCACTGGAAGCACCCCGCCGCCACCCCGCCGACCGTCGGCCCCTGAAGCGCCGTAGAAGCCAGCGTTTGGCACCAAGATGCCGGTGGCCGGCAGAACAATGCCAATGATCGGCAGGATGCTGCCAACGGCTGGCCTCACACTGCCGGCGCCTGGCATTCCTCTGCCGGTGCCTGGCATTCGTCTGCCGGTGGCCGGCATTCCTCTGCCGGTGCCTGGCATTCGCCTGCCGGTGGCCGGCATCCCGCTGCCGGTGGCTGGCATCCTTACGCCGGTGGCCGGCATCCCGCTGCCGATGGCTGGCATACCCATGCCAGCCGCTCGCAGTAGAGCCTCGGAGAGGCTCCAGCATGTAGCCCAGGGGCAGAGCGCCGAAGGCGCGGCGACCCTGGGTCAGGTGGTCCCACATCCTTCCCGAGCCCCGGTAGGGGCGACAGAAACTCCACGACGACCGGGCTGTCGCCCCTACCGGGGCTCGGGATCGTTTTGATCTCCCTGACCTGGGGCCGACGCTTCGCTCTGGCCCCAGGCTACATGCTGCGTCCCCTCCGGGGCCGTCCGGGCGAATGCTCGATGGAACGGGGCCGGCGTGGAATGGAACGGGGCCAACGCGGAATGGGTCGGGGCGGTGATGGATTGGAACGGGGCGATCATCGAATGGATCGGGGCGGAGACCGAACGGACCGGGGCGGTCATCGAATGGAACGGGGCGGAGGCCGAATGGATTGGGGCGACGACGGAATGGAAGAGGGACGGAGCGATCCCTGTTGGGGAAGAGGCTCTCCCCAGCTTATTCTCCTTCCTCCCCACTCCAATCGGCCATCGCCCCAATCCATTCGATGACCGCCCCGATTGGGGACGCCCTCATCCCCGGTCCATTCGGCCTCATCCCCACTCCATTCGGCCTTCGCCCCAGTCCATTCGGCCTTCGCCCCGATCCATTCGGCTCCTTCCCCACTCTGTTCCGCCGTCGCCCCGATCCATTCCGAGGCGATCCCTCGCGATTCCGCGGCAAGTCCGAGCGCACCGGAGGCCGCCCCAGATCTCATCCGATCCCCGAGGCATTTCGTAGAGACGCCCCAGTCCGCGACCACGAACAGACCGGGACCACAGCCGCCGGGGCGTCTCCCCACGACAGCGCGACCGCCACAGCCGGTGCCGCAAGGCGCAATTTCGCCCGCCGCGTGCGTGCTGCCGGTCTATGTGGTGCCTGGGGCTGTGAGAGACGCCCCGACTGTCTACACCCCGGTAGATTCGTGGTTACGGACTGGGGCGTCTCTACCGAACCGCCGCGGCATGGGGGCTATCAACAAAACGGCCGGCCCGGGAAACCCCGAACCGGCCGCGTTATCGAAACGCCGGCGGGAGCACCGCCGGCAGAGATTGGCGCCTCCCCTCTGGCGAGGGGAGATCGGATCAATCTCGGATCAATACATTCCGCCCATGCCGCCCGGCATTCCGCCGCCGCCCGACATACCGCCGCCCTTCTTGTCGTCTTCCTTGATCTCGGCCACCAGCGCCTCGGTGGTGAGCATCAGGCCGGCGATCGAAGCGGCGTTGAGCAGCGCGGTCTTGGTCACCTTGGCCGGATCGATGACGCCGGCCTCGACCAGGTCCTCGAACTTGCCGTTGGCCGCGTTGTAGCCGCTGGTCCCGTTGCCCGCCAGGAGCTGCTTGACGATGACCGAGCCCTCTTCGCCCGCATTGATGGCGATCTGGCGGGCCGGCTCCTCGAGCGCGCGGCGAACGATGTTGACGCCCACTTTCACGTCGCCCTCGGCGACCACAGCCTCGACCGCCTTGATGGCGCGGAGAAGCGCCACGCCGCCGCCGGGGACGATCCCCTCCTCGACAGCCGCCTTGGTCGCGTGCATCGCGTCCTCGACGCGCGCCTTCTTCTCCTTCATCTCGGTCTCGGTCGCCGCACCGACCTTGATCACCGCGACGCCGCCGACCAGCTTGGCCAGCCGCTCCTGCAGCTTCTCGCGGTCATAGTCCGAGGTGGTCTCCTCGATCTGGTTGCGGATCTGCTTGACGCGGCCGGCGATCGTCTCGTGCCGCTTCGTATCGTCCGAGTCGGTGACGATGGTGGTCTCGTCCTTGGTGAGGACGACCTTCTTGGCGTCGCCCAGGTCCTCCAGGCGGACGCTCTCCAGCTTGATGCCGAGGTCCTCGGTGATCACCTTGCCGCCGGTCAGGACCGCGATGTCCTCCAGCATGGCCTTGCGGCGGTCGCCGAAGCCCGGGGCCTTGCAGGCCGCCACGTGCAGCGTGCCGCGCAGCTTGTTGACCACCAGGGTGGCCAGCGCCTCGCCCTCGATGTCCTCGGCGATGATGAGGAGCGGACGGCCCTGCTTGGCGATCTGCTCCAGCACCGGGAGGAGGTCCTTCATCGAGCTGATCTTCTTCTCGTTGAGAAGGATCTTGCAGTTCTCGAGGACCGTCTCCATGCGCTCCGCGTCGGTCACGAAGTAGGGGGACAGATAGCCGCGGTCGAACTGCATGCCCTCGACGACCTCCAGGGTCGTATCCAGGCCGCGCGCCTCTTCGACGGTGATCACGCCGTCCTTGCCGACCTTCTCCATCGCCTCGGCGATGATGCCGCCGATCTCGACGTCGTTGTTGGCGGAGATGGTGCCGACGTGGGCAATGTCCTTGCCCTCGACCGGGCGGGCCAGCTTGTCGATCGACTCGACGGCGGCCTTGACGGCCAGCTCGATGCCCCGCTTGATCTCCATCGGGTTGGCGCCGGCGGTGACGTTCTTCGAGCCCTCGCGATAGATCGCCTGGGCGAGAACGGTGGCCGTGGTGGTGCCGTCACCCGCGACGTCGGAGGTCTTGGAAGCGACCTCGCGGACCATCTGGGCGCCCATGTTCTCGACGGAGTCGCTGAGCTCGATCTCCTTGGCGACGGTCACGCCGTCCTTGGTGATCGTGGGCGAGCCGAACTTCTTCTCGATGACGACGTTGCGTCCCTTGGGGCCGAGGGTCACCTTGACCGCGTCGGCGAGCTTGTTCACGCCCCGCAGGATCGCGGCGCGCGCATCCCCGGAGTAGATGATCTGCTTGGCCATATTCTCAATTCCTCCCGAATGTGGGGTTCTCGAATTACGTTCCGATCGTTCCGAGGTGCGGGATTACACGTTGCCGTTGCCGACGACGGCGAGGATCTCTTCCTCGCGCAGGATGACGTAGTCCTGGTCGTTCAGCTTGATCTCGCTCCCGGAGTACTTGCCCATCAGGACGCGGTCGCCGGTCTTGACGTCCATCGGGGACCGCTTGCCGTCCTCGAGGAGCTTGCCGGGACCGACGGCGATGACCTCGGCTTCCTGCGGCTTCTCCTTGGCGGTGTCCGGAATGATGATCCCACCACGCACCTGCTCCTGGGTCTCGATACGCTTCACCAGCACTCGATCGTGCAGCGGACGAATGTCAATGCTCACGGTTTTCTACCTCCTTCAGACGTTGAGGAAAACGGAATCGGCTCGATCGAGCCTGTGTCTGTCTCAGAATCTCAGGTGGCCACCGGCCCGCTGTTGTTAGCACTCGGGCTTGGTGACTGCTAACAGTGTAAGCAGGGGATCGGAGACTGTCAAGCCCTGGAGAGCCGGCTTCGCCGGGACCCTCACCCCCTAGCCCCCTCTCCCACACGCACTCCCTTCCGCCCGGGAGAGGGGGGACCAGAAAAATAGAGGCGACATCCGCGTCAGAAGGCCGGGCCGAGCTCTCGTACCGGTCTCCGCAGCGGCGTCAGCGCCGAGCCGGACCGCACCTGGGCTGCCACCTGGGCCATGGTGCCGGGCTTCGAGCCGCGCGACCTGGCCGAGAGCGGTTGGGGTGTGGTCTTTCCGCGCGGGAGCGATCCCGCGGTCCGCGGCGACCTCCGCGGCCGGCCGTGGCGGCAGATCTACCGCCTGGCGATCGCTGCGCGCGCGGCGACCCTTACCGCGAGCTGCTGGCGTAGACAGGATCGGCGGGAAGAGGGGGAGCGGCCTCCCGGTCGAGCTCGTCGAGAAGGCTCTCGATGCGGTGGCGGGCCTCGCGCCAGTCCTCCGGAGGGCCGTCCGGCGAGGAGGTCTCCAGCCGGTCGAGCGCCTGCAGCGCCTGCCGGCAATGCTCGCGGCAGGCGTGCCAGGCGCCCAGGGCGCGCGCGCGGACCGCCGAGATCTCCAGATAGGCGCCGGCCTGGTCCCAGATGCCGGCCGCGGCGTAGTGATAGGCCAGGAGCTCGCACGGACAGTCGGGATCGGAGCGGTGGATCTCGTCCAGGGCCGCGGCGATGTCGCCGTGCAGAACCTGCCGGCGCGGGGTGGGCACGTCCTCATAGACGAGCCGGCGCATGGTTGGATGGGCGAACTCGAAATTGCCGTGGCGGGCTCCGCGGCTCCACTGCACGATGTCCGGCTCCCGCCGTCCGCTCGCCCAGTGCTGGACGCTCTGGCGGATCAGCCAGCGTCCGAGGAGGAGCTCGAAGGCCAAGTCCACCACGGCGCCGTGCTCGTCGGCGGCCCGCTTCAGCAGGCTGGAGTCGACCCGCCATCCGGCCACCGCCGCCAGGGACGCGATCCGCCGGGTCGAGCTGGGCAGGCTCCGGATCCGGGCCATCACCACGTCGCGCAACACTTCGTCCGGGTCGCCCAGCCGCGCCGGGAGCGCCCTCGCCATCCGCCAGCGGCCGTCCGAAGGGACGAGCGCGCCCTCGTTCCAGAGGAAGTTGACGAGCTCGGTGACGACCAGAGGAAGCCCTCCGCTCGCCTCCAGCCAGCCGGTCAGCGCCGTGGACCGGGCTTCGCCGGCCAGCGCTTCCGCAAGCTCCCGGAGGCTCTCGGCCCCGAGATGGCCCAGGGGGATCTGCACGCCCCGCCCGGGCTCGGCCTCCTCCGCCGCCTGCAGCAGAGGAGAGAGCGGGCCGCCGGCGCGGCCGGAAGCCAGGAACCAGACCGGGAGGTCCGCCAGCCGCCGCACCAGGAACGCGAGCAGGTCGAGAGAATCCGCGTCCGCCTGGTCGGCGTCGTCCAGGAACAGGACGAGAGGGAGGAAGCCCCTCTGGTCCGGCGCGGCGCAGAGGTGTTCCAGGAAACCCGCCACAGCCTCGTAGAGGAGCTCGCCGGCCGCGGCCCTCGGCTGTGGCAGCGACGGCCGGAGGTCCGAGCGCAGCTCGCGCAGAAGGGGGCAGAGCAGGGTGAGCTTGCCGATGTGCTCCCCGGGAGCCTCGGCCAGGGCCCGTTCGGCTGCCTCGGTGGGATCGGCGACGGCGCTGGCGAGGATCTCGGCGATCATCTGGAACGGGATGAGGGGACCGGGCTGGCTGCCGTGCCCCTTGAGCACCGTGGCGCGCCGCTGCGAAACAGCGCTGTCGAGAAACGACTTGATCAGGCGCGTCTTGCCGATGCCGCTCTCCCCGGTCACCAGGGTGAGCCGCCCCTCGCCGGCGAGGACCCGCCGCCATCCGTCGCGCAAAAACGACAGAGGCTCCTCCCGGCCGACCAGCGGCACCAGCGGGCCGAGCGGCAGATCGTCTTCGAGCGGCGCCTCGCCGCCGCCCTCCCGCAGGATCGACTGATACAGATCCCGGGTCTCGCGCAGGGGCTCGACCCCCAGCTCGCTGCGCAGCCGCTTGTGCAGGCGCTCGTACTCCGCCAGGGCGAGATTGCGCCGGCCCGCCTGGGAGCACATGCGCATCAGGTCCCGGCACGCCTCTTCGGAGAACGGCTCGACGATCATCAGCCGCCGGGCAAAGTGGATGCCGATGCGGTACTCGCCGCGCCGGGAGTAGATGTCGATCAGGGTGCGCAGGCCTTCGATCGCCGCCTCGCGGAGACGCTCCTGCTCGGTGACCAGCCACTCCTCGAACCCTTCACTGTTTTTGACGTAGAATCCTGCCAGGAAATCGCCGCGATAGAGCTGAGCCGCGACGGAAAGCTGGTACGGGTCGAGACTGCCCCGCTCCTTGCCCTGGCGCAGCGCCTCTTCAAAGCTGGCGACGTCGGCCCAGAGACCGGCCAGGGGGTTGAGCTGAACACCTTGCGAAGCGCTGACTACGAGCGGGACCTTGCCGCTGCTTCCGGGCAGGGCCGACCTGAGGTTGTAGATTGCCTGGCGCAGCACGTGCCGGGCCGCATCGGGGTCCCGCTCCGGCCAGAGCAGGCCCGCCAGGTGCTCCCGGCTGAACATGCGGTCGCGGTGACTGACGAGATAGGCGAAAAGGGCACGGACCTTCTGAGATTCGAATCCCTCCACCTTCTGGTCGCCGTGCCAGACCTCAAATCCTCCCAGCAGCTTTACCCGGAGCTCACTCGACATCCCTGACCTCACAGTCCTCCCACACAGGCTATGCTCACCTGTGCCGGCGGGGGCCGTACTCTCTCCTGACACTTCCCTGACGATCGGGCCTTATTCTAGATCTAATTGACGAATAGATGAAGGAGAACATGAACGTGAGCGACGACAAGAGCCGCGGTGGCCAGCAGGAGGAGGAGGCGAAGAGCGATCCGGAGAAGATGCGCAACTACCAGTCCGGCTCTTTCCTGGTGCGTTTCTGGGTCGAGCCGTCCGACGTGCCGGGGGAGGAGGTGCTCCGCGGCTGCATCAAGAACCTGAAGACCGGCAAGGAACACTACGTGGACGATCCCGGCAAGGTCGGCGACCTCGTCCGGGGACATCTGAAAGACCGCGAGCGCGCCCGGGATGCGCAGAAGAATGCCCAAGACGATGGCGAGCAGACCGACCAGACCTGGGTCGGGCAGCATTAGCCGATGAGCGGATTCGCTGCCATCGTCCTCCGGGATGGGACCCCGGTTCAGCCCGCGCACCTCGCGGTGCTGGGAGAGGGGATCGCTCGCTGTGGAGCCGATGGCCGAGATGCCTGGAGCAAGGGCTCGGTCGGTCTCGTTCACGTTCATTTCTGGACTACGCCCGAAGAGATCGAGGAGCGTCAGCCGATCCACCGTCAGGACCGTCTCTGGATCAGCGCCGACCTGCGCCTCGACAACCGCGAGGAGCTCTGCGCCGTGCTCGGCGGCCTGGACGAGCGCACAGTGACGGATGCCGAGATCGTGCTCGCCGCCTACGACCGCTGGGCCGAAGACTGCCCCCGGCACCTGGTCGGCGACTTCGCCTTCGCCCTCTGGGATGCGCCTCGGCGGCGTCTTTTCCTGGCGCGCGACCCGCTCGGCGTCCGTCCTTTGTATTACGCGCTCAATCACCGGCGGCTGATCGCAGCTTCGACGCTCGAGGCGGTTCTGGGCGCCCTCGACACCCCCGTGGAGATCCATGAGCCCTTCCTGCGCGACCTGCTCGCCTTACGGTTCGGGCGGTGGACCGCGGAGACCCCCTACCGGGGAGTCGTGCGGCTGCCTCCGGCGCACCGCATGGCGGTGGAAGCGGGGCGGGAGGTCGTCTCGCGCTACTGGACGTTCGGCGAGGCTCCGCCACCGCCCCTGCACCGTGACGACGAGGAGGTCGAGCGGTTCCGCGAGGTCTTCCTGACGGCGGTCCGGGCGCAGCTGCGCAGCACCGGTCCCGTCGGCCTCCTCTTGAGCGGCGGGCTCGACTCGTCGACGGTGGCCGGTGCGGCGCAGCACCTGGCCGAGATGGGTGCGCTGCCCTGGCACACCGGCCTCCGTTTCTACTCCTGCGTCTTCCAGGAGACGCCCGCCGCCGAGGAGCGCGAGTACGCCGAGGCGGTGGCCCGGCGGTGCACCCGGGCGCACATGACATACGTTCCCAGCGATGACAGCTGGGGGCTGCGCGAGCTCGGGCCCGACAGCGGGTATCCGCCCGCTGAGCCGGAGGTCAACGTCAACCGCGCCTTGCTGATGCGGCCCCTCCGCATAGCGCGGGCCGACGGCTGCAGAGTTGTGTTGACCGGCTTGGGCGGCGATGAGGTCCTGGGAGGACAACATTATCATACGCCCCTCCTCCTGCGGGACGTCGCATGGTCCCGGCTCGCGGCAGAGCTCCCGTGCTTCCTGCGCTGGAGCCGCTGCTCGGTGGCCGGCCTGCTCTTCGACGCCTACGTAAGGCCCGCCGTCCCTCCGTCGCTGCGCCGGCTGGCGCGCCGGCTCCTGGGGCGTGAGGCGGCGGCCACCGCGGACCGCCGTCCTGCAACGCACCTGCGGAGCTGGTCGGCGCGAGCCAGCTACAGAATGCTGACCTCGGGCTCCTTTGCGGCTGTCATGTCGAGCTTCGATGTTGCGGCGGCCGGGGTCGGCGTCGAGACACGGCACCCGTTCCTGGACCGGCGTGTGATCGAGATCCTGTGCCACCTTCCAGCTCGGCTGCTGTTTGGCGGCGGTTGGACCAAGCTCGTCCTGCGGCAGTCCGGCCTCCTGCCGGAAGAGGTCCGCCGGAGGACCCGCCCGGCCCACTTTGCGGAGCTCGTGCACCGGGGCCTGCGCCACGAGATGCGATGGAAGATCCGCGAGCTCCTCCAAGGATCGCGCGTCGTCGCGGCCGGCCTTCTCGCGGAGGATGCACCCCTGCGCCTCTGGGAGGACTACTGGCTGGATGCCGACGCGCCCGGCCCGCGGGACGCCCTGATCGGTTTCCTCTGCACCGAAACATGGCTTCGTGGCCAGGAGCTGCGCCCCACGCTGCTGAGCGATGCACCACCCCGCGTGCCCGCAGAGGCGGTTAAAGGACATCTATGAAAGATCCCGCCAAGAAGGCGCTACAGACCTCTTCTTCGGACCGCCCGAAACCCGCTACCCCGGCGTGCGGCCGCCGGCCCTACGCGCCTCCACAGCTCATCGCCTGGGGAACCTTGCTGGATCTCACGCAGGGGCCCGGAGGCTTTCTACCGGACGGGGCGTCTGGCGGGAGCAGGGCGATCTAGCGGCAACTGGCGCCTCGTCCCGAAAGGTGGCGGCCCCCTGGTTTGCTGTGTTCTTCGCTTCGACTCCAATGCGCTGCGGCATTACCGGCAGAGCCTCGGCCTGCGGAGCGACCGCGCCGCGCTGGTCGCGCTGGCGACGGCCATCGGAACCAGCCCGAACTGGCCCGACAAGGCCAGGGTCGTCTTCCTGGCGCGGGTCGAGCCCGAGCCCGTGCTCGGCATCCTGTGCGACGGAGACGTCGACCCACGCACGATGGCGATGCAGGCGCGGACCTGCGAAAGCACGCTGGGACGACTGCGCTATGTCGGCTATCGACAGGCCGAAGAAGCGGTCGCAGAGCTGGCCGATCGACTGCGCAGCGGGCTCGGTGCCCGGGAGCTGCGCAGCTTCTCCTACGTGGCGATCCCGCGCGGCGGGCTGATCGTCCTGGGGATGCTGGCGTCCATGCTCGACGTGCCACGAGCGCAGGTCGCTGCTCAGGCTGTCTCCAACGGTCCCCTCGTGGTCGTCGACGACTGCGCACAGAGCGGGGTCCGATTCGGCGCTTTCCTCGCGAGCCGCCCCGAGCCGCAAGTCGTTTTCGCCCATCTCTTCTCCCATCCGGATCTCCGCGCCGCCATCGAAAAAAGAGAGCCCCGGGTCGTGGCCTGCATCGCCGCCCGGGACCTCCGCGACTACCCCCCCGAGACCCTCACGGACGGATTTGCCGAGGCGTACCGACGGTGGGTGGCACGCCTGGGTCCTCAACGCTACTGGGTCGGCGACTGCGAGCGCCTCTGCTTCCCCTGGAACGAGCCCGAGCACGTGCTCCGGAACTTGGCCGCGGCGGACTTGGAGACGGCGTGGAAGCTGGTCCCTCCCCACTACTGCTTCAAGGCGGGCGCCGCCGCCAGGCCGGACATCCAGGTCCAGCCCGGCGGCCACGGCCGCCTCCGTCCCTCCCCTGCAGTGCTCTTCGGCCGCTGGAACGGAGACACCGTCGTGGCCCGGATCGACACCGGTGAGGTGTTGCGCCTCCCCGGCTCGGCCGGCGCCATGTGGTGGGCGTTGGTGAAAACCGGCGATCTCACCGCGGCCCACCGGGAGCTGATCGGCAGGTACCGGATCGACGCCGAGACCCTGCGGACGGATCTGGCCGCCTTCTCGGCCGACCTCCTGGAGCGGGGGCTCTTCGAACGCCCCTGATCTCCTGACGCATTCCTGACGGCACGAGACCAAGATGCCTCCAACCTGAATTGGACTGCGCATTTTTCCCTCACCGCCCGGAGCTTCTTCTTGCGGTGCAGGCTTTCGGCTGATGCACTCCTGACGCGCTGCTTCCAGAATGGGTCCGATCTTATCTTGGAGGAGAGAACGATGAACCATCCGCGTTGGAAAATGACGACATCGCTTCCCCTGGCGCTGGCGCTGTTGGGTTTGACCTTCGGCGCGCAGTCCCAGGCGGCACAATTCAAATGTTTTCCGAGTTGCAGCACGACGGACGCCAAGTTCCTGGTGATCGCCTCGGGGCCCCTCCTGGTGACACTGAGCGATCCGGTGCTGGACATCGAGCTCGCCGCGCCGGCGGGGACCTCCTCGTTCCAGATCGGCTTCTTCGACGGTGACTCCGGAGGGGCGCACTGGGATGCGGGCGGCACCATTCCCTACAGCTTCACCCTGTACGCAGACCCTCAGGCGACCGGAAGCACGGCGACGGTCGTCGAGATGGTGCCCGGCTTCCCCTCGGTCAGCTCTCTGACCATGCCGGACAACGCCTGGATCGATTTCACGGTCAACACGACAGCCAATGCGCTTTCGCCGAGCGGCAACTACTTCTACCGCCTGCACATCGAGCTTCTGAACACCTCGGTGAACTCGTTGAACAGCTTCAAGCTGCGGACCACCGGGGTCTCGACGGTCCGGCTGGAGGACCAGCCGTTCTCGTATATGGCGACGCTGGCCACGTTCGCCGACATCCTGACCCTCTATCCGGGCTTCCCGTCGCTGACGCCCACCACGTACGACGGAGATTTCCGCTTCTTCTTCTACGTGCTCGACCCCGGAACCGACATCGCCGTCTGGGACGGCGACTTCGACCACGGGAAGTACGACGGCACGGTCAAGGACACCGACGATCCGGACACGCCCAATGCTCCGTTCCTGCCCTCCTGGGCGACGGCGGACGCGGTCTCTGAAGGGGTCGCCGTCGGCCTCCCCACGACCACCACCGGCAATCCGGCGGACGACGCCTCTCCCGCCGATGCCATCTTCCTGCGGCCGCCCTCCGTGCGCTACGACCTGATCTTCCCGGACGGCCAGACCTTCGCGAACGACAACCCTTCGGGCAACCAGGAGTGGGAGCAGTTCCGCATCTCGACGGATCCGTTCGATCCCTCTCTGATGGACTATTCGACGACGACCATCCCCGGCGGGACCTATGAGCTGCGGGCGACCGGCGTCGATCTCTCCAACTTGAACGCCCTGCGCTTGCCGGATCGTGCCCTGTGTGTCAGCGACACCTTCGTGCCCTGCACCCCCCTGTTTCCCTTCCTGGTGGGCGACACCGTCTTCCGGGATCTCGACGGCAACGGCACGCAGTCGGGCGCGGAGGAGACAGGGATCGCCGGCGCCACCGTTGAGATCGTAGGACAGTCGGGCGCCGTGATCGGCACCACGACGACGGACGCGAGCGGCCACTACGCGTTCAACGTCCCCGCCGGCACCTACACGGTCCGCGTTGCCGCTTCCAACTTCGGACCCGGCGGACCTCTCGCCGGCACCATCGCGACGACGCCCGCCCAGCACACCGACACGGTTGTCGACAACAACGTCCTCACCTATGACTTCGGCTACCGCGGCACCGGCTCGATCGGCGACCGCCTCTGGTACGACCTCGACAACGACGGCGTCGAGGACAGCGGCGAGGGCGGCATCAACGGAGTGACCGTGGAGCTCCTCGACGGCGGCGGCAACGTGGTGTCCTCCGCCACGACGGCCGGCGACGGAAACTATTCGTTCGGCCACCTCTTCGCGGGCACCTACAGAGTGCGCGTGGTCACCGCGACCCTCCCGGCCGGCCTGGCCGCGACCTACGACCTCGACGGCACAGGCTCGGCCAACGTGGCGACCCTGACCCTGGCAGCGGGTGCCACCCGCAACGACGTCGACTTCGGCTACCGCGGCACCGCCTCGATCGGCGATCGCGTCTGGTACGACATCGACGGCAACGGCGCCCAGGATTCCGGCGAGGACGGCCTGAACGGCGTCACCGTCCGGCTCCGCGACAGCGGCGGCAACGTCGTCGCCGCGGCCGTGACCAGCGGCGACGGCAACTATTCCTTCGGCAACCTGCCGGCGGGCACCTACACGGTGGAGGTCGACGCCTCGACCCTGCCGGGAGGAGCCTCGCCGACCTTCGACGCCGACGGCACGGTCACTCCGGATGCGGCCACCGTGTCCGTGGTCACCGGCCAGAACCTCACTGAGGTCGACTTCGGCTACCGTGGCACGGCCGCCCTGGGCGACCGCGTCTGGTACGACATCAACAACAACGGCGCCCAGGATCCGGACGAGGTGGGCTTGAACGGGGTGACCGTCGAGCTCCTCGACGGGGGCGGCAACGTGGTGCGGTCCACCGTGACCTCCGGCAACGGAGGCTATGGCTTCGCCGGCCTCTTCGCGGGCACCTACACCGTGCGGGTGGTCGCCGCGACCCTCCCCGGCGGCGCGGTCGCGACGTTCGACCTCGACGGAACCGGGACGGCCCACACCGCCACGGCCAGCGTGGCCACGGGGCAGAACCTGAGCACGGTCGACTTCGGCTACCGCGGCACCGCCTCGTTGGGCGACCGCGTCTGGCTCGACCTGGACGGCGATGCTTTCCAGGACTCCGGCGAGCCAGGGTTGAACGGCGTAGCCGTGGAGCTCCTCAACGGCGCGGGCACCGTCCTCGCCAGCAGCTCCACGACCGCGGCCGGCATCTACGGCTTCAACTACCTGCTGGCCGGCTCCTACAGCGTCCGGGTGGTCACCTCCACCCTGCCGCCGGGCCTGGTCCAGACCTACGACCTCGACGGCACCGGCACCGCCCACACCGCGGCGCTGACCCTCTCCTCCGGGCAGAGCCGCGCTGACGTCGATTTCGGCTATCGCGGCACGCTCCAGTTCGGCGACCGCGTCTGGTTCGACTACGACGGCAACGGCATCCAGGACACCGGCGAGCCGGGCATCCCCAGCGTCACCATCGAGCTGCGCAACAGCTCCGGGACGCTGATCTCGACGACCATCACCGGATCGAACGGCCTCTACTCCTTTTACAACCTGCCGGCCGGCACCTACACCGTCACCGTGGTCGCCTCGACGCTGCCGGCCGGAACGGTCCCGACCTATGATCTCGACGGTACCGCCACCCCGAATACTGCGGGGGCCGTCCTGACCTCCGGCCAGAACCGGACGGACGTGGACTTCGGCTACCGCGGCACCGCCTCGCTGGGCGACCGCGTCTGGCTCGACTACGACATCGACGGCGTCCAGGACACCGGCGAGAACGGGATCAACGGCGTCACCGTGCAGCTCCTCGACGCTGCCGGGAACGTCATCGCCTCCGCCGTGACGTCGGGTGACGGCAACTACACCTTCCCCAACCTCCTGGCCGGCACCTACAAGGTCAAGGTCATCTCCTCGACCCTGCCGGCCGGTGCGGTGCAGACCTACGACCTCGACGGCACGGGCACGGCCCACATCGCCACTGTGACGGTCGCCGGCGGCCAGAGCCGGTCCGACGCCGACTTCGGCTACCGGCTGCCCGCTCCGGGCACCGGCACCATCGGCTACTGGAAGACGCACCCGGAGGCCTGGCCGGTGTCCAGCATCACCATCGGCGGCGTGGTCTACACGCGCGACCAGGCGATCGTCCTCTTCGACACGCCGAGCCGCGGCGACAAGTCGATCGACCTGTTCAAGCAGCTCGTCGCCGCGAAGCTCAATCTGATCGTGGGCAACAACCCGTCCTGCATCTACCAGACCATCGCGTCGGCGGATGCCTGGATGACGGCCCATCCGCCGGGCAGCAACGTCGGCAGCTCCAGCGCGGCGTGGACCCAGGCCTCGCCCTGGCACACGCAGCTCGACAACTACAACAACGGAAGGCTCTGCGCGCCGCACCGCGATTAGCGAGCGGCCCTTTCCGATCCTCGAGAGAGGAGGCTGGCCGCCCGGTCAGCCTCCTCAGCTCCGAGCAGCGGCTCGAACCGGGCGATCGACTCCCCCTCCCCCAACGGCCTTCCCTCCCATTCGATCCAGGCATGAGCGAGCAGCCGATCTCCCTCCCGGGCCACGCCGATCCGCAGCGTCGCGCCGATCCCGCGCCGCGCCAGGAGCCGGCGCAGACAAAGGGAACGCGCCAGGCAGCGCATCGGCCAGAGGTGATGGCGGGACGCCGCGCCCGCCGCCCACACGCAGCGGGCCACGCCGCTCGCACCGGCCGGCCGGGAGCCCTCCCGGGGAGCGCGTCCGAACAGGCGCTCCACCCGCGGATAGGGGAACAGGCGCAGGCAGAGATCGACCGCGAGGAGGCACCACCAGGCTTCGGCCAGGGCCGCCCAGTCGGCAAAGCCGCGCGGCCGGCGAGGAGAGGAAGAGCGCATCACGGCCGTATTATGCGAGCGGACTCGACGAAGATGAAAAGCCGCCCGCGATTCCATCGCCTTTTCGGTCTCACCCTGGGAAGCGACGTTCCCTTCGACAACCGCTTCGGCGAGGGAGGAGGACCGCCCGCCGACCTGGACTTCAGCTACGGACCGCCGGGTGCGCCCCTGCCGGACGAGGCGAGCTGCCTTTACAGCGGCATCAACCTTCACCTTTTCCGCGCACCCGCTCGCGAGGTGCTCCGCGTCACGAACGTGGCGGACTTCCATCTCTGGCCCGAGCGGATCGTGGCCCATCCGGCCGCCGCCGAGGCCGGTCCCCTGATCGAGATCCACCTGCTCGGCACCGTCCTCTCCTACTGGCTGGAGCGGAGCGGCCTGGTCACACTCCATGCGTCCGCGGTGGAGATGGAGGGGCGCGCAGCCGTCTTTTCGTCGACTCATGGCGGCGGCAAGACCGGCCTGGCCGCGGCCCTCCTCCAGACAGGGCATCCTCTCCTGGGCGACGATCTGCTGCCCATCGAAGAGCGCGAGGGAACGTTTGTGGGCCGCCCGGGCTACCCACAGATGCGCATGTGGCCGGACGAGGCCGCCCACTTCCTGGGGAGCCACGAGCACCTGCCGGTCGTCCACCCCGGGCTGTCCAAGCGCCGGGTGCCGGTCGGCGCCGGCGGTCTGGGCACGTTCCACGGATCTCCCCTCCCCCTCGCCTGTATCTACATCCTGGAACGGGGAACGGAGGAAGAGGCCCCGGACATCCGCGACCTCTCGCCGCGCGATGCCCTGATCGAGCTCCTGCGCCACTCGTTCACTCCCCTCCTGGTCGAAGCCGCCGGTCTCCAGCCAGCCCGCTTCGACCTGCTCTCCCGCCTGGTCCTCCAGGTTCCGGTCAAACGGCTCCGCTACCCCTCGGGGTTCGACCGCCTGCCGCGGGTCGCCGAGGCGGTCCGGCGCGATCTCGAACGGTGTTAGGATCGGCTCAATTTCACGCAGTCCTAGAGGAGAATCTTTGATGAAGCGATGGTGGATCGTTCCAGCGTTCCTGGGGATGGCGCTCGTCGCGGGCCAGCCGGTGCTCGCCCAGTCCGGTAACGACAAGGACGAAGACGAGGACGCCCCCTACAACTATGCCCTCGGTGTGGGCGTCGGCCTCGTCGAGGCCGGGCAGACCGAGAATTACTTCACCGCGGCGCTCCGCATCCGGGTCGGCCGCGACGGCGACGACGACCAGGGTGGACGCCGCCGCGACCGCGGCATCGAAGGCTACGTCGAGCCCGAGATCGGCTATTGGGAGTCGAGCGACGATCTGATCGAGGGGAGCGACCTGCTTCTCGGGGTCAACCTGATCGGCTCCATGCCCTTCTCGCGCGCCGAGAGCTTCATCGGGGTCGGCGTGGGCGCTCACTTCATCGATTCCCAGGTCCTGGAAGCTGATCCCACGCTCGACGATAGTGAGACCAAGATCGGGGTCAATGCGCAGTTCGGCATCGACCTCCGCCTGTCCCGCAGCCTCAGCGCTTTCGGCACTGGACGGTTCGATCTCGTTCAGGGATCGGCCGAAAACGTCCAGACCAAGGTCTATCTCGGCCTGCGCGCCCGCTTCTGAGACCAGCCCGCCGGGACTCTCCCCGGCGGTCCCTCCGCTCCCCTTCCCTCCTCAATGTAAAAACGATCACAACCTGATTCATGCCCGATGCTGCGCACGGAACGCGCACGAGACGCCGGAGGAGTGCGCACGAAAAGAGCAGCACATCTCGCAAGTGTATGATCCCAATAGGATTGCTCATCGTGTCAGGTTTTTCCACCCTCTGGGGCGGGACAGCGGGCCGATTTCTGTGATTTTTGGCCGGTGTAAGAATTCTTCCGAGAAAAGGTTGACAGTGCAGATTGTGCCTGCTAGGGTTTGTTTCATCAGTGGCGTAACCGCCAATCAAAAGCCGTAGCTGACGCGCCGACCGCAAGGCCGACCGTCCCCACAGCAGGCACGGGGAGTCCACACCCGTCCGTAGTGGAGCTCTATCAACTGGAAGCGGGGTAGGTGGTGGACCGTTACATCGGGGCTTGCGCATGAAATTGAGCAGTTGCTGTTCAGTCCGTCGCGTCCTTTCTGTCGCATCTCTCACCGCAGCTCTCTTCGCAGGCCCTTACGGTCCGAGCCCCGCCTCGGCCGCGTACGGTGTGCCGGTGCCATCCCAGCTCCGGCTGACCGTGCGCGAGACGGCCGGCATCGCCCGCTCGGGCGAGGTGGTCCACACCGGTGTGCCCATGCCGCGCAGCCTGAACCTGACGAGCACGAGCCGCCTGGCCGTCGTCGACTCGTCCAATCGGGCGGTCCCGGCTGAATTCCGTATCACGGCGCGCTGGAACGCCGCTCTGTCCACCACGACGGCGCCGATTCAGTGGCTCCTCGTGAGCTTTCCGGCCACGGTGGGCGCCCGTTCCAGCGCCTCGTACCGGCTCGTCACCGATGGCTCGGTGGCGAATCCCGCGCCGGCACGGCCTCTGTACATCACGCAGAACGGCACGATGATCACGGTGGATACCGGCGCCGCGATCTTCCGTCTCGGCTCGACCTCCGGGGCGCTGTTCGACGAGGTGGTCCTCGACAACGGGACCCGCCTGATCGGCGGCAGCAGCCTGACGCTGCGCGCGAACGGGACGGCGGCGGGACACTCCACGACCCGCAAGATCTGGATCGAGGAGGCGGGGCCGCTGTTCGCGTCCGTGGTGATCACCGGCGCCTATGACCTGGCGCCGGTCGGCAACGGCGGGATCGGCTCGATCCGGCGCTATGTGTTCACCGCCGGGTCCGCCACCGCGATCGTCCGCCAGGCGGTGGCCTGGGAAGGCAACCTGGGATGCAACGGGTGCACGAAGACGACCGCGGGGACGCCGAACGGCGTGCGGCTCGAGCAGGTGCGCGACACGCTCGCGGTCGAGCTCGGCGGCGCCACCACGGTGACCGCGGTCGGCGCCTTCTCCGCTCCGGCGGTGGTGCGCGCCACGTCCTCCGGCCAGACCGCCGAGGTCCGCCAGCTCCTGCGCGGCAGCCGCTTCGAGGCGCTGCGCTCCAGCGTGAACGTCGCCGGCACCA
The DNA here is from genome assembly GCA_035264905.1 of Thermoanaerobaculia bacterium. Taxonomy (GTDB): domain Bacteria; phylum Acidobacteriota; class Thermoanaerobaculia; order Multivoradales; family UBA5704; genus UBA5704. The sequence goes on from DATFPH010000008.1 coordinate 75,137, forward strand.
CCGCAGCGGGCGGCCGGGCGGACGGCGGCATGCTCGCCGCGTCGGGCCCGGCCGGCGCCGTGGCGATCGCTCTCGACAAGATGCACCGCTACGAGCCGCAGGCGCTGCGGCGCCTCGGCGACGGCTCGCTCGCGATCGACATGGTGGACGACAAGGCCTGGCTCGCGCACCACCAGGGCCTCTTTGGGACCATGGCGGTGGCCGCGCTGGCGCCCAATCCGTCGCGGGCGGATCTCGACCGGCGCGTCTGGGCGCCGCTCAACCGGCCGCTGCGCGCCTGGGCCGACGCCGCCTGGTTCGCGGCGTCCGGAGCGGTCGAGGAGTTTCCGGTCGGACCGCTGCCCGCCGAGGTCGCGTCCTACGACACGCTGATTTCCTCAGTGCTGACCCGCACGGTGCAGCAGGTCGACGCGTTGGGCCTCGCCGGCCTGACCACGTTCGGCGTCTATCCGCGCTACTGGGGCAAGGAGGGCGCGCCGGGCGAGATCGACTGCGGAACGGCCAACGATCCGACGCCGACCGAGGCCTGGGACGACAAGTTCTGGTGCGGCACGTGGACCGACTACCACAACACGGCCTCCACGATCCCGGTCTGGGCCATGCGCACGGGCGAGGTCGAATGGCTCGACGAGCTGGCGGAGCCCTCGGCCCTGCGCAGCCTGCACACCCAGATCATGCAGTGCTCGCCCACCGAGAAGTGGTTCTATTGCGGCCAGGCGCCGGCCGGCTATGGCGCCTACCGGGCGGACTTCAACAGCTCGCACGCCTATCTCGACAACATGTATCTCCACTACTGGCTGACGGGCGACTCCGTGGTCCTGCACGTCCTGCAACGGGGCGGAGAATCCATGCGCCGGCACATGTGCGACACGCGCGGCTCCTATCCGGTGCTGGAAGCGGCCGGCCCGGGCGGTCCGGCCTGCGCGGCGGACCGCCTGTCGACCCGGGCCGATTTCACCGGCCGGGTGGCGACGCAGTGGATCAACGCCTTCCGCTTCCTGGGCCTGGCCAGCGCGGACGGCTCGTTCCTCGAGGACTATCGCGGCAGCCTGGCGCGCGCGGCCACGCAGCACTACGTGGAAGTCCACCGCCTTGGCGAGACGACGGCCTATGGCTTCCTCGGCGAGCGGGCGGTCGCTCCCGGGACCTACATCGGCGGCCCGGTCTGGATGTTCGGCTTCTATGACACGAACACCTTGTTCCGGCTGCTGCGCGACACGGACGACGCGCCGATCGGGAACCCCGCTCTGCCGCCGAGCCGGATCATGTCGGCCGTGGCCCGTACGCTCCGGGACATCGAGCCGACCGTGACGGGCGACGGCACGGTGAACAGCGACTGGCCGAAGAACCTCCAGTACACCTACAGCGACACCCGCATCGGCGGCGTCCTGAGCCTCGTGATCGACAACGACCGTCCGATCTTCACGCCCGAGAAGACCAGCGTAACGTCTCTGTTCCTGCGGGTGGGCGAGCTTACCGGCGACGCCGCGATGACCGCCAAGGGCAAGGAGATGGTGCAGTTCACCCTGGGCGCCGCGACGGGCGAGAACGCGCCGCTCGGCAAGCTCGAGGGGCAGTATCTCTCCCGCCTGCACGCGGCCGTGGCGCGGCTGACCAACCAGATGCCGATTCTCACGGCCCCTGCGGCCCCGGGCAGCCTGACCGCCCAGACCGCTTCATCGAGCGAGATCCAGCTCTCCTGGGCGGACAATTCGAACAACGAGGACAGCTTCCGGGTCGAGCGGTCCACCTCCGGCGGCGCCTTCCAGGAAGTGCAAAATCTGCCCGCGGGTACGACCGCCGTGCGCATCACCGGCCTGACCGCGAGCACGGCCTACAGCTTCCGCGTGCGGGCGGTCAATGGCGTCGGCCCTTCCGGCTACAGCAACACGGCGAGCGCGACGACCTCCGCGGGCTCGACCGGCGGCAGCGGCGCGCCCGCGGCCCCGACCAACCTGGTGGCGCAGGCGCTCTCGACCACCGACGTTCAGCTCACCTGGCTGGACAACTCGACGAACGAGGACAACTTCCTGATCGAGAAGTCGACCGACGGCGTCTCGTTCACCCAGTTCAACATGCGCAGCACCAACACCACGGCGTTCCGGGTCACCGGCCTGACGCCGGGAGCAACCTACTGGTTCCGCGTGCGCGCCAAGAACACGAGCGGCACCTCGGCGTACAGCAATCCGGCCTCTGCCACGACGCCGCGCTGAGCCCAAAGACAAGAATCTGATCCACTCGGGATCAGAGCTTCGAAGGCCGGCCTCCGCGCCGGCCTCTTTTTTTCTCCCGGCGGCAGTGATTTTGCATTTCCAGACCAGACGCAGCACGACCACCGGGGCACGTTCCAGCCGTCGTTCCGAGACGCCCCGCGACCGGGGAGGACGCGAGATGAGCGGGTCGCCACCCAGTGTCCGCAAGAGCCTGATCCTGGTTCTGGGACTGCCGCGCTCCGGGACCTCCTGGCTCGGAAAGGTCTTCGACAGCCACCCGGAGGTCTTCTACCTGCACGAGCCGGACAAGCACGTCCAGGGTGAGCTTCCGGTCCTCTTGCCGGTGGACAGGTCGGCGGAAGGGCGGGACGAGGTGGAGAAGTTTCTCGACAAGGTCCTGGCCAACCGGTCTCCTGCGGTCATGGGCAAACGTCCCTTTTTTGCCAAGAGCTACCGCTCCGGCCCTCGGGAGCTCCTGCGGCGGACCCTCCTCCTGGGATCGCGCGGGCTGCCCCGGCCGCAGGCCCTGAGCCTCCAGATCCCCGACCTGATCGATCCCGGCCGGCCGGCCCCGCGCATCGTCTGGAAGTCGATCAACTCGGTGGGCCGGCT
>DATFPH010000009.1:0-24836 GCA_035264905.1 Thermoanaerobaculia bacterium
CGGTCAGGCAAGGAGCCAAGCATCTCCGCCCTCGCCCGCCACCTGCACGTCAGCCGGAGCCGTGTGCGATTACGTCTCCAAGACTTGGGCCTGCTCGCAGCGAAACTTCCTCTTCGATAACCAATCCGGGCTCGAAGTTGCTAGAAAGAGTCACAAAAGGCGCTGATCTGTGCTATGATTTCTCTCGCTGAGTGCCGCAAGATCCTGGGCGAGGCCGGGCGCGACCTGACAGACGCCCAGCTCGACCGCCTCCGCCGGGAGCTCTACGGCCTCGCCGACATCACCGTGACCTGCTTCCTGGCCAAGGGAGGCCGGAAGGCCGCGGTCCCAGACAAGGAGCCGCCGGGATGACCACACTGCGGGCGATCATCTACTGCCGCGTCAGCAGCAAAGAGCAGACCCTCAATCTCTCCCTCCCCGTGCAAGAAGACCAGTGCCGCGCCTTCTGTAAGCTCCACGGCTGGGAGGTCGATCGCGTCTTCGTCGAACGCGGCGAGTCCGCCAAGACCGCCAACCGCACCGAGCTGCAGGCGGCCCTGGCGTACCTGCGAGACCAGAACAAACGGCGCGTGAACATCCACGTCTTCGTGGTCACCAACGTCGACCGCTTCGCCCGCGATGCCTTCGACCACGCTATCATCCGCCGGCACCTGGCCGGGCTCGGCGTCACCCTGAGATCGGTCAGCCAGCCGATCGACGAGACCCCGGCCGGCAAGTTCATGGAGGGCATCTTCGCGGCGCTCTCCCAGTTCGACAACGACATCCGGGGAGGGCGGACCAGGGCCGGCATGCAGGAAGCCCTGCGCCGAGGGCAATGGATCTTCCGGCCGCCCCTAGGCTACCTGGCGGACGGCAAGTCCCTGAAGCTCGATCCCGAGCGCGCCCCGCTGGTCCGTCTCGGCTTCGAGCGCTTCGCCACCGGCCTGTACACCAAGGTCCAGGTCCTCGAAGATCTCACCAGCCGGGGTCTCCGTACTCGACGAGGAGGAGAGCTGTCGCCCCAGAAATGGGGAGAGATGCTCGCCAACCGCGCCTACATCAGCCGGATCATCCAGCGTACCTGGGACATCGACACCGTCGGCAACTGGCCTTCCCTGGTCGACGAAGACACCTTCTGGCGCTGCCAGAGCCTCCTCGCAACAAACGGCGAGATCGTGCCGAAGGAACGCAACAATCCGGACTTCCCGCTGCGGGGCTTCATCACCTGCGGCCACTGCGGGCATCCTCTCACCGGCTCCTGGTCCAAGGGCAAGCGCCAGCGCTATGCCTACTACCATTGTCCGCCGAAGGCCCGCTGCCGCCAGACGAACATGCCCCGGCGCGAGTTGGAAGCCAAGTTCCTGAGCCTCCTCGACCGCCTACGGCCGCGCCCCGAGCTCGTGGCCCTCTTCAAGGTCATCGTCTTGGATCACTGGAAAGCTCGGCACGAGGAGGTCGCCGCTCAGCGGACCGCCGCCGAGCGGAAGATCGCGGATCTGAAGCGCCGCAAAGACCAGCTCGTCGAGGCCTTCGTCTTCCAGAAAGCCATCGACGAGGACACCTACAAAGAGCAGCTCGCCAAGCTGAACGAAGCCATGGCCCTGGCCGAGATCGACCAGCACGACCAGAGGACAGAAGAGCTCGACATCGAAGCTGTCCTGGACTTCGCCGAGCGGGTCTCCCTGAACGCCTCGAGGCTCTGGCTGGAAGCCAACCTCGAGCAGCGGCAGAGATTCCAGGCGTTTCTGTTTCCAGAGGGACTACAGGCCGCGGGAGGGGAGTTTCGAACACCCGTAACTACCTCATTCTACGAGGAGTTACGTAGCTTTACCGACTCCGAGGAACGTTTGGCCTGCCTGGAGGGATTCGAACCCCCGACCCGCGGCTTAGAAGGCCGCCGCTCTATCCAACTGAGCTACAGGCAGCCGTTGTGCGCGGTTCGTCGCGGTAGATATCGGGGCGCCCAGATTTGAACTGAGGACCCCCTGCGCCCAAGGCAGGTGCGCTACCAGGCTGCGCTACGCCCCGACGAAAAACGCGCACGTCAGTGTACGGCAGGCCGCGGAGGGGTGTCAAACCGGCGGGCTCCGTCGCGAAACAGCACGGGAGCCCGCCAGAGACCGTCCTACCAGCTGAACGAAACGTGGCCCAGGGCCCGGCGAGTCACGAGGTCGCCGCCGAATGCCTGGAAGTTCTCGTCGTCCAGCAGGTTGCTGACATCGGCGCCCACCTCCAGATGGTCGGTGATGCGGTAGTTGACGCCGAGGTCCACCACGTCGTACGAGGGCACGAAGCCGACGAACACGCCGGCGGCCCAGGCGAAGTCGTCCACCCAGCGGTACTTGACCGAGGCGCCGAAGCGCTCGCCGTGGTAGGCCAGGCCAGCGCTCAGCTTGTTCTCCGGCGCGTTGGGCAGGAGCTGGTCGCCGATCTGCTTCTCCTTGACCTCGAAGTCGAACCAGGAGTAGCTCAGGTCGGCGATCCAGCTGCCGGTGATGTAGTAGTTCAAGGCGACGTCGACACCCTGCGTGTCCACCGCGCCGGCGTTGGCATAGGACAACACGAGCGTCGGCTGACCGTTCAGATCCGTCAGGCCGGCGAAGTTCGCGCCCAGGCCGCCGCGCAGGGTCGCGAGGATCTGCGCCTGCACCGGAGCCGGCAGGAAGGACGGCGGCGTATAACCGGCGAACTGCGAGTTCACGCCCGGCAGCAGATCGGTGACGAAGTTCTCCACGTCGCCCTGGTAGTAGTCGACCGTGAGATAGGCCTTGCTGGAGAGGATGCCCGTGTAGCCGATCTCGTAGTTGGTGATCTCCTCCACCTCCAGGTTGTCGTTGCCCAGGGCGAGGATCGGGATGCTCTTCAGGCCGAGAGTGCGCCCACCGAGGAACGGCGCCAGGGCGTTCTCCAGCGGCGTGAAGGCGGTGATCGGCGCGCCGGCCGGCACGCGCAGGAAGAACTCCGAGTAGTTCGGCACCTGAAACGCCTCGTTGTAGGTGAGCCGGACGGTGTGGTTCGGCGTGATGGAGTAGACCAGCGCGGCCTTGGGCGAGAACTGCGTGTCATGCAGCGTGCTCTCGTCCACGCGGGCGGCCACGACCGCCTTCAGCTTCTCGGTGAAGCTGTAATCGACCTGGGCGAACGCCGCCTGCTGGTCCTCGTTCCGCGCCGGGGTCTTGAGCAGCGTCTGGAATCCCTGGCGGTTGGCGGTATCGATCTCCTGCTCATGGTAGGAGATGCCGCCGACCAGGAAGCCCTTGCCGCCGGCGAAGCCGACGTTGCCCTGGAGCTCGCCGTGCAGGTTCGAGGAGTCCTCGAAGAGGAAGGCTCCCGAGGCGAGGGCGCGCTGGTCCTCGGCCTTGCGCTGGTCGTAGTAGGCCAGGACGTTGAAGTGGTTGGTGTTGAAGTTCACGCGTGTCCAGGGGCGCGTCACGTCAGTGACCTGGACGCGGCCGATGCCGGTCTGGAACGTGGGACCCTCGAGGCTGGCGGTGCCGCCTTCGACCGTCAGGACCGAGCTCCCGAAGTACTTGTCCAGCCGCAAGCCGCCGAAGCCGATCTTGTCCTCGGTCAGATCGAGAGGAACCGCCTCGCGGCGCAGGCAGTTCGTCTGGCCGGGTGTCGTGCAGAAGGTGGCGTACTCGACCGAGGTGTTGCGCGAGCGGGTGAAGTCGTCGCTCTTCATATAGCCGCCCACGGCCTTGATGTAGAAATCGGCGCCGAGGCTGCCCGCCCAGCGGAAGTCGCCGCGCACCGTGCTCGGATCGCCCGCGGTGAGGCGGATCTGGCCGCCCTCGCTGCCGCGCGGCGCCTTGGTGGTCATGTTGAGGACGCCGTTGAAGGCGTTGGCGCCATAGAGCGCCGCGCCCGGGCCGCGGACGAGCTCGACGCTGGAGAGCTCGTCCAGGGGGAAGGAGACCGCGGCCCATTCCTGAGAGCCCAGGAACGGCACCGCCGGGTCGCGGCCGTCGATCAGCGTCAGGATGCGGCGGTTCAGCGAGCTGTTGAACCCACGGGTGTTGAAGTTGATGTCGTAGAGGCCGCTCTGCGCGAAATCGACGCCGGGGGTGTACTCGAGGAGCTTCGGCACCTGTCCGGAGGAGGCCTTCTGCTCGATCTCCCGCTCGGGGATCACCGTCACGGAGGCCGGCGCCTCGGTGATCCGCTCCTCCCGGCGCGACACCGAGCTCACGGTGATGGACTCGGCGAAGCTCACATCCCAGTCCACCGGCTTGTCCAGCGTGCGGACTCCGCCGGCCGCCACTTCGACGCCGGCCTCGGTCGCCGTGCGATCGGCCAGTCGGAAGATGACAGTGTAGGTTCCGGGCGGAACGAGCAGCTCGTAATGGCCCGTCTCGTCGGTCAGGACCTCCTGGCCCAGCGGCTCCGTGCGGACCGAGACGTCGGGAATCGGAGTGCCGTCCTGCCGGTTCACGTGCCCGGCGATGCGGCCGTTCTCCTGCGCCTGGACGATCCCGCTGCCGGCCAACACCGCAGCCAGCAGCAGGAAGACGATGAACGTGTGCTTCCTCATCATGAATGAACCCCCTGGATTGAGAGGCGAGGGACAGCGGGCGGCATCCGCCGACGCACCCCCCTCGCCGAAAAAGGCACTTCAAAAGACCGGAAACTGGCTGACACGTATTCTAGCCGGGAACTCTCTCTCCAAGGATACTTCTTTCGAAGCAAGCCGCGACAGCGTTCGTGGTAGGGTTGATGGCGATGTTCCGGGGTTCACGCAGTCTCGCGCGGCAAGTGCAGGACGAGATGGCGCTCCCCGTCCCGGCCCCGGGGGAGCCCGGACCGCGGCCCGCCTTCAGCCGGGCGCTGCTCACCCCCGGCCCGCTGCCCCCGCTGTCAACCCTCGGATCGACCCTCCTCGAGCAGGCCGCGGCCGAGGCGCTCCGCTACGCCCTCTACCATCTGGGTCTCCCCGCTCCGCAGTCGCCGCCGTTCCGGACGATCCGGCTGCGGCTCTATTTCGACGCGCGAGAGCTCCGCCACCTCCTCGCGGATGCGCCGGGGGGCGGCGACATCGTCGGAGCCCTGGTCGAGCCCGGGGGGATCGGCGAACGGCCGGCGGTCCCGCCGGCGTTGGGCTCCGCGGTCGGCTTCCACCGCGTGCGGCTCCTCCGCTTCCGCGCGCCGGGAGCGCGCAGCCCGGAGCTGCGGGAGGACGGAACTCCGGAGGAGCTCTGGCGCCTGTACCGCGGCGAGCTGGCGCGCCGGCTCCCCCGTCTGGGGGACGCTCTTCTGGCGGATCTGATCGCCGCGGTGAACCGCCGGGCCGCACGCACCGCCGGCGAAGAGGTTCCGCCCGTGCTCAGCCGCGCCGCCTGGAAGCTGCGGATGGGCCGGAGCGCCGATCTGCGGCTGTTCGGTCCTCCCGATCCGCTCGCTCCCTCCTGGGCCGCGGCGCCGGAGCGCGCCGAGGCGGCGCAGCGGGCGCTGGCGCCGCATCCGGTGCCCGGGCACGACCGCTACCGGGGCCGCTTCCGGGAGACCTGGCGCGCTCTTCTCGACCGGCTCGCCCCGGTTCACCGGGGCCTCGCCCGGAGCGCCGTCGAGCGCGGTCTCCTGGCCGCCCCGGAGGACGCCTGCTTCCTCACTTTCGAGCGCTTCGGAGATCTCGGCCTCGCGCAGCCGGCCCGCAGCCTGGCCGAGGAGCTGGCGGACCTCGCGCGCGAGAACCGGGCCGAGCACGAGAGCCTCCGGCAGGCCGCGGAGCCGCTCGACGTTCTGACCGAGAGGCAGGAGATGGCGCCGGTGGGCGGGGGGCCTGCGCTCGAGTGGGCTCCGCTTCTGCCGCTGCCGTGAGGCTCTACGGGCAGGCCTGGGCGGTCTCGGCCACGAACGCCGCGAGCTCGCCCGCCTCCCGCTTGGCGAGGAGCTCGTCGAAGAGCGCCGTGCGCTGGTCCGGCCGGGCGCGGAGCAGCGCCTCGTAGGCGCGCAGGGCACCGAGCAGGCCGGCCGTGTAGACCTCCGCCTTGGCGTCCTTCTTCTCCGGGTTCTCGATGAGAAAGGCCGCTCCCGACCAGAGGACCTGCGCCAGCAGGTCGGGACGGACGCGATCCCGCGCCGCACGGTTGCCGCCGATGATTTCGGCGCAGTAGCGCACCTGGAGGTCCGGGACGTCGAGGAGCCAGAGCGCCAGCCAGCGCCGCGCCTCGTACGCCTCGCCTCCGAGAGGATCCGCTTCGAGCTGGCGGACGAGCCGCAGCGCCTTCGCCCGCTCTTTCGGCGTCGACGGCCCGCGCTCCGCCCATCCCCCCTGCGGCAGGAGGAGCAGCGCGGTGAGCCCGAGCACCTGCCCAAGCACTTGGATGGCGTGGCGTCTCATTCCGGAAGTCCAGCGGCTTCCGATTGTACGCCCGGACGGATAGGCTGGCGCCATGGCGACTCTCGCGGAGCTCAACCTCCCCACCCGCCTCTTCCTCCAGGCCTATCCGTGGCGGCGGATCGATCCGGTCCCCTGGGCTCCCCTGCGCCGGCCGCTCGCGGAGAGCCGCTTCGCCCTGGTGACCAGCGCCGGCTTCGTGCTGCCCGGCCAGGAGCGCTTCTCCGCCGAGCTCCGCGGCGGCGACGTCAGCTTCCGCGAGATCCCGGCGGACGCCGACCTCTCCTCCCTGGTGGAGACGCACCGCAGCCAGAGCTTCGACCACACCGGCATCCGGAGCGATCCGAACCTGGCCCTGCCTCTCGACCGCTGCCGCGAGCTGGTCGCGGCCGGCCGCATCGGAGAGCTCAATCACCGCCATCTGTCGTTCATGGGATCGATCACGGCGCCGGGGCGGCTCGTCCGCGACACGGCGCCGGAGGCGGCCCGCCGGCTCGCCGGAGACGGCGTCGAGGCGGCGCTGCTCGTCCCCGTCTGACCGATGTGCAGCCAGACCGTGGGTCTGGTCGCGGCCGAGCTCGAACGTCAGGGGATCGCCACGGTGGCGGTCCAGCTCCTCCGGGAGGTCGCGGAGCGGGTCCGCCCGCCACGCGCCCTCTGGGTCCCTTTCCCTCATGGCTATCCGCTCGACCGCCCGGGCGACCCGGAGCGGCAGCACGAGGTGATCGCGGCCGCCCTGCGCCTCCTGGAAGAGCCCGCGGCAGGACCGCCCGTTCTGGCGGAGTACCCGCGGACGTCGTAGAAACCCGGGCTCAGTCGTGACCGGGGCCGCCGAGCCCCGGAATCCGCGGGTGCATCATCTTCCGCGCGTCCTTGAGAGCGCGCCAGCGCGAGAGCTGCGCGGGCGTGAGGATCGCCTCCAACTCGGCGTCGTGCTGGTCGTGCACGGCGCGGATCTTCTTGCCCTGCTCGTGGGCGGCGATGACGGCCGCTCCGACGGTGGCCGCGTCCGCGTTGCTCTCCAGAGCGGCCTCGACCTGCTCGACGAGCTGCTTGTGCTCCTCGAACAGCGGCTCGATCGCCTGCTTCGTCTTCTCCCGGATCTCCTGCGCCTGGGTCTTCTGCGCCGCCGTGAGGCTCAGATACTCCGCGAGCCGGTCCAGGTCCATCGGCCCGCCGTGCCCGCCGTGCATCCTGCCGGGCTGGGCCGTGGCGACGAACGCGGCGGACAGAGAGCAGAGGACCGCCAGGACCAGAGCCGGAATGATGGATTTTTTCATCGTCTTTCTCCTTGGAAACCGTGGCCGCTCACCGCGGCCACGGTCCCAGAGTAGGCCGGGAGCGCCCGCGGGATCTTCAAGCGGACGCAAGGTCTCTGTAAGAAGTGTAAAGAGGGCTCATCCGGCGAACTTGTACCCGAGCCCGTGCACGGTGAGGACGAACTGCGGGCGCGAGGGGGCCGGCTCCACCTTCTGGCGGAGCGAGGCCACGTGCACGTCCACAGTGCGGGTCTGGGCGGCCGCGTCATATCCCCAGACGCGGTCGAGCAGCTCGTCGCGGGAGATCACCTTGCCGCGGTTCTCGATCAGATAGCGCAGGAGCTTGAGCTCCAGCGCCGAGAGGGGGAGAGGCTGTCCCTGGCGCGTCACCTCGGCGCGGCGGAAGTCCACGACCACATCGCCGAACGCGTAGGAGCCGAGAGCGTCGGCCAGCGGCGTGCGGGCCCGCCGGAGCAGCGCCTCGATCCGCGCCAGGAGCTCCATCATGTCGAAGGGTTTCGAGAGGTAGTCGTCGGCCCCCAGCTTCAGCCCGACGACGCGGTCGACCACCTGGGCCCGCGCCGTCAGCATGAGGATCGGCACTTGGATGCCGCGCTGGCGCAGGTCGCGGCAGACGTCGAAGCCGCTCGCGCCGGGCAGCATGACGTCGAGGAGGATCAGGTCGTACATTTGCGTCGTGCCGAGGGCGATCGCCGAAGGGCCGTCGCCCGCGGTCTCCACCTCGTATCCCTCGGCGGCCAGGCGGTCCGACAGCGTGAGCACCAGGCTCGGCTCGTCCTCGACGAGGAGGATGCGCCGGCGCACGGCCGCGCCGGCGTTCCCGTCCTTCCGCAGGGTCTGCGTCTCCATCAATCCCCTCCGTTCGACAGGACGGCCGCGGGGAGCCGGACCGAAAACAGGGCGCCGCGCCCGCCCGGCCCGGGGCTCACGAGCACCGTCCCCCCGTGCGCCGCGGCGGCCCGGCGGACCAGATCGAGGCCCAGGCCGCTCCCGGGCGTCGCGCTCCCCACCACCTTGCGGCCGCGGTAGAACGGCTCGAACAGGTGGGGCCGGTCCTCCGGCGCGATCCCCGGGCCGCGGTCCTCGACGGTCAGCAGGACGTGGTGGCCGTCGGGCTCGACGTGCGCCCGCACGCCGACCCACTTGCCCGCCGCCGCGTGCCGCGCCGCGTTGTCGACCAGGTTGCGCACGATCAATCCCAGGGCTCCCCGGTCGATGATCACCTCCGGCAGGTCCGCGGGGAGGTCGGTCTCCACCTTCGTCCCGTTCTCGGCGAGCAGCCACCGGCAGTCGGCCAGGGACTCCTGCACGGCGTCCGCCACCGACGCCGGCTCCGGCCGCCAGATGCGCGCGCCCGACTCGATCCCCGCCAGCTTGAGCGCCTGCCCGACCAGAGCGGAGAGGCGCCGCCCCTCCCGCTCGACCAGCGCGCCATAGCGCCGCACCTGCTCCGGATCGGCGACCACGCCGTCCGCCAGATTCTGGCCGGCCGAGCGGATCGCGGCGAGCGGCGTGTTGAGCTCGTGGGTGACCCCCGCCACCAGCTCCATGCGCTGGCGGGCGAGGCGGCGCGCCCGCTGCGCCGCGACCACGAGCATGGCGAAGCTCGCGGCGAGCAGCATCAGCACTCCGGCGCTCACCGCCAGGTTGCGCTGCCGCGCCCGCGCCACCACCGCGTCGAGGGAGCCGGCCGCAGGGCGGACGACGAGGCGCCACGGCCCGTCGGCGAGGATCAGGGGCGGGCCTCGTCGTCCGACCTCGACCGGAGAGCCCGGCGGAGGCGCCGGACGGGGGGCTCGGGAACCGAGCCGCAGGGGCTCCCGCAGGCCGAGGAGCCGCCGCTCGACGTCGGCGGGAAGGTAGGCGTTCACCGGCAGGGCCGGGTCCGAGCGCCAGACCGGAGCGCCGGCCGCGAGCACCGCCACGCGCAGCACGGACGCTCCTCGCGGGGCGAGCTGGCGCTCCACGACCTCGGCGACCAGGTCGCGCACCAGGTGCCGCCGGTCGAGCCGGACGATCGCCACCGCCCGGTGGTCGAACATCGGGCTGCCCGGCTGCGGGCGCAGGAAGGGGACCATCAGGGCCGGGTTCGAGGCTTCCCCGGGTCCGGTGGGAGGAGCCGGCGGCGGCGAAGCGTCGTCGGGAGGCCGGCTCAGCCGTTCCCGCAGCTCGCTCAGGTCGGCGGGCCAGGGGACGGGGACGAACGTTCCGGAGGTCTCGTCGAGGCGTTCCAGGGCGGGCGTATCGCCCGGCCTCCTTACCGCCACGAGCACGTCGGCGACGAGGCCCGGCACCGGCGCGGCCCGCCGCCAGTCGCGGAGCTGGCGGGCCAGCTCCGTCCGCCGCTCGGCGGCGTCCTCAGCCACGCCCAGGTGGAAGGCGAGCCAGACGCGGCCGATCTCGCGATCCAGCTCGCCGGCGGCGCGGTCCGCCGCCGCCTCCAAGCCGGCCCGCAGCCGGTCGCGCTCCGCCTTGCCGATCTCGCCGATCCAGCGGTACTGCAGGACGGCCAGCACCACCAGGAGGACGGTGAGCGAGCCCACGGCCGCAGGCAGGAGGAGCCGTTCCCATTCCGGACGTCCGACGCGCACGGTGCCAGCATACATCCGGCCCGCGCCACGCCCGCCGGAGCGGGCCGACTCCTTACATCCCTTTTACAAACCTCTCGAGGGCATCCCGGTCGCCCCGCTCCATGGCGAGCTCGGCCTCGAGACTCTCCACGTCGCGGAAGATGGTGGCCACCGCGGCGATCCGGCCACCGGAGCGGTACGTGACGAGGGCGTTGCGCCCGGCGATCGATCCGCGCACCTCGACGTCGTCCCAGCGCGTGGCGTGTCCCACGTAGGCGATCGTCACGTCGTAGTGCTGGCTCCAGAAGAACGGCGCCGCCGCGAACCGTTCTCCACGGCCGAGGAGATTGCGCGCCACCGTCTGCCCCTGGCGCTGGGCCACCACCCAATGCTCGACGCGGATGCGCTCGCCCGACCATGGATCGGGCCACCGGGCAATGTCCCCCGCGGCCCAGACGTCCGGAGCGCTCGCGCGCAGCAGCTCGTCGACGAGGACGCCGTTGTCGACCTGGAGCCCGGCCTCCTGCGCCAGGGCTACGTTCGGCCGCACTCCGACGCCGATCACCACCAGGTCCGCCGGAAGGACCTCGCCGTCGTCGAGGCGGACCTCCCCCGCCGCGATCTCCGCCGGTTTCCGGCCGAGGCGGAAGACCACGCCGTGCTCCACGTGGAGAGCGCGGAGGAACTCGCCGAGCTGCGGCCCCAGGATGCGGCCGAGCGGCTGGTCCTCGGGAGCCACCACCGTGACCGCGAGATTCCGGGCGCGAAGCGAGGCCGCGACCTCCAGGCCGATGAAGCTGGCCCCGATCACCACCACCCGCTTGGCCTCTTGGGCCGCTTCGATGATCCCCCGGCTGTCGGCGAGCGAGCGGAGAAGATGCACATGCGGCAGATCGGCACCGGGGATCGGCAGACGGACCGGGTCGGCGCCGGCGGCGAGCACGACAGCGCCGTAGGAAAGCTGGCTGCCATCGGACAGCGTCACGGTCTTCGCCGCCGTGTCGAGGGCCGTGGCGCGAGCCTTCACGATCTCGATCCGGTGCTCGTCATAGAAGTCCTGGGGATGGAGGGGAATCCACTCCTCGGGAGCATTGCCGGCCAGGTAGTCCTTGGAGAGATTGGGCCGGTCGTAGGGCAGCTCCCCCTCGGGCGCGAGGAGGAGGAGACGGCCCTGGAAACCCTCGCGGCGGAGGGTCTCGGCCGTGCACGCGCCCGCCGCTCCAGCGCCGACGATGACGACCGGATCGGGCCCGGGGAGCGCCTGGGGCGGCGGCGGCTCGATCTTCTCGCGGACGAGGATGCGGCCACCGTCGCGCTCAACGCGCTCGACGCGCCAGACGGTCAAGGGATGGAGCGCGGGAGCGCGCACCGGCACGCCGGTGCGCAGGCTGAAGCAGGCGTGGTGCCACGGACAGCGCACGGTGTCGTCGACGACGATGCCCTCGGCCAGGGGGCCGCCGTAGTGGGTGCATTGCGCGCCGACGGCGAAGATCTCCTCGCCGCGCCGCACCAGGAGGACCGGCTCGCCGCCACTGTGGCCGAGGAGCCGGCCGCCGTCAGGCAGCTCGCTCAACAGGATGCTCTGTGCCAGATCTGGTCCCGAAAGCTGCGTCTCTCCACTCATCGCCTCACCTCCCTGGAGGTTTATCCTAAACCTCAACCTCCCGGGGCGCGAGACGCTCGGCTAGCCGCGGCCTTCCCGGGGCCGGGACGTCCTCCGGTCGGGGACGACCTGGAGGTCCAGGCGGCCGGTGCTGCTGAGACCCGGCCGGTAGTAGACGCCGCCGGGCGGCGGCGTGACGACCTCGCCCGGCTGCTCTTCCGAGGGCACCTCGTAGCCGGGATCCTCGATCGTGGGCTCGGGCCGCTCCCAGGTGCGCAGAGAGCGGGGCATGCTGTCCGGCGACGACGGGCGCGAGCCGGGGCGGCGCCCCTGCGGCGTGGCCTGGCCGGTGCTGCGGCCGTCGAGGTCCCCTTGCCGCAGCACGCTCGACGGGGCCGCCTGGCCCGGACGGGTGGCCGCCCCGGGCTGCCCTGGCTGTCCCGGCTGCGGCCGCGCCTGTCCGGCCGCCATCTCCTCGTCCCCCGCGGGCTGCGGCTGGTGAGCCGGCCGCGGCACCAGCAGGCCGACGATCCGCCCAGGCTCCTCGTACATGGCGGGGGCCGTCGGCGCGTTGTCGCCCTCCTGATAGGCGCGGAGCATGGCCTGGGTCAGGAGGCCGTTCTCGACCACGTGCGGGTTGGTCTCCGGAAACGCGAGCTGGGGGTCGATCCGGAAGGCCTGGGCATAGGCCTCCACCGCCCGCCCGTTCTGGCCCCAGTGCTCGTAGAGCGTACCGGTCTGGTACCAGGCCCAGGCGTGCTGCGGCTGGAGGTCCAGCACCTCCTTGAAGAGGCGCAACGACTCCCGCAGCTCGCCGCGCTGCTGCTGCAGCAGGGCGAGGTTGAACAGCGCCGCGACTTTGTCGGGCGCGAGCTCCACGGCCTTCCGGTAGGCCTCCTCGGCCTCGTCCGGCCGGCTCGCCAGCACGAGCAGGTTGCCCAGATCGTTGTACACCCCGGGATCCTGGGGCCGCTCGGCGAGCAGCCGGCGCTGCTCCTCGATCGCCTTGCCGAGATTGGGGGGCACCGCGGCGAGCGCGACGGCAACCGCCGCCGCGATGCAGGCGAGCGCGAGGCCGGAAATCCACAAAGTCCGTTTGTGCACCATCATCTCCTTCTCAAAAGCCCGTGCGGGGGACGGGGCGGGCTTTCAGCTTGAGCTTGCCCTCCTCCTCCGCCAGGCGGAACTGCACCTGGTCGCAGCCTGTCTTCTCGCGCAGGGCGGCGACCTGCCGGGCCAGATACTTCTCGAAGCTGTCCAGATCGAATTTCGGCCCGTCGCCGGGCCTCGCGGCGAGCCCCTGATAGAGGGCCTCGACCGCCTCGGGGTCGAAGCGACCCCCGAACGTGATCCCCTCCCGCGGGTCGTAGCGCCGCCGCTCCGGAGGCGCCGCATGGATGAGGCCGGGGCGGCGCCCCTCCTCCCGCTCGCGCAGCCGGCGGTTGAACAGCTCGTTGTAGCTGTTGAAGCGGGCTTCGACGTCGCCGAGGCGGTAGTTGTCCATCGTGGACGTGATCTTCAGGTTGCGGAGATTGCGGATCTGGGCCTGGATGCGGCTCCGCAGCTCCTCCGGCGGGGTCGGAAGGGCGCCGTTGAAAAACTTCTCGTACTCGATCTGGAGCTGCCGGATCTCCCGGCTGAGCTGATCGAGGGTGTCGCCGAGAGCGGGAGCGCGGCTCGGCACAGACGGTCCGCCGGGCGCCGCCGGAGCGCCCGGACGCGCCGCGGGCTGGCCGGGTTTGGCCAGCGGGGTCGGTCCCAATCCGGGGCGCGCGGGTCGCTTGGGGTCCACGAATCTCCTATGATTCCTTCCAGGGGTCTCCAGACCCGAACCATTATACGGGCGAGCTCACGGAAGGGTCCAAGCGCCGGGCGCGCCCAACAGGACAACACCATGCCCTCGGGCCGAATCCTGATCGTCGAGGACCGCGACTCCCTGCGCCGCATGCTCGAGCGCGCCCTGGCCCAGGAGGGGTACGAGGTCGCCTCGGCCGCCGACGCGCAGGAGGGCATCCGCCGTGCGGGCGAGAGCGCCTGGGACCTGGTCCTCACCGACCTGAAGCTTCCCGACGGCTCAGGGATCGAGGTCCTGGCGGCGAGCCGACGCGCCGCGCCGCGCACGCCGGTCGTCGTCCTCACCGGCTTCGGCACCGTAGCCACGGCCGTCGAGGCGATGAAGCTCGGGGCGTTCGACTTCCTGGAGAAGCCGGTCGCGATCGACGATCTGTACCGCCTGATCGAGCGGGCGATCGGCGAGCAGGCCGGCGCCCCCGGCGAGACGGCCGTCTTCCACGCCCCCGGCGCGCCGGCCATCGTCGGCCGCCACCCGCGGCTGCGGACCGCTCTGCGCCTCCTCCAGAAAGTCGCCCCCACCGAGAGCACGGTCCTCCTCACCGGCGAGAGCGGCACCGGCAAGGAGCTCTTCGCGCGGGCGATCCACGCCCTGTCGCCGCGCCGCCCGGGGCCGTTCGTGGGGCTCAACTGCGCGGCGATCCCCGATTCCCTGATCGAGAACGAGCTGTTCGGACACGAGAAGGGGGCGTTCACCGGCGCCGACCGCCGGCAGCCCGGCCGTTTCGAGCTGGCCGAGCGCGGCACGCTGCTGCTCGACGAGATCGGCGAGCTCCCGCTGGGCGTCCAGGGCAAGGTCCTGCGGGTGCTCGAAGAGCGCACGTTCGAGCGGGTCGGCGGCGGACGGACGATGCGGGCCGACGTCCGGCTGGTCGCGGCCACGAACCGGGACCTGGAAGCGATGGTCGGCTCCGGCGAGCTGCGGTCCGACCTCTTCTTCCGTCTGAACGTCTTCCCGATCGAGCTGCCGGCCTTGCGCGAGCGGGCGAGCGACGTGCCGCTCATCGCCCGGCATCTGCTGCAGGAGATCGCCCGCCGGCACCAGACCGAGCCGCCGCGTCTGGAGGAGGACGCCGCCGGGCTCCTGATGGCAGAGCCCTGGCCGGGGAACATACGCGAGCTCGCCAACGTGCTGGAGAGGGCGGTGATCCTCGCCGAGGGTCCGGTGCTGCACGCCGCCGACATCCAGGCGCTGCTCCGCCCGCTCGCCGCGGCCGGGGAGCGCGACCGCCTGCGCCAGGCCCTCGTCGAGGCCGCCGGCGACAAGCGGCGCGCCGCCGAGCTGCTGGGGATGAGCTACCGCACGCTCCTGCGCAAGGTCAAGGAGCACGACCTCGAAGGGGTTCCGCAGTACCGGGACTAAAATCCCTTTGCCTTCTTCTAACCCCCGCTCTTCGGCGGCTCGCCGGGCTTGCGCAGGATCAGCATGCCGCGCGCGTCGAACTTCACCGCGGCGAAGCTGAACACGTCGGGGAACTCGGCCCGGAAGCTGGCGCTCTGGCCGGCCGGCACGATCGTGCTGCTCAGCACGGCGTCGCTCGAGACCAGCAGCTTGCCGGTCTCGTCGTAGAGGAGCACGGTGACCAACACGCCGGTGGCCTCATCCGGGGCGTCGTTGCGCACGGTGCCGGCGATCACAACGCTGCCATTCCCGGGAGCCGCAATCCGCTCCCAGGAGGCGACGACGATCTTGCCGGCCTCCGGGGGTGCGGCCTCGCTCTTTTTCTTCTCCTCTCCCGGTGCGGCCGCCGGCGGCGGCGGGGCCGCGCGCCGGAAGCTCTCGTCGGTCAGGACCACCTTCGCCTCGCGCGGCTTCTGCGGCGCCGCCAGCGGGGGCGGCGCAGCCTGAGCCGCCGCGGCCTCTTCGGTGGCGTGGCGGCTGGCGTCCAGGTCGACCTCGCTCAGCCGGAGCGAGGAGAGCTTGCCGTCGGGCAGGGTGAAGACCACGAGCTTCCCCTTGGTCTGCCAGGGACCCTTGGTCTCCACCCGCGCACCCTCGCGGGTGACCAGCCAGTCGGCGGAGGCCGGCGCGGACGCCGCCAGGGCGAGGAGCGCCGCGGCCAGCGCCGCGGCGGTCGGTCGGTTGTGCTGCCTCACGCTACATCTCCTTCCAGTTCTTCTCGACGATGCACACCGGCACCGGGGCGATGAAGACCACGCCGGTGTCCGAGCTGATCGTCTTGATGTCGAGCCGGTAGTTGGTGAACTTGCAGTTCTGGGGGAACAGCTTCTTGAGCTCCGCCATGACCTGCTTCAGGCCGGCGGTCATCTGGTCCGCGGTCGGCGTGGTGTTCGTGTCGGACAGCAGGTTCTTCGTCGGCCCCTGTTCCACGTAGGGGTTGGTCACGAAGTTGGACACCATGAAGTACTTGGTGCGCTGGCCGTCCGCTCCCACCATGAAGCTGTTGGCGTTGGTCGTGTTCACGATGAAGACGCGGCTCCGCCCGGTCTTGGCGCAAACTTTGTCGTCGTTCTGCTTGGGCGGCGTACAGACGTTGGTGCTCGGGTCGAGCGTGCCGATGCAGGTGTCGGGCTGATAGCTCGAGAAGAAGGTCACGCCGGAGAGGGCGAAGGAGTCGGTGATGACCCGCTCGTCCACGTTGAGCCGGAGGAACCAGCCGCGCTGCCCCTCGGGCCGGCCGAGCAGGTAGTCGTTGTTGGTCGTGTCGGCGCTGGTGACCAGGAGCTCCTGCAGGTTCGTCTCGAGCATCGGCAGCGAGAGCAGCTTGTCCGTCTCGTCGACGAAGACGTAGAAGCGCCCCTCGAGACCGCTCTTGCTCCACAGGTCCTCGCGGTCGCCGGTACCGAACGAGAGGGCGTAGCGGCCCAGCTTGGCGACGAAGATGACCGACGGACGATAGTAGATCGGCCGGCCGCCGGTGGTGAAAATCTTCTTGGGGGCCCAGAGCGGCTTGCCCGCGCCGTCGACGTCCTTGACGCGGTAGGCCGTGTAGATCCCGCCGTCCGTCCCGGAGACCGCGAGCTGCGTCAGGCTGGGGATCTTGCCGGTGCTGTCGAGGCCGAGGTCGACCCGGTAGAGAAAGCCCTTGGTCGTGCCGAGGTAGACGCGGTCGAGATAGCCGTCCTGGTCGGTGTCCACCGCCGCCGGCTCGCTGGGAGCGGAGCCGTCCAGCAGGCGCTTGTAGATCACCTTGCCGGTTTCGATGTCGACCATGTAGAGGTAGTTGCCCCGGCGCTCCAGCTTGTCGGGGTCCATGCCGCCGCCGAAGACGGCCACGAACTTGTCTTTGACGTCGGCGCTGCCCGGCGTGCAGTCGCTCCCCTCGCACAGCTTGATGCGGCCGATGTTGGGGACCGACCAGGCCTCGCCGAGGTCCTCGTACCTGACCCCGGTCCCGCTCCAATCTTCGTCGAGCGGGACCGTCTTGCCGTCGCTGTCCAGGACCAGCCGGCCCGCGGCGTCGAGGCCGCCGTCCTGGAATTCCCAGAGCGCGGCCGGGAACGGCACAGGGCCGCAGCTGGCTCCCGCCTGGAGCAGACCTTCAGAGTCCTTTTGGAAGCAGGAGGGGACCCGGTTTGCCAGGCTGCCTGACAACTGCCGGCTCTTCGGCAGCGGAATGTTGGTGACGGCCTCCACCTGGTCCGGCTGGGTGATGTCCAGCGCGAAATACCCGTTGCCGCCTTCCCGCAGGCCGCCGACCAGAACGGTCCGCCATTGGCGGTCGGCGGTGGTCGGGGTCCCGGTGTGCTCGGGGTCGATGAAGACGTCGGCGACGGACAGCGTGCCGTCGACCGCCCACGTGCGGTGGTCCGGATCCAGCACGAAATCCCGGACCGTCGGCAGGACCTGGCGCGGAACATAGGCGAAGATCTCGCTGCCGTTGCCGTTGTCGAAGCCGGGCACGGTCTTGGTCGTGATGGGACTGATCGTGATGACCTTCTTCCGGTTCTCGTCCCACTGGCCGGCGTCGAAGCCGTGGACCATGCCGTCGTTGGAGCCCACGAGCAGCATCTTGCGCCGCTTTTCGTGTTTCTTGAAGAAGCAGCGGTAGCCGGTGTCGCCCGAGGCGCAGGTCGTGCCCTGGGTCCCGGCGTTCTCCGCGAAATAGCGGGTGTTCGACGGGCTCCCGGCCACCAGCGGGTTGGAATGGAAGATGTCGCCCAGGGCGAAGGTGATGGTCTTCGTCGTCGGCGTTCCGTTGATCACCTGCGTGATCTCCGCCGACTTCTCCCACAACGTGTACACGACGACCTTGTTGGCCGCGGCCGTGGCCGTAACCTTCTGGGCCGGTGTCGCGAAGGGAAGGCCGAGGCCTTTCCAGAAGTCCTCGCTGTAGGCGGTGTTGCTGGTCTTCGCCAGGAGCCGGCCGCCCTTCGTCCAGGTACCCTCGTCCTCCTGCATGGCGTAGAACACCCAGCGCTTGGTGCTCCCGATGCCGACCTGGAGCTCGTCGTTGTCTATCTTCGCCGCAATGGCGGCGGCGGTCGTGGGCCGCGATGCCGGCGGGCCCGGGGCCTGCGCGAGGAGAGCCTCTCCGGCATCCCAGAGATGGCACTGGGAGACCGCCGGATCGGTGCACTGCAGGGCGGTGTTCGGCCGGCCGTCCTTCAAGGGGAGCGGCTTCAGGAACGAATGGACGTGACCGTCCCACACCGAGGCGCCCTCGATCGGAGTGAAGTTGGTGAGGAAGATCTTGTCCTCGACCGTCGCCTGCACCGAGGGCACGGCGGCGGACGCGAACGCGCGCGTCTCCTCGCGGATCTGGCCGAGCAGCTTGACGAGCTCGGCTTCGAGCTGGGCCGGATCGGCCGCGGTCACGCACTCGCCCTTGCCCTCCCGGGTGATGGCGTGGAGCGTGTTGGGCGGGTTGCAGGCGGTCGCGTCTCCCACGTTGATCGCCCAGGTCTTGATGCCCGCCTTCGAGTTCAGGTTGGCGACGTCGGCGCTGGGCGACTCGGACGTGGAGTTGTCCTCGCCGTCGCTGATCACCAGCAGGTACGGCCGCCGGCACCCCCACTCGGGATCGAACTGGAGCGCCAGGGCCTCGAAACCCTGCGTGTAAGCGCGGGTGCCGTTGCACTTGTTGTCGTCGTTGCCGTTCCACCAGCAGCGGAAGTCGTTGATGGCGCGGCCGAGCGGCGAGTTGCCGTAGGCGATGAGCGGGATCTCGCTCGAGCTCCGCAAGTCGAGGACGTTGCTGCCGTTCCCGCCGTTCGGGAAGTCGGCGGTGTCCTTGAAGTAGGACGCGATCGTGAAATCCCCCTGCGCCGATAGGCCCTGCGAGCGCAGGTTCGGAGCGAGGCGCCGCAGCATCTCGTTCTTGTTGCCGTCGCTGGTCCGCCAGTCGAGCGTCAGCACGTCGCCGGTGTCCACCTCGGGGTAGTAGGGCGTACCGGAGGCGAACTGCGGATGCCGCGTCGTCTGAAACTTCAGAGCCAGGCACTTATTCGTGTTCGACGAGGACTGGTTCAGGCAGAAGGGGTCGACATTGGTCACGCTCGCGTCGAACGCGGGGATCCCGGAGACGAACGTCGAATCGTAGTTCCCCTCCCAGCCCAGGCCGGTGAACGGCCGGTCGGCGCCGAGAGTGGCCGTGCCGAACGCGTCCTGGAAATTCCAGGCCCCCGCGGAATCTTCGTCCGTCACCGCTCCGTCGTACATCAGGAAGTCGAACGGGGTGCCGGGCCCCAGCTTCACGTCGAGCGTCTGGGCCGAACCGGTGAGAGAGCAGCTGGAGTACTCCTGCGCGGTGAGCCGGATGTCGATGTTCTGCGAACCTGGCCCACCTCCCGAGATCTTGGTGACGATGACCTGATAGATCTTGTTGCTGCCCGCCTTGATCCAGATCGTCGTCGCCGTATTGAGATCCTTGCCCAGCTTCGAGAACCGGTTGATGTCGTCGCGCTGGCTGGAGAGGGTGAGAGGCGCGCTGCACGTGCCGGCCGTGGCGGACCCCAGATGCGCGCCGAACGTCATCACGTCCGACGTGGCCGGATAGCCGGTGAGCGGCCAGCTGGCGTTCACGCCGACCTGGGCCGGCACATAGAGCCAGTGCTTGGAGAGGACGCGGAGCCCGTCCTGGTTGTAGGTCGCCAGGCCGAAATGGACGTCGTCCACGTCCTTGAACACGTTGAAGAGCGCCTTCTTCGCCTCATAGATCCGGGAGCCCGCCTGGTCGCCGTCTCCCGGCAAGGGGGCGGCCCCCTGGGCGAGCGGCAGGTTCATCGAGCCCGAGGTGTCCAGAATGATGAACAGATAGGGATTGCCGGTGTCGAAACGCAACAGGTCGACGTCGTCCGTCCAGGCCGTCTGGCTGGTGGTGAGCAGCAGGCCGGTGACGGCGGCAAACAGCCCGGCGGCGAACGCCAGATTGCGAAGCGGGTGGGTCGTGCGCATGAGCGGTCTCCCCAAAGGAATCAGAATTTGATCTTGGCCAGTTGGACTGGATCGTCGATCGGCTTGTAGGCTTCGGTCGCCGCCTTCCAGGGCTGGACCTCGATCATCGCGGTCAGCGTCTTCTGGGCGAGGGGCGTCGTGTCGGAGCCCGCATAGCGGGTGGCCACCGCCGTGACGGCATGATTGATCTTGCGGTAGGACTTCTCGCTGTAGGTCCCGGCGTTGTTGATCTCGCACAGGTTGCAAGGAGAATCCAGGATCGGGAGCACGGGCGAGACGTCGACCGAGCTCTTGAAGTCGAGCCCCGGCACGGTGCCGGGCTCTTTGAATACGTACGTGTGGGCATCGTAGTCGGCGGAGACGATCGCCTTGGAGGCCGCCGCGGCGATCCCCGACTCGGCGGCGTAGAAGACCCGGCTGATCACCCGGTCGTTGGAGCCGATCTGCACCTCGGTCTGGGTCATGAACGCGAGGGACAGGCCCATGATGGTCAGCACCACCAGGGCGAGCAGGACCAGGATGTAGGCGCTGCCCGACTCGCCGCGCGCGGCGGCCCGGCGGGGAGAGCGGGAAGCGGACGTCGAAAGACGCGGTTGGCTCATGTCACCTCACCTCACGACAGATTGCGCAGGTCCACCACGCTCTGCAGGAATTGCCGGCGATAGCGCCGTTGCACGGTGGTGTTGAATTCGCTGAACGGCGACGTCTGGTAATCCTTGTCCTCGAATCGGGCGAGGACCGGCGCCTGCCACTGCGGTTGCGGATCGGCGCCGGCGGTACGCGCCAGTGTGGTGATCCGCACGTACGAAAGCTTGCGCGGCGTGGCGGCCGTGCCGTTCCAGGTCGCCGCGGTGGTGTCGTCGCCGACCTCGTTGTACAGCCACTCGTCGGCCTTCCGCGTGGCCGTGTCAGTCCCTTCAGCGATGAGCTCGTCGCCGTTCAGATCGATCCCCAGAGTGGCCTGCAGGTCGAAGACGTCGTCCGCGATCTCCTCGTGGAGGTTGGCGGCGTCGTTCTTGTAAGGGATGTTGGTCCCCGGATAGAGGCGCGCCCGCACCAGGGTCGGCTCGAGCAGGTTGGCCTTGTTGGCCTGGATCTTCCCCTGGAGCGGACCGGGATCGCGGATGTAGTACTTGTACTCCTCGAGCACCCCAGAATAGGCCACGGTCGTCATCGCTTTGGGGAACGATCCGCCTGGCGAGATCAGCTTGAAAAGATCGCTGCGCGCCGAGCCCGAAGCCTTGAAGCGCACCGTGGCCTGGGTGACCACGCCGCCCGTTTTGAGATAGGTGCTGGTGGGGTCGACCTCCACCACCGCGAAGATGGCGTCCTCCAGCGGGCTGACCAGCAGGTAGGCTTCGGGCTGGCCGGCCTGCGTCGTGTCGATCGCGTCCGCGACGGTCTGCAGGTTCTGCGGGACCCCCGTGGGGCTCGTGTTGCTGAGCAGCAGGCTCCCCGACTCCGGCACTCCGTCGTTGTTGGCATCGGTGAGTGTGAGACCGGCTCCCGCGGGGTTGTTCTGGTAGAGGGTCGAGAAGACGCCGCGCACGGTGATCACGTCGGTCCCCTGGACGACTGGCGCCTCGGGCTTGTTGGCGATCTGGGTGCCCGCCGCGACGTTGTTGGCGACCTCGATCGCCAGACCGGCGGGAAGCTCCTTGCCGGGAAAGCCGGGCGGCGTGTCCTTGAACAGCATCAACGGCAGCCCGCCGCGGGCCGTCATGCGGACCATGCGCACCATGTCCTGCTGGCCGGCGCGCAGCGCCTGCTGCATGTCGGTGACGCGCCCTTCGACGCGGGCGATCCGGCCGTTCATGTCGAACATGGCGAGGATCCCGAGCGCGACGATCGAGAAGATCAGCAGGGTCACGATCATCTCGGCGAGAGTGAAGCCCGCCGCGGCACGGGAACGGAATCGGTGAATTCGCTGGATTTGCTGGGCCATTGGCTTGTCTCTCCTCGCGCTCTTACTGCGACTTGAGCATCCGCACGGTGATGCTCTTCGACGGGCCGAAGAGGCTGCCGACGGTCGCTCCTTTGACCTCGACCTGGACCTCCTTGACGTGGACCCCCTCGGGCGGCGTCCCCGCCGGCAGCGGGTTGTCGAGCGTGTCGAGGTTGGTGACGCCGAACTGGCGAATCGTGGTGCGGCGCAGCCACATCGCGATGTCGCCGGAGGTCGTCGGCGTCGTGCCGGGCATCCACCGCTTGTTCAGCTTCGAGTAGTACTCGTCGGTGATCAGCGAGGTGCCCGAGGCAACGGTCAGCGGCGTGGAGTTGAACGGGAGCTGCATGAGCTCCTCGGCCCGTGAGCGCGCCAGGTTCGACACCTGGGTGTACTCGCGGCCCGTCTCGTTGCTCGACGCCGCCTCGGTGAACAGCGGGAGCACGGCGACCGCGATCATCAGCATCAGCAGCCCCGCGATGATCACCTCGATGAACGAGAACCCGGCCTCTCCCCGACGGACCGGCCGTTTGCGCAGGTTTCGACGATTCACGAGTCTCCTCCGTTCCTGAGATCTACAGGACGCTGATCTTGCCGGTGGTCCGCGCGACCGAGACTGTCTTGGCCGCCCCCTTGCGGTTCACGAAACTGAACTCGCGGCCCTCCGGAGGCACGTTCGCGCTCCCATCCCCCTGGAAGACGAGGTCGCCGCTGAGGGTCGAGGTCGCGGTGATCCCGCTCGGCAGGAGCTGCGTGCCGAGTAGCCGGTTGCCGGTGGCGGTGTTGCAGTCCTGGTCGAGATAGCTCGACAGCAGGCCAGACGCCGTGTCGAGCTGGACCAGGCCGCAAGCGTTCTTCTTGATCGCCTCGTACCGCGCGAGCCGCATCAGGCTCACCGTCCCTTGCGTAATGCCGCGCAGCTTGGAGCTCTCGATCGCTTCCAGCAGCATCGGCATGGTCAGAAACGCCAGGACCATCATGACCGCGAGGACGACAAGGAGCTCGATCAGCGTGAAACCACGGCTCGATCTGTGTCTGTTCATGGCGAGCCCCTAGAGAGCAAGCCGGGTGCCACACCGGAAAAGAGGTGTCCAAATCCGGCTAAGCTTCTGGAGGAAAGAAACTTACGAGGAGTGAGACGTCCCGCCGTCGGCTTCCGCCGCCAACTCCGCTTTGTTACCTACCGTAACGATTGTGTCGCGCGGGAAGAAGAGCTCGGCGCGCGTCCCGCCGTCCGGCCGGTCGTCCAGGCGGATGCGGCCGCCGTGCAGGACCACGATGCGGTGGGCCAGCGCGAGGCCGAGGCCGACCCCGCCGCGGCGGCCGGTGGCGAAGGGGTGGAAGAGCCGCTCGCGGACTTCCGGCGGCAGCCCGGGGCCGCGGTCCTCGATGGTCACGACCACGCCGTCGTCGCGCAGCGCCACGGCGGCGTCGACCGGGCCGTTGCGGCCGGCCTCGCGTTCCGCCTGGGCGGCGTTGTGGAGGAGGTTGCGCAGGACCCGTTCGAGGAGCTGCGGATCGCCGCGCAGACAGACCTCGCCGGCCGGGTCCCCTTCCACCCGCACCTCGACTCCGGCGAGAGAGGGATCGGCGGCGGCGCGGCGCAGCAGGCGGTCGAGCGACAGCTCGCCCATGCGCACCGATCCCGGCCGGGCGAAGGAGAGGAAGTCGTCCAGCACCCGCTCCAGGTGGCTCGCCTCGTGGCGGATCTCGGCCAGGTAGTCGGCCACCGACTCCTCGTCCGGCCGCCGCTCGATCAGGGTCAGGTACCCCGAGAGCGTGGCGAGGCTGTTGCGCAGCTCGTGGGCGATGCCGCCGGCCATCTCGCCGAGCCGGGCGAGGCTCTCGGCGAGCCGGCTCTCCTCGGCCCGCTGGCGCACCTCGGTCAGGTCGGCGAAAAGGACCAGATAGCCGCGCGTGCCGCCGTCGTCGCGGCGCAGCGGATGGACGGTGAGGCCGACGGTCAGCGGCTCCCCGCGCCCGGAACGGACGGCGCACTCCGCCCGCGAGGGCGCGCTGCCGGAAGCCACGGCGCCTTCCAGCAGCTCGCAGAGCTCGGGCTGGCCGGCCAGCACCTCGGCGAACGGCGCGCCCGGCGCGGGCGGCGCGATGCCGAGGAGCTCCGCCCCGACGGCGTTCAGGGCGAGGACGTCGCCCTCGCGGTCGAGCAGCAGGAGACCGCTCTGGAGGCTGGGCGCCAGCGTGCGCTCCAGGGCCGCGATGTCGTCCTCGGCGCCGCGGGCCTCGCGTCCGGCGAGAGAAGCCAGAGCCTGCTCGAACGCGCCGAGCAGGAACTCGACCTCGTCGCCGTCGGGGCCGCCGCCGCTCACCGCGCGGGCCCGCGCCAGGAGCACCTCGTAGGGCGCCAGCAGGTGCCCCAGGAAGAACAGGACCAGGAGGACCAGCGCGCCGTTGATCCCCAGCACCGAGACCGTCAGGATGCGGAGCGACCGCTGCTGCCGCGCGAGGACCTCGGCCTCGAGGTCGACCCGCACCCAGAGGCGGCCCGGTGTTCCGGGGGAGCCGAGCGGAGCGAAGCCGGCCACCGCGGCCGGCAGGGCCGGGATGAGCCCGATCCCGCCCGGGTCTTCACCCGGCGGCGGCGGCAGCGGCAGGATCTCGGCCGTCCGGGCGAGCGGAACCCCGGCCGCGTCGACGACGGCGATGCTGCGGGCGCCCGAAACGAGCCGGCGCAGCTCCGCGGCATCGGTCCGCAGCCCCTCCGCCGAGAGCTGCCCGGCCACCGCCCGCGCCAGGCGCGCCGCCTCCGCGCGCCGCTCCGACGCCAGCAGGTCCAGCGAGCCCCGGTAGGAGAACAGGGTGGACGTCGAGAGGACGACCAGGATGAGCAAGGCCGCCGGCAGGAGGATCAGCACCTCGCGGCGCAAACCCAGGCGGCGCGGCTTCATAAGA
>DATFPH010000010.1:0-3137 GCA_035264905.1 Thermoanaerobaculia bacterium
GTTGACCTCCACCTCGAAGCCGGGGAAGCCCTGGTTGAACTCGCGCGAGAACTGCTTGATGCCCTCGGGGCCCGGCGCGAAGCCCGGGAAGGGGTACTGGAAGCGGAAGTCGTCGGTCAGGATCTTGTCCGCGAGGTCGTAGTTGCCGTCACGGAAAACCTGCGTGAACAACGCCTCGACTGCCTCGGTGCTCGCCTGAACATTGGCCATGTCGCCTGCTCCTTTAGCTAACATCGTTTCTCGAAAAGACCTCCCTCACGCTGAGGGACGCCTCGATTCACGAGGGGCGGCGTGAGAAATTCATGATCATCAATGTATGGTAAGTGCGTCCCGGGTGCGGGTCAAGAGAGAGGCGCGACCGGCTCGCGCAGATCCTGGAACTGGCGTTGACAAAGCCGGGCGTAGAGGCCGTCTTGGGCTATGAGCTCATCGTGGCGGCCGAGCTCGACGATGCGGCCGCGGTCGAGGACGGCGATGCGGTGGGCGATGCGGACCGTGCTCAGCCGGTGGGCGACGACGATCGCGGTGCGGCCGGCCAGCAGCCGCTCGAGGGCCTCCTGCACCAGGTGCTCGCTCTCGCTGTCGAGGGCGGAGGTGGCCTCGTCCAGGAGCAGCATGCGCGGGGCCTTGAGCAGGGCGCGGGCGATCGCCAAGCGCTGGCGCTGGCCGCCGCTCAGCTTGGTGGCCCGCTCGCCGACCACCGTGTCGTAGCCCTCCGGCAGCTCGGTGATGAAGGCGTGGGCGTTGGCCGCCCGGGCCGCCGCAATCATCTCCTCTTCGCTCGCCTCGAGCCGGCCGTAGAGGATGTTCTCGCGCACCGTGCCGCCGAAGAGCTGCGTTTCCTGGGGCACGAGGGCGATCTGCCGCCGCAGGCTCGCGAGGCTCACCGTGCGGAGGTCGACGCCGTCGATCAGCACCCGGCCCGCGGTGGGGTCGTAGAAGCGGGGCACCAGGTTGACCAGGGTGGTCTTGCCGGCCCCGCTGGGGCCCACCACGGCGAGGATCTCGCCCGGCTTGAGCTCGAGGGAGACCTCGGCCAGCACCGGCGCCATCGTGACGCTGGGGGCCGGGGCAGCATAGGCGAAGCTCACCCGCTCGAAGGTCAGGCGGCCGGCCATGGGGGGCAGTTCGGGGGCGCCGGGCAGCTCGACCACGTCGGTCCGGGTATCGAGCAGCTCGAGCAGCCGCAGCGACGAGCCCACCGCCTGCTGCAGCCGGCTCCATAGCCCGCCGAACCAGTTGATGGCGCCGCCCATCATCGAGGTGAGGATGATGAAGGTCACGAGCTGCCCCGGGCTGAGCTTGCCCGCCAGCACCTGCTTGCCACCGTACCAGATGATCAGCACCGTGCAGGTGAAAAACATCGCCGAGAGGAGCGGCCCGAAGGTCACCTCCAGGTACAGCCGGCGGAGCGCAAGGGTGAAGAGCTGGTGCAGCCGCGCCTTGAAGCGCCCGGCCTCGTACTCCTCGCGGACGAAGGAGCGCACGATGCGGATGCCGCTCAACGACTCCTCCAGCACCGTGGTCACGGCGGCGACCACGTCGGTCAGGTCCTGGGACAGGTTGCGCAGGAAACGGCCGAGGATCATCGAGGTGATCGACACGGTGGGCACCAGCAGCACCATCAGGAGGGTCAGGCGCCATTCGAGATAGAGGATCACCACGAGCGAGCCGAAAAACATGAGCACCTGCTGCAGCAGCCCGGCGACGTCGGCGGTGAGCACGCCGCGGATGTTCGAGACGTCGTTCATCACCCGCGACACCAGCTCGCCGGTGCGGCGCTGGTTGAAGAACGACAGCGACTGGGTTTGCAGGTGCTCGTAGAGCTTCTGGCGCAGGTCGATGGTCAGGCGCACGCCGACGAAGCTCAGGAGGTAGCCCACCAGCAGCTGGGTGCCGCTCTGCAGGAGGTAGATGGCGATGAGGGCGAGGGTCACCCGGGTCAGCAGGCTGGGATTGCCGCCGGGCACGATGGAGTCGACCAGGAAGCTCCAGGCGAGGGGGCCGGCCAGGCTCAGGACGCTGCCGACGAACACCCCCAGGAGGGCCAGGAGCAGCCGCCGACGGTAGGGCCGGGCAAAGGCGAACAGCCGCCTCAGGGGCGCGAGACTGCTCGCCATGCGTCCCCCGCGCAGGTTGGCGAGGAGGGCCATGAGGCCGCCGAGGGTGGGTTGCGCGCTGTCCAGGGGTGTGGCCATCGACGTCTTCCGGCTGCCCGAACCTTGAACCGATGTAGGACGGTCTCAGTCTACATCAGAGAGCCCCGATGTAAGCCAGAGCAGGTAGAAATGCTAGTAAGGATAGTACCCCTAAAGTGAGGATCCACTCATGGGGCTGCAGCGCCTCACCCAGGAAGTAGCGTAGCAGTGCAATTAGGCCAACAGCAACAATACTGGCAGAGGCGCCGAGGATGCGGCGATACGTCCTCAGCAAGTTTCCCTACAACATCATCTATCGAGAGATCCCGTTCGGCATCGAGGTGGTCGCCGTAGCACATCACAAGCGGCGCCCCGGTACTGGATCAGGCGCTTGCGTCGAAACCGTGGAACGTGAGCAGGCTCACGCTTGCGAGAAGACTTATGGGGCGTGGCCAAGGCCACGCCCCTTTGATCTTCAAGCAGTGCAGAGAGAGACTACTCGTCCGTCGACTCGGCGGGCTCCTGGATCGGCGGAGCCGTCGGCTGCTCCTCGGTAAGCCGCCGCTTCACCGGCTTACCGTCCAGCCCGATCACCTTGACGCGCGGACGGCTGCGAAACGGCTGCAGCCCGAAGGCCACCAGCTTTTCCGCCCGCTTGCCGAAGTGCTCCTTCACCGCAACGCTCAAAAAGCTCAGCAACTGTCTCCCGTCCGTCAGGAGAACCCCCAGCTCCTTCGAAATCTCCTGCTTTTTGGCGGTCAGATCCGCCTGCTGGGCCAGGAGATTTTTCACCCGATCATAGGTCGTATCGAACTTGAGCCGATGCTTCTCCAGGTGCGCCAGCTCCTCCGCGTGAATCGCCAGCGACTGCTTCATCACTTCACCCTTCTTCAGGAACTCTCCAAACGTCTGTTCAGGCATTGCCTTCTCTCCTTGGAATTGGCGCCTTCAGTGGCGCGCGGAGAGAAGCTATGGGAAAGAGGATCGAACGAGAACACT
>DATFPH010000011.1:0-3686 GCA_035264905.1 Thermoanaerobaculia bacterium
GGTGCATCGGAGTTGGCGGATTACGCTTCGCTAATCCGCCCTACGAGCTGAGAGCGGACGGGGCGAGCGGTCGTTCGTGCCGACGTGTTGAGCGCCACGGCGGCGCGAATGAGCGCCATCAACGCCTTTTCATCAATCTTGTCGCCCTCATGGAAATCGATGGCGCGCCGGGTCTTGCCCTCGAGGCTGGCGTTGAAGAGGCCGCAAGGGTCCTTGAGCGAGGCGCCCTTGGCGAAGGTCATCTTCACGACACTCGTGTAGGTCTCGCCGGTGCAGATAATTCCGTCGTGCTCCCACACCGGAACCCCGAGCATCGAGTTCGATGGCTTTCTCCATTTCACCTCCTCGACCACTTCGGGGTCGGCCTGCTTGATGAGCATTCGGACCCGGGCGAGCGTCTCGCCCCGCCAATCATCCAGCTCCTTGATTCTCGCATCGATCAGCTGAGAGGGAGAGTCTTCTCCTTTTCCTTCCTTCGAGCCGCTTCGCTTCTTCATGGTTGTTGCCGCTTTCCTCACGGTTGTTGTCGCTCGCCCGTCACTTGAGGATCGCTAGGCCTTGTAGTGTGTTTCGGCGTGCAATTTTGACCCCCTGAGCGGGGTTATCGGCGTCCAAAATTGACCCCCTCCCGTTAGGCCTGATGCGCTGCTCGCTTTGATTCGAAGCGGGCGGTGGGGGAATGCTGACAGTGGAGACGATTGGGCGGATTCGGCGCGAGCATTTCCTCAAGGGCAAGACGATCAGAGAGATCGCCCGTGACCTGAGGGTGTCTCGGAACACGGTCCGCAAAGTTCTGCGGTCTGGGGCAACTTCAGCCGAGTACGAGCGGGACGTGCAGCCTCGGCCGAAGCTGGGGCGGTGGACGGCGGAACTCGATGAGCTGTTGGAAGGCAATACGACCAAGCCCTTCCGCGAGCAGTTGACGCTGATCCGCATCTTCGAGGAACTACGCGGGCGCGGCTACGACGGCGGCTACGATGCCGTGCGGCGCTACGCCAGGCGATGGGCCAAGGAGCGCGGGCAATTGATGGCGGCGGCCTACGTCCCGCTGAGCTTCGCGCCGGGGGAAGCCTACCAGTTCGATTGGAGCCACGAGGTCGTCCTGCTGAGCGGGGTGACGGTCATCGTGAAGGCCGCCCATGTCCGGCTCTGTCACAGCCGTATGCTGTTCGTGCGGGCCTATCCGCGCGAGACGCAGGAGATGGTGTTCGACGCCCACGACCGGGCCTTCGCCCTGTTCAAGGGCGCTTGCGGGCGCGGCATCTACGACAACATGAAGGACGGCGGTGGAGACGATCTTCGTCGGCAAGCAACGCCTCTACAATCGCCGCTTCCTGCAGATGTGCAGCCACTACCTCGTTGATCCGGTCGCCTGCACGCCAGCATCGGGCTGGGAGAAGGGGCAAGTCGAGAACCAGGTCGGACTCGTCCGCGAACGCTTCTTCACGCCGCGTCTGCGGTTCAAGAATCTTGACGAACTGAACGCCTGGCTGCTCGATAAATGCATCGCCTACGCCAAGGTGCATCACCATCCGGAGCTGACCGAGCAGACGATCTGGGAAGTGTTCGAGGCGGAGCGGCCGAAGCTCGTTCCCTATGCTGGCAGGTTCGATGGATTCCACGCGGTGCCGGCGTCGGTCTCGAAGACCTGCCTGGTGCGCTTCGACAACAACAAGTACTCGGTGACGGCCAGTGCGGTCGGGCGTCCGGTCGAGGTTCATGCCTATGCGGATCGCATCGTAATCCGCCAAGACGGGCGGATCGTGGGTGAGCATCCCCGCTCGTTCGACCGCGGCGACACGCTCTACGACCCCTGGCATTACGTGCCGGTGCTCGCCCGTAAGCCCGGCGCCCTGCGCAACGGCGCACCGTTCAAGGACTGGGTGTTGCCGGCCGCGATGGAGCGCGTGCGGCGCAAACTTACTGGCGCCGACGACGGTAATCGGCAGATGGTCGACATCCTCAGCGCGGTCCTCACCGACGGGTTGCCGGCGGTCGAAGCGGCCTGCGCCGAAGCGATTGCGCAGGGCGTCCACTCCGCCGATGTCGTCCTCAACATCCTGGCCCGCCAGCGTGATCCCGGCCCGCCGGCCACGATCCTCACGCCCGCTGCGCTGACGCTGCGCCACGCGCCCATCGCCGATTGTGCCCGTTACGACAACCTCAGGAGAACCATCTGATGGAACGATCCCAACTCTTCGACCTCATGGGCGAGCTCAAGCTCTACGGCATGAAGGCCGCCTTCGACGAGATCATGGCTACGGCCGTCAAACGCCAGCACGAACCTCCGCGCATCGTCGGTGATCTGCTCAACGCCGAGATCAGCGAGAAGCAGGCGCGCTCGATCAAGTACCAGCTCACCATCGCCAAGCTGCCGCTCGCCAAGGACCTCGCCGACTTCCAGTTCGAGGGCACGCCGATCAACCAGACACTCGTCAACGAGCTTGCCGGCGGGGATTTTATCGCCCAGCAGCGCAATGCCGTGCTGGTCGGCGGAACTGGCACCGGCAAGACCCATCTGGCCATCGCCATCGCCAGAAGCTGCATCCGGTCCGGCGTCCGCGGGCGGTTCTACAATGTGGTCGATCTCGTCAACCGGCTCGAGACCGAGACCCGCAATGTACGGCAAGGCCGGCTCGCCGACCACCTCACCAGAATGGACTTCATCGTCCTCGACGAACTCGGCTATCTGCCCTTCGCTCAATCCGGCGGGCAACTCTTATTCCACCTCGTCAGCCGGCTCTACGAGCGCACCTCGATCATCGTCACCACGAACCTCGCCTTCGGGGAGTGGCCCAGCGTCTTCAGTGATCCGAAGATGACGACTGCACTGCTCGATCGCCTCACCCACCACTGCGATATCATCGAGACCGGCAACGACAGTTGGCGATTCAAAAGCCGAGCCGACGATCACCAGACAACCCGCGCTCGCGCCGTCTCCGCAACCCCGACCAGCTCCGACGGCGCGAGCGCTACCGCCCGAACCCGTCGTTCAAGAGGGTCAAAATTGGACGCCGATCGAGGGTCAAATTTGGAAGCCGATTGACAATTTCGCTTTCTGCGCGAGGAGCTGAAGACAGCGCGGCTGCTATCCTCGCCTTTCCTCCGCTATTCTGCGGAGACGTCCTCGGAACTGGCAATTCTTCGCGAAGCAGCCGAGGCGCACCGGCGTTACGGCAAGGCCGCAGTGCCCAATTACGTGATCTCCAAGACGGACGGCGTCTCGGATCTCCTAGAGGTGGCATTATTGCTCAAGGAGGCGGGACTTCTGCGACCGCGGGACCACGAGCTCGACCTGAATATCGTCCCGCTGTTCGAGACAATCGCCGATCTGCGCAAATGCGGCAGAGTTATGGATGAGCTCCTTGCCCTGCCTGAGTACCTTTGCCTCTTGGAAAGCCGTGGACGGGCGCAGGAAGTGATGCTGGGTTACTCCGATAGCAACAAGGACGGCGGCTTTCTGACCTCGGGTTGGGAACTCTATAAGGCCGAACTCGGGCTTATTGACACATTCCGCCGCTGGGGCGTCACATTGCGTCTGTTCCACGGCCGCGGCGGATCGGTCGGTCGCGGCGGCGGCCCAAGCTATCAGGCGATCCTCGCGCAGCCTGCGGGCGCCGTGCAGGGACAGATCCGCATTACCGAGCAGGGCGAGGTGATGAACTGGAAGTACTCCGACGTTGTTC
>DATFPH010000012.1:0-14323 GCA_035264905.1 Thermoanaerobaculia bacterium
CTCGCGCGGGGGCGATTGCGTCAGCGCGGCCGGGGGAAGCTGGTCATCCCGCGGAGGGTGGATCTCAAGAGGGTGGGCGGATGGGTAGTCATCCCACGGCGGCTGGAGCTCGCGAGGGGGCGATTGCGTCAGCGCGGCCGGGGGGAAGCTGGTCATCCCGCGGAGGGTGGATCTCGAGCGGGTGGGCGGAAGGGTAGTCGTCCCCCGAGCTCCGGGGCTCGGCATATAGAGAAGTGTCGATTTGCGGTTTTCCTCTCCCTCTTCTTCCTCCCTGGCTCCTCGTCGCCGAGGCTGTGCGTAGCTGTGGGAATCCCGGGGCGGTGGATGGAGGCCGGGATTTCCAACGGTTGTGGGAAGGTCCGGGGCGCGGGTGGCCGGTGGCCCGGAGCTTTCCACATCCGGTCAGCTTCCACAGCCTGGGAGGGGGAAAGCTTCGCCTGCCCGGGCGGCGCCGTAGAGTCGCCATGGCTCCGTCCAGGTCTGCGTGCGGGCCTGCGTGGCCGCGTGCGGACTTGCGTGCAGGCCTGCGTGCCGCCTTCCAGAGCCGCCAGAGCCGCGTGCGGACCTGCGTGCGGCTCTGCGCGAGCCGCGTGCGGCTTTGCGTGGCCGGGATCCTGCGACCCCCACCCCCCTCCGCCCCCTTCGGATCAGCGCTCTCGCGGATGGTGAAGAACGGGAGACGGAACGAAACCCGCCGCCCCGGGCCAAAATGTAGCGCGCTACATCAAGCCCAGAGCCAACGCCGCCGAGTCCAGGGCGCCTCGGTTGTGGGAGCGCTGCGCCTGTGCTACAGTTATTCAGAACTTGATAGAGGGAGGTATTATGGGAGCCTATCGTGCCCGTCTTATCCGGAAGTTGGCTTTGATCGCACTTGTGAGCTGTATACCCACTATCGGCAACTGGCTCTTGCCTAGAACTGCTGAGGCGAACTGCCTCTACCCTACAAGCCAGCTGACGCGGTATTACGTTTGCTGTGTGGGTCCGTGCAATCCCAACTACCCGGAGGGCTATATGTGCCTTACGGGAGAATGCTACAGAGATTGCAACGGAACTGTTTCATGCTGGGGCTATCAGATCGGTTTAGAGGTCACCACGTATACCGAGCAGTGTGACGCGATCTGCGAGTAGCCACGGCCTGCTGGCGGCTTGGCTACGATCGGCTGAGGCCGCTTGCCCACGGCGCAGCCCAGGGAGTCGGCGGACAGAAGTTGCGACCGAACTTGCGTGCAGCTTCCTAGCTAGAGCCGCGTGCGGACCTACGCCTGGCTTTGCGTGACCGGGACCCTGCGGCCCCACCCCCCTCCGCTCCCTCGGATCAGCTCCCTCGCGGATGATGAAGATCAGGAGACGGAACGAAACCGGCGCACCCGGGGGAGAGCCTACGCCGGCTCGCCCCTCGGAGGGTGCGGCCGGGTGTGCCTAGTTGACTCGGGTTTCGCCCAGGAGCTTCTCGACATGTCCACTCGCCAATGCTGCTGCACGGGCCTGTGTCTCTGCTTCCCGGTGCCAGTAGACCTTCTCCATCATCCGTAGCGAGGTGTGCCCGAGGAGTTCCATGCCATGCTCCGGCTCGACGCCGGCCGACGGTAGCTGCGAGCGGAACGCGTGGCGGGCCGTCTTGGGGGTGATGCCCTCTACTTTCGCGAGCTCGCACATCAGCTCCCAACCTTTCTGGACCGTGGTCAGGTGGGTACCCTCGCGGTCTCCCGGGATGACCCAGCGGCAGCCCTGCGGGCGCGGCACAGAGCGGAGGATCGCGACGTCTCCGGCTGAGAGCCAGATCGTCCGGCCTTCCTGATCCGAGCCGTGGCGGTCGCCCTTGCCATGAGGGCGCTCGATGCGGGGCGCAAGTCGAGTGTAGGTCTCGGGGGCGGCCAGGGTCTCAAGGTCGAAATCGGGCGCGAGGATGACCGAGGGCTGCACCCAGGCGAGCTCGGCCGTCAGGATCTCGTGCGGGCGGCACCCGGTGCGGAGGATGATCCGGATGGCGGCGAGGGTACGAGGTGGCAGGCGGTCGTCGGCTTCGATCTTCTGGAGGGCCTGGCCGAGGGCCTTGTACTGCTCGGGGCCGATCGTCGCCTTCGAGGGGCGCTCCTTGTACCGATCGACCTTCCTTTCCGATGCCGGGTTCGGCCCGGGCAGCCACTCCATCTTGTCGATGGCCCACTGGTAGGCGGCGGTGAGTTGCTGGAGCGCCCGGTTGGCCACGGTCGTGCCGCTGACCTGCCGGCCCTTCCGCGGTTGCGCCTCGTGCTTCGCCTGCGCCTCGGCCTTCACCTTCCCGGCGATGTCCCGCTTCAAGGCGACGACACGGGCCGGTGTGAGGTCCGGAAGCTTCAGCTTGCCCAGGGGGATGCGGTGTTCCGACTCGGGGACGACATGGGGCAGGAGATGGAGCCGCCAGAGGCGCTCGTATTCTTCGATGGTCTTGGCCGTCCATTTGTCGGCGTTGGCCTCGTGGTATCTTTGCGCCAGCTCCTCGATCGACAGCCGGAGCCCGGTCATGGTGCTCGACTGCCTCTTTGCCGCCCGCATGTCTCTGAGCTTCTCGGCGGCCTGCTCGCGGGCCTCCTCGGGCGTCAGCTCGTGGATGAGGCCCAGCCGCACCTGCGGGAAGCCTTCCTTCCGGATGATGTACTTCACCTCCGCCCGCCCGACCTCCAGGCCGAAGCCCCGGAGGGAGTCGACGCCCCCACCCTCCATGATGAAGTACCTGTTCTTGGGTGCGAGCCGGACCCGCTCCAGGACGGATCGGGTGATCGTCGGGACGTGGCGCCGCTTGCCCTTCTTTTTCATCTTCCCCCCAATCGTACGTTTCTCGTACGTTTCTCGTACGTTACAACGCCCGGTTACTGCCGGTCAACCCCGGAAAGTGCCGGGAAGAAAATGAGGCGTTAAGCATGCTAAGTGTCTGGTTTTGCTGTGGTTTACCGGGAAGTTCCGGGAGGTGCCGGGAAGTCTGCGGAAGCCTGGCGTATGAATGGGGTTCAGGGGGTCCCGAGTTCAAATCTCGGCGTCCCGACCAAATTCCCCGAATTTTCAAAGACTTAGCGCGACTCTCTCTAACGCCCCTCGGGGCCTGGGACATTCCTGGGACATTCGCTCCCAGGCCAGGCAACTATCCTATAGCCATGCTCTGACCGGCTTCAATCCCCCCTGGGACGCAGAGGGTGAGGAACTTCCCTGGATGCGGCGGCCGATATGGGCGCTGGCAGGTATAGGCGCGCACATACTGTCCATGGCTGGATGGCTATGCATTCCTATACACCAGCGCTGGCTCGTGGCGATCTCCTCTGATGCGTTTCGTTTAGCCAAATCTACCCCTCCGTCTACTGGCCGTCAATACGACAAGAGTCGTCTATCGGCGAAGCGGCGCCGACCCTTCGGATGTTGCCTGGTGGCTTCTGCGCATTCCTCGACTCTCGTGGTTCCACGGAGGGCAGTGCCCGCGAATCCCGATCGAGCCCGGCGGACGGTGAGCATGCTCTGCGCAGGACGATCAGAGGCTCCGCACGCCGCGCACGGGCTCCCGGCCGTGCCCAGGCGCAGACGACGGTGCGCAGCCGCTCCGCCGGCCTGGCTGCTCCGCTTTCCTCTCCTCCAGAAGGCGGCGGTTGGCGTATAATTCGGATGCCGGGCATTTTTCTCCTGCCGGGAAGACCGAGAGACGTTTCCAACGAGCCCCAGGACATCTACATGGAGTCGATAATGGGCGGCGAGTTTCCTGGAGAGGTGCTGTGATGGTCGACAACCTCGAGCGGATCGGCGAGATCCTCGGCGCGGTCGGCTCGCCCGGGTCCTTCTCCGCCCGGCGGACGGCGACGGCCGATGACCTGCAGCTGGAGGTGCAGGGGCTCGGACGGCTCTGCCTTCCCGTCTCGCGGGCTCAGGCGGAGAGGCTCTGCGGGCTCGCCCGGCCCGCTCGCTATGGACGGGGGGAGAAGACGCTTCTCGACCGGCGAGTCCGGGATACCTGGGAGATTCCCAGGAGCCGGGTGAAGATCGACCGCCGGCGGTGGAACCGGACGCTCCTGCCGGTGCTCGAAGAGTTGCGCGCCGATCTCGGGCTGGCCGACGGCTGCCGGCTCAAGGCCGAGCTCCACTCCTTCCTGGTCTATGGCCCGGGCCAGTTCTTCCTGCCACACCAGGATTCGGAGAAGGCCGACGCCATGGTCGGCACCCTGGTCGTGACGTTGCCGGCCTCGTTCAAGGGCGGCGCTCTGGTCGTCGAGCACCAGGGCGAGAAGGTCGTCGACCGCGGCTCCCGCCGGCAGCTCTCCTTCGTCGCCTTCTATGCCGACTGCCGGCACGAGGTCCGACCGGTCACGGAGGGCTACCGGCTCGCCTTGACCTACAACCTGATCCTCGAGGGGGGCAAGACCGCGATCGCAGCGGCTGCCGCCGAGCCCGCGACGGTCGACGCCCTCGTCGGGTGCCTGCGCGATCATTTCGCGACACCACGCCCCTCCCGGAGGTATCGGGACGAGGGCCAGCCGGCGCAGCCGCCGAACCGTCTGGTCTACCTCCTCGATCACGAGTACACCGCGCACGGCCTTGCCTGGCAGCGCCTCAAGGGGAACGACGGCGCCCGGGCGGCGGCGCTCCGGGCGGCGGCGGAGCGCTGCGGCTGCGAGCTGGTGCTCGCGCTCGCCGAGATCCATGAGACATGGGACTGCATGGAGCCGGGCTGGGACGAGCCCTGGCGCGGCCGGAACCGCCACTGGGAGCGCGACGAGGACGATGAGTGGTCGGAGAACGACGCCGCGACGGACGATCCAGACGCCTACGAGCTCGGCGACTTCATCGACGGCGAGATCACGCTGGCCCGCTGGGTCGACCCGGCAGGGGAGGAGGCCCTGCCGATCGTCTCGAAGGTGTCCGACGACGAGGTGTGCTGTTCGACCCCGTCGTCGGACCTCGCGCCCTATGCCTCCGAGTACGAGGGGTACATGGGCAACTACGGCAACACCATGGACCGCTGGTACCGGAGGGCGGCCCTCGTGCTGTGGCCGCGCGAGCGCGCGTTCGCCGTGCGGGCCGAAGCCTCGCCCGCCTGGGCGCTCCGGGCGCTCGAGCAGCGGATCCTGGCCGGTGGGGCGCCCGAGGCCAGGGAGCTCGCGGCGTCGCTGCTGCCGTTCTGGAGGGGCGTCGCATACCGCGAGGACGGCCGCGGCCTCCTCGGCAGCGCCCTCCGGGTGGCGGACGGCCTCGCTACGCCGGAGCTGGCGGCGTCGCTGCTCCAGCCCTTCCGGGTCGAGGCGCTCACCCCTGAGGAGGCGCCGCCGCTGGTCGCCCTGGCCAGGCGCTACGGCGAGAGCTGGTGGGGGCAGCTGCTCTCCGCCTGGTCGGGCGACCGCCATCGCGGCCCGCGGCTCGACGAACGGGAGCGGCTCTCTTGGCTCGCCGCGCTGCCGCGCCTCTGCAAAGCCCTGCGCGCCGCCGACGAAGCCGTGGGACCTGCCGTCGCGCGGCTGCTGCTGCGAGAACGGTGGGAAGAGCTGCAGGTGGTGATCGGCGAGGCGCGGCGCCATGCGCAGCCGAGCCTGCGGGACAAGGCGGTGGCGGCGCTCTCCGCGCCGCTCCACGGCCTTCTCGGGAGCGCCGGAGTGGTGGTGGCGGACGACTTCCGGGACGAGGTCGTCGCAGCCCTGTGCACCGCCGAGAACGAGCCGCTGCTCCCCTGCCTCGTGCAGGTGGTGCGGGCGGCCGCGAAAGAGAAAGCGCAGCCCGGGAGGTCGGCCGCGCCTGCGCTTGCGGCCCTGACGCGACATTGCATCGGGCGGCTGGAGGCCCGGCTGGCCCGGCCGGCGCGGAGCGCGGGCGACTGGTCGATCGCCCTTCCGGACGGCTGCCGTTGCGAGCTCTGCAGCAGGCTGGGCGCCTTCCTCGCCGATCCTGTCCGCCAGCGGCTCGAATGGCCGCTCGCCCAACAGAGCCGGGGACACATTCATCAACGGATCGATGCCTCCGAGCTCCCCGTGCGACACGAAACACGGCGCTCGGGGCGGCCGTTCACCCTGATCCTGAGCAAGACGGAAGAGCTGTTCGAACGGGAGGCCCGCGAGCGCCGGTCCTGGCAGTCCGATCTCGCCCGGCTCGGGCGGCTCGGAGCAGGCTGAGCGGGAGCCGCCGGCCCTCCGGGCGGCACGGGCCCGGCGGGACGCTCGCAGTTGGTCATGCGCGCTGCCGCCCGTTCAGCGGCGTGATCGCCTCGTCGTGCCCCACCGCGCCATCGCCTCCTTCGTGCGCGCGGCGCGGGAGACCTATGAGATCGGCCCGGGCGACCGGGTCCTCCAGCTCACCTCGATCAGCTTCGACACCAGCGCCGAGGAGATCTGGCCGGCCCTGGCTTCCGGGGCGACCCTGATTTTGGGGCCCGACGACATGATGGCGTCGATCCCGCACTTCCTCCGCGAGCTGGAGCGGCTCGGCATCACCCACCTCGACCTGCCCACGGCGTTCTGGCATGAGATGGTCGCCGGGATGGAGGCCGAGGATCTGGAGCTGCCGCACGGCCTGCGTCTGGTCATCCTCGGCGGTGAGGAGGCCCTGGCCGACCGCTTCGCCCTCTGGCACCGGCGCGTCGGATCCTCGGTGCGGCTGGTCAACACCTACGGCCCGACCGAGGCCACGATCGTGGTGACCCGGCGCGAGCTGTCGGGGCTCGCCCCGGGCGGCACGGTACCCATCGGCCGGCCGATCCCGGGAGCGCGGACCTATGTCCTCGACCGCTTCTTCACACCCGTGCCGCCGGGCGTGCGCGGCGAGCTGTGGATCGGCGGCGCCGGGGTGGCCCGCGGCTACCTGGGCCGGCCCGACCTGACGGCGGAGCGGTTCCGGCCCGATCCTTTCTCGGATCCGACCGATCATCCGACGGATCGGTCCGATCGGTCGGATCGGTCCGATGCTGTTCTGAAGCCCGGCGCACGCCTCTACCGCACCGGCGACCTCGCCTTCCTCACTCCTGACGCCGACCTGATCTTCGCCGGGCGGGCCGACCGCCAGCTCAAGATCCGCGGCTACCGCATCGAGCCGGGGGAGATCGAGGCCGCCCTGCGCCTCCATCCGGCTCTGCGCGATGCGGTGGTGGACGTCCGCGGAGCGCGCGCCGACCAGAGGCTGATCGCCTGGATCGTGCTCCACGAGGGGATCGAAGCGCCGGGAGCGTCTGATCTGCGGGCCTTCCTGCGCGACCGGCTCCCCGAGCCGCTGCTGCCCGCCGCCTTCGTGCCGCTTTCGGCCTTGCCGCTCACGCCGAGTGGCAAGGTGGACCGTCGCGCACTGCCCGCACCGGCCGAGGCCCGGCTCGAGGGCGTCTCTTATGCCGAGCCGCAGAGCGCCCTGGAGCGAACCATCGCGGAGATCTACCGCGACCTCCTGCGGGTCGGCCGCGTGGGCCTGCACGACAACTTCTTCGATCTGGGCGGTCACTCGCTCCTCATCGTGCGGGCTCACCAGAAGCTGCGGGAGGCACTAGGGAAAGAGATCCCGGTGCTCGATTTGTTCCGCTTCCCGACGGTGGCGGCGCTAGCCCGGCACCTGGGAGGCGAGGAGACGGGCAGCCTGCAGAAGGTCCAGGGGCTCGCAGAGCAGCAGCGCGCCGCCCAGCAACGCCAGAAAGCCGCGATGGAGAGGCTGAGGAGACCAAAAGCTTCCCCCTCTCCCGGTGGAAGGGGGGGCGATGGGCATACGCGGTAACTTTGACCCAAAACGCCCGGTCTCTAGGACGACCGCAGTCGAGTTGACAACGACTCCAGTCGAGTTGCCGCCGACTCGAGTCGGGTTCAAGACGACCGGAGTCGAGCTCAGCTCTACTACAGCGGTCTCTAAGACGACCGCAGTCGAGTTGACGCCGACTCCGGTCGAGTTGCCGGCTACTCGAGTCGAGTTCAAGACGACCGGAGTCGAGCTCAGCTCTACTACAGCGGTCTCTAAAACGACCGGAGTCGAGTTGATGCCGACTCCAGTCGAGTTGCCGGCTACTTTAGTCGGGGCTAAGACGACCGGAGTCGGGTCGAAGTCGGGATGTCTGCGCGTTGAGTCCTCACCCCCTGGCCCTCTCCGGCATCCCTTCAGCGGGCCGCCGCTAGCTCGCGCTCAAGCTCGTCCAAGAGGAGCTCCTCGGCGGCCAGGGCGAGCGCCGCGGCGGTCGTCCGCTCGAGGAGGCTCGCGAGCGACAGGCGGACGCCGAGCTCCTGCTCCAGGCGATGGCGGACACGAGGGAGGAGGAGCGAGCAGCCGCCCAGGGCGAAAAAGTCATCCTTCCGCCCGACGCGCGGGACGCCCAGGACGTCGCGCCAGACGTAGGCCACCGCCTCCTCGGCCGGCGTCGCCGGCGCTTCGTAGCCGCCGGCCGAGGTCGCCTCGAGCTGGGGGATCGGAAGAGCCCGGCGGTCGAGCTTGCCGCTCGCGTTCCGCGGAAAGACGGGAAGCAGGACGAAGAGCGACGGCACCATCGGCTCGGGGAGGCGCTCTTTCAAGAATCCGCGGAGCTCGGCCGCCGTGGCGCCCTCCTTCGGCCGCGCCGCCCACCAGGCGACCAGCGCGCGCTCGCCGGCGCGCCGCTCGTCGATCCCCACGGCCGCCTCGGCGACCGCCGGGTGCTGCGCGAGCACCCCCTCGATCTCCGCCAGCTCGATGCGGAAGCCGCGCAACTTGACCTGGCGGTCGATGCGGCCGAGGTACTCGAGCGCGCCCTCCTCCCCTCCATCCAGACGATGGCGCGCCAAATCGCCGGTCGTGTACATCCGCGCGCCGGAGCGGCCCGCGAAGGGGTCGGGAAGGAAGGTGCTGGCGGTCAGGTCCGGGCGCCCGAGGTAGCCGCGGGCGAGGGTCTCGCCGCCGATCGCGATCTTGCCGGGGATCCCCGGCGGGCAGAGCTCGCGCGCGCCGTCCAGGACGTAGGCGCGGGTGCCCGGCAGCGGCCGGCCGATCGGCGGCGGCCAAGCTCAAGGAAGGTGATCGAGACGCACCGTTCCCCCCCGGGAAGCTTTCCGCCGCACCTGCCTTTCGTGCCCGTTTGAAGCTCTTCCCGGGCGGGGTTGGTAGGTGGTCCCTTCGTCTCTCTTGAGCCTGGATCGGTGGTTCCGATCCGCGGTTGACGGCCGAGGTGTGCACGCAAGTTGCCCCTCAGAGCCGGCGGGCCAGGTGGAGGCACCGAGACCGGATGCTCCAGAGGGCAGCGAGAGGACAGGAAGAGGCGTCCACAGAGCCAGAGAGAGACCGTGGCCGGCTGACCGAGGTGCGGGAGGCGACGTTTTAGCAGGGTCTACCTTCTTGTGTAGCTCCTGTGGCAGGGCTCCTGTGGCAGGCTGGCACGCGTCGTCAGGGCTCGGCGGGAGCGAATTCCCGGAGGTATGTGAGGAGAGCCTCCTTGCTGCAGCGGTTCACCTCAAAATGGCGGCGCGCTTCTTCCAGCAACTCGCCGATTCGTGGCCCAGGAGTGACGCCCAATGCATCGATGATGTCGCGTCCGGTGATCGGCAGTACTACGGAATCCTGCTGTAGGAGCGATTTCTCGATGAGCCTCGTGGCCTCGAACTGGAAGTCGAAAC
Organism: Thermoanaerobaculia bacterium; assembly: GCA_035264905.1. Classification (GTDB taxonomy): domain Bacteria; phylum Acidobacteriota; class Thermoanaerobaculia; order Multivoradales; family UBA5704; genus UBA5704. The sequence goes on from DATFPH010000012.1 coordinate 9,555, forward strand.
CGTCGTCCAGTAGGTCGAGCTGTTTTCTCCACTCGTCAACGAACCTGTTTCGGAAGGCGACGGTATTCAAGGCTTCTCTTGCGAGCCGGTACTTCGCGTCGTCAACCAGCCGATCGAATGCCGCAGCAGGCCAACTCCGGCCCAACCGCCGCAACCATTCATCGCAGTGTTCCTGAGCAGCTGCGCCATCGGATTCGATCTGACGCACAATCGAGTCCAGCCCACCAAGGAACCTCTCAGCTTCGCCGACAAGGCGAGCGTAGCAGGCACGCCATTGACCATCATCCTTTGGGAGGGCGGTGCCGCAAGCTTTCCGCCGCCATGATTCCGCGGCCGTGCGCGCGGCTTGGTCGGAGTCGGCAAAGCCGAGGTTGTGGTGAAGTTCCGTCCGCAAGCAGCGAACGCTCTCCACATGATCCTCGGCCGATCTGCGATCAACAAGCGCGTAAGCTTCGCCGAGTCGCCGCAGAAACAAGATGCTCACCCGTCCAGCCTCGAAGTAGAGGCAGTATAGCCACGACGTAACCCGGATAAATGCAGGCTCCGGCCGGTCTGGGTCCGGATGAAGAACGTGAACGTCATCGAATGCCGGGCGGCCGATGAGGCTGCGCGCGAGCACATTGACAGTCTGGTGATTTCGGAGGACCGCCTCGAAGCTCATCGTCCGCTCCTGGGCCGGTGGGGGGGGTCTGCCACGGGACCAATGAAATTGAATGCGAGGTGGAATCCCCCTGGTACTCCTGCCCCACGACGCAGTTCGACTTGCGGAAAGTCGCGCTGGAGTAGCTCAACCTCCTGGCGTAGCTCGTCGACCTGCACCCGCACCCGGCCCCGCTCGGCGTTCCCAGACGAAACCCGGCCATGGAAGAGGCGGGGCATGCCGCCGCCCTCCGTCCACACATGATGGCGGATTACACGTCGCGGATCGTTGAAGGCGGATTCCTGGCTGAGAGTGTTCCAGGCATCCCGAGCTGCATGTTCTCGCTGGAGACGCCAGAGCACCACGGCTCGAAGATACTGAGTCCTGGGGTCCCCCAAGGTGCCTTCGAGTGAACCCAGATTCTCGAGCAACGCCAAAACCGCATCGAGTGCTTCGTCGCGCTCTGGGAGGGGAGCGCGTTCGCCGCCGAAGAGATACGACTGTGTCGCATCAATCCAGAGGGCGCGTAGGAAATATCGAAGGCAGCGTGCATCCTCCCGAACATCGCTTGCTCTCGACTTCATAAACGAGGTGACGCGCTCCGCTTTGGAAATGTCTTCACCGGTTGCCCTTCCGGCTCCGCGAAGGTCACCACCCAGAGCGCGCGCCTGAAGCAGAAGGCCCGCACGGGAGCCTAGGCGCTCAAGAGCATCCAAGGCAGACTGCTGAAGTTCGTTGTCGCCTAGTGTCTGGCCAACCTTTATGCGTCGCTGTTCAAAGCGTTCCAGCTCGTCGGCAGCAAGCTGCTCGCGATCTACGCGCTCCAAGCCATCCAAGATGTCTGCGACAAGCTCCGCGCGCTGTTCGTCGCTCCAGTTGCCATCGCGAAGCAGGTCATTCGGAATCCAAATGCCGACGTCGATCGCATAGTACGAGTCGGCTGCGAAGATCGCGCTCCGGGCGGAGTCTCGAGCGGCTGTATAGAACTGCCACACCTCGTTCGGCGGCGCTCCAGATTTGAGGCGTTGCACGGCCCGGAACCCGTAGATCGCAGCTCGTTCGACCTTGAGATTCGCGCATGCACGACGAAGCCCTCGTCCTGTTTTGCCCCCGAACTCACCTAACGCGAGATCGACAACTTGGCGCGCTTCCTCTAGCACGGCGGCGGAATCGGCGTCGACCTCCGCTGGTGCGTCGCGGAAAACTCGACGGCGAAGGGTTGCCTCTTGCAGCATCAAGCTCGGGTCGAGAGTTCCGGTCTTCGTGCGGAGCGTTGTCAGCGCTCGAGCAATGTGGAGATAGCTGGCCGCATATCGCTGCCCGAGCAAACCATCGGGGCCGAGCTTGTGTACGAGATCCAGTACGAACCGGCGCTCGCAGCTCCCGTAGGAGCCCGGATTCGCGTTCGCAATGAGTTGAAGTGCGACCTCCGTCTCTGCTCGAGACGTGCCGAGCCGACGGGCACAGATGAGTTCAGCCTCAACGCGTAGGCGCGGATGAACGAAGATGTCGTCGTCCTCATTCGGGCTCCATCGAAAGAGGTCGATTCCCGAGAATAGGTTTGCAACGTCGGTGAGATTGTCGCCGCCGCCGATGGCACGCATCAGCAGGTTCAACGGGACGGGACAATCCAGCTTCCCGGGAACCATGACGTAATCGATCGCTTTCGATGCGGCGTCCGTCAGGACGCCAAGAAATGTTTCGAGTTTCTGGTCAAGAAGAGTTTTCGGGTCAACAAGGCCAGCGCTGATGAGAGCCTGACCTAAGGCGCCGGCTGGCTTGGGCGTTCTAACGTTGGCTTTGCCTCGCGCGCGAAGATCATCCTCCGCGACACGCGCCTCTTGGGCCAAACCGGCAGCAAGGCGCGGGCGGACGTCGGGCAGCATCCGGTAGAGAGCCGACAACAGAAAAGATGTTGGCTGAGCCTGGAGCTTCGTGCCCGCCTTCGCCGTGACCAGGTTCGTGAGATCCGTCGTCTCCTTGTCGTCAAGCTCCGCAGGAACTTCGAGAAGGTTCTCGCTGTGCGACCAAGATATTTCTGTATTCTTGACGTCAACGATTCGGTACGTGCTGCCGACGACGACGAACCGCCGACCGCGGCTGGCGAGTCCGCGGTGAAGGTCGCCATATCGCTGAGCGGGCAGGTTCGCATCGCACACCACAACGGTTGCCGTGGCGCCCGCATCCTCGGCGCGAAGGCAAAACTCATCCAATTCCTCAACGGCTGGAATTCGAGTGGTTCGACTCGAAAGCAATACAGCACACTTGCCCTCTTCCCGTATCCGATAGGCGAGTCGTGCAAGTGCGAGGCTTTTCCCTGAACCGGATTGCCCATGAATTAGAATCGGCTCATGAACACGACCAGTATTCGTGATCGCGTAGCCCACTCGTTCAGCCATTTTGGCTTCGAAGGAGCGCTCGATCGCGAAACCGCGCCGTAATCCCTCGACGAGACGACGGGCGTCCTCTACGTGGCCATGGAAGCGGCGGAATTCTGCGTATTCAGCCTCAGACCCAAGAGGCGGCAGCGGCACGATCCACGTGTCGTCCACGATCGCTGCTGCTGTCGAAACCTTCAGCCGGACAGCGGGCTCGATCTCCAAGACGTGATCTTGGATTGTGACCATGCCCTCCATGGCACTGCGGAGTGGCGTGGCCAAATCGATCTTATGCGCAAGTTCGAGGGAGCGGAGCGCAGCCGAGAGGCGCTCACGGACGAAAACTATTGGCCCGTGCGGCGCGACGAGTTCTTGCAAGGCCTTGGCTTCAGCGGACGGCTCAGCTGCGTCCCAGCCGAACCAGTAGACCTGACCAGGTGAGAGCGCGCTGAGCACGCCGGAAAGTAGGTCGCTGTTGAGCCAGTCGCGTTCACAGACCAGGCCATCGATGAGCAACAAGCCTAGCGATGTCGTTGTCTCAACTAATCGGGCAAGGAGAGCGGACGCGTGCATCGCGGTGCGCTGCCGCAGCTCCCGGGTACTCCTTGGAGGCGACTCGTTGCTGTTCCTCTCCCCCGCCCGACCGAACAGATACGTAATGTGAAGGTTTCGGCGTTGGCGAGGGGCTGCAGGGCTGTCGAGGCTACTAAGCACCGCCTCGACCTCACGTCCACTGATGCGAAACGCTCTGGCGAGTGCGGGATCGACCGACGAAGTGAAGACAGCGTTGAGCGGTAGTTTAGCGATGGGCTCGAGCCACAAAGGTTCAGCTTGACGCGAATAGCGCTCCGCCAGCCAATCATAGAAGCCCTCTGGCAACGGTTCCGTCTGCACAAGCCCAGCGAGATTCGCGAAACCGTCAGAGGGCAGCGGCCGGCCCACCCGATTGTAGGCCGCCTCCACTACCGGGTTGGGTCGGGCTCCGCTGCGCCACGCATCTTGGCCGAGAAGCAGTACCAACGGGCGGCCCTGGCCCAGCGCTTGGGCGAGGGGTTCGAGGTGGTCTGTCGCGCTCAATGACGCCTCCCAATGAACGTATTTCGTAGATGCCACCGCTTGGATGCCTGTTCCATCATTTGCAGCTCCGCGAGCTTACCCTATACCCTAGTCGAACGCGATCACTGCCGCAGCATCCACTTTTCGACTTTCTCAGGGGCATGAGCCGGAAACTCAGCGGGCCGCCGCTAGCTCGCGCTCGAGCTCGTCCAAGAGGAGCTCCTCGGCGGCCAGGGCGACCGCCGCGGCGGTCGTCCGCTCGAGGAGGCTCGCGAGCGACAGGCGGACGCCGAGCTCCTGCTCCAGGCGATGGCGGACACGAGGGAGGAGGAGCGAGCGGCCGCCCAGGGCGAAGAAGTCGTCCTTCCGCCCGACGCGCGGGACGCCCAGGACGTCGCGCCAGACGTATGCCACCGCCTCCTCGGCCGGCGTCGCCGGTGCTTCGTAGCCGCCGGCCGAGGTCGCCTCGAGCTTCGGGGTCGGAAGAGCCCGGCGGTCGAGCTTGCCGCTCGCGTTCCGCGGCAAGACGGGAAGCAGGACGAAGAGCGACGGCACCATCGGCTCGGGGAGACGCTCTTTCAAGAACCCGCGGAGCTCGGCCGCCGTGGCGCCCTCCCCCGGCCGCGCCGCCCACCAGGCGACCAGCGCGCGCTCGCCGGCGCGCCGCTCGTCGATCCCCACGGCCGCCTCGGCGA
>DATFPH010000013.1:0-1599 GCA_035264905.1 Thermoanaerobaculia bacterium
GGTAGTGCTCGCTACGGAAGAGGGGTAGAGGTTGCTCCGGTTGCCGGTGAGAGAGCAGAAGCAGGCGAACCCCGCGAAAAAGCGTGTGGAGACGCCACCGCTGACCAAGGGCAACATGCAGGTGCGGGTAGTCTCTCTGGCGGTTCTGATCGCCGCGGTCTTCGTCGTCCTTGCCGCCAGGCTGTGGTACCTGCAGGTGCTCACAGGCCAGGACTACACCCTCGCCGCGAGGGCAACGCAACACACCAACATCAAGATCCCCGCCCAGCGCGGCGTGGTCTACGACCGCGACGGCAAGATCCTCGCGAACAACGTCCCCGGGCTGAACGTTACCGTCATACCGGATGAGATCTCCAGGGACAAAGTGAGGGAGCTGGCGACGGTCGTTGGCGCCGACACCGAGGCTGTCCTGGCCCGCTACGATGCGGCCTGGGACACCCACAGCCAGTACAGCCCCATCCTGGTGAAGGAGAACGCTGGCCGCGACGCGGTGACTTACGTTAGCGAGCGCACCGGGGAGTTCGCGGGCGTCGCCGTGAACGACGACTGGGTCCGAAGTTACCCTGAAGGCAGGCTGGCCGCGCATATCCTCGGGTACACCGGCGCCGTTACCCACGATGAGCTGAAGCAGGAATCTTTCGATGGTCTGCCCCCTGATTCCATCGTCGGCAAGAGCGGGGTCGAGCTCTCCTATGAGGAGGTGCTGCGCGGGAAACCAGGTCGGAGGACCTACAACGTGGACGCCCTCGGACGCATAGTCCCCGAGGGGAGCAGGGTCGATTCCATGGGCAGGTTCGTGGACGAAAACGGCAATCCCATAAACGTGAATCCGAGCCAGGAGTTACCCGACCACGTCACTGATCCCGTCCCTGGTAAGAATTTGAAGCTGACCGTGGACCTCGACGTCCAGAGACTGGCCGAGGATGAGCTCGACGCCGCCATCGTACGGGCGAGGGAGGCCGGGTACCCCGGAAGAGGAGGGGCCGTCGTCGCGATGGACCCGCGTAACGGCGAGATACTCGCCCTCGCCAGCCGTCCTGACTTCGACCCGCAGCTTTTCGTCGGCGGCGTCTCGGGTACCAGGGAGCTCAGGACCTATCAGTACCTCAGCAGCGACGCGTCCGACCATCCTTTCGTCAACCGCGCGATCACGGGCGGCCAACCGGCCGCGTCGACCTTCAAGACGTTCACCGGCCTCGGGGGCCTTGAATCCGGCGTTATTGGCAGGTACACCACGGTCACCGATGACGGGTCTTGCTGGCATCCTACGAACGTTGCGGTCAGCCCCTGCTACCAGAGCTGGCGTGAGAACAGTCCCAACGCGGCATTTCTGGGGACCCACGGTACCCAGAACTTCGCCGAAGCCTTGAAGGACTCCAACGACAAGTTCTTCTACCAGGTTGCCGACTGGATCTGGAACAGCACCAAAGACAAGGCCTGGCTGCCTCATTTCTACGAGAGGTTCGGCTTCGGCTCCCTTACCGGCGTAGACCTGCCCGGTGAAACGGAAGGAAGGGTGCCGACGGAGGCCGGAGAGCAGCAACTGGCCAAAGCCCTCGGTACCCCGGAAGAGGCGTACTGGAGCGTCGGCGACTGGGT
>DATFPH010000014.1:0-23089 GCA_035264905.1 Thermoanaerobaculia bacterium
CCCGTGGAGCCCGACGTGTAGATCACGTAGGCCGCGCTCTCCGCCGGCACGCGCAGGCCGAGCGGACCGCCGTCCTCGCTCTCCCAAGCGCCGCCGTCGACTGCCACCAGCGCCACCGGATGCACCAGGCCGGCCAGCCGCTCCCGGGTCGCGGCGTGCACGAGCACGATCCCGGCACCCGTGTCCGCGAGCATGAATTCCAGACGCTCGTCCGGATAGCTTGCGTCGAGCGGGACGTACAGACCGCCTGCCTTGAGGATCGCCAGAGTTCCCACGATCAGCTCCGGTGACCGCTCCATCGACAGGCAGACCGGTGTCTGCAGCGCCACGCCGAGACTCTGGAGATGGCGGGCCAGACGGTTCGACGCCGCGTCCAGCCGACCGTAGGTCCAGACCTCGGCGGGTTTCTCCTCGCGGGCCGGGGCCACGATTGCCGGCGCGTCCGGCATCGCGAGCGCAATGGCCGCGAAAAGCTCCTGCAGGCATGCCTCCCGGGGATAGGCGGCCGCCGTGTCGTTCCACTCCACCAGGGCTTGCTGGCGCTCGGCCGCGCTCAGCAGGGGGACCTCCGCCAGAGGGCGGAGCGGGTCCGCCACGACCCCCGCCAGCAGGCGCACGAGCTGGCCGGCCAGCCGCACGATGGCCGGGCCGTCGAACAGGTCCCGGTAGTATTCGATCGCCCCCGCAAGGCCCTGTTCCGTCTCCGTCAGCGTGCACACCAGGTCGAACTTCGCCGTCCCCGTCGTCACGGGCCAGGCATTGAGCGCGAGCCCGGGCAGCTCCAGCGCATACGACGGGGCGTTCTGAAGAGCGAACAGCACCTGCACCAGCGGCGGCCGGCTCAAGTCCCGCTCCGTACAGAGATCCTCGACCAGGCGCTCGAACGGCACCTCCTGATGGGCGTAGGAGGACAGCGTCGTCTCCCGCACCCGGCCCAGCACGTCCACGAACGCCGGATCTCCGGAGAGATCCACCCGCAGCACCAGCGTGTTGACGAAGAAGCCGATCAGCGGCTCCGTCTCCACGCGGGTGCGCCCTGCGATCGGCGTTCCCACCGCCAGGTCGTCCTCACCCGTCATGCGCTGCAAGAGCGTCGCGAACCCGGCGAGCAGCGTCATGAAGAGCGTCGTCCCGTGCAGGCGGGAGAGCCTCACGAGACCGGCAGCGCCCTCCCCGTCGATCGCAAAGTCATGGACCGCCCCCCGCACGCCGCGGGCCGGGGGCCGGGGATGGTCCGCCGGCAGCTCCAACACCTGCGGCATCCCCGCGAGCGCCCCGCGCCACCAGGCGAGCTCCGACTCCAGGAGCGCTCCCGACAGGCGCTGGCGCTGCCAGACGGCGAAGTCCGCGTACTGGACCGCGAGCTCCGGCAGCGGGCTCGGCCGGCCCTCGACGAAGGCCCCATACAGCGCTCCAAGCTCCCGCACCAGCACGCTCATCGACCAGCCGTCGCTCACGATGTGGTGCATGGTGAGAAGGAGCACATGCCGCTCGGTCTCCAACCGCAGCAACGGCGCCCGCAGCAGGCCCCCGGGACCGCCGAGATCGAACGGCCGCCCCGCCTCGGCGGCGGCCAGACGGCTCTCCTCGTCCTCCCGCGCGCTCCCGGGCAGTCCCTGGAGATCGATCTGCGGCATGGCGAAACCGGCGGGCTCCGCCACGAGTTGGACCGGCCGGCCCCCAACCGCCGGGAACGCCGTCCGCAGGCTCTCGTGCCGGCGCACGACCTCGCCGAGCGCCGCGGCGAGCGCCCCGTGATCCAGCCTCCCTGTGAGCGTGACCGCCAGCGGCACGTTGTAGAGCGGGCTCCCCGGCTCGAGCTGATCCAGGAACCAGAGCCGCTGCTGGGCGAAAGAAAGGGCCGGCGGCTCCTCGCGCGCGACCCGCACGAGGGGGGCCGGGGCAGGCACGGACGACCTCTCCTCGCCCCAGCTCGAGCTCTCGATCAAGCGGGCCAGGCCCGCGACCGTCGGCGCCTCGAAAACCGTCCGCACCGGCAGCTCCAGCCCGAACACGGAGTGCACCCGCGAGGCCACCTGGGTCGCCAGCAGCGAGTGGCCGCCCAAGGCGAAAAAGTCGTCCTCCGACTCCACCCGCTCCAGGCTCAGAACGTCGGCGAAGATCCCCGCCACCATCTCCTCGGTGGGCGTCCGCGGCGCCGCCCCGGCAGTGCTCCCGCCGCCCGGCGCGACCCGCTCCGGACGCAGCTTCGCGAGCGCCTTGCGGTCCACCTTGCCATTGGCGGTCAGGGGCAGGGCGTCGAGCAGCACGACCGCCGAGGGGAGCATGTACTGCGGCAGCCGGTCGCGGAGCCGCGCGGCCAGCGCTGATCTTTGATCCGACCGATCGGTCGGATCGGTCGGATCGGTCGGATCGAGGACCACATACGCCACCAGCCGGAGCTCACCCGGCGCGTCGCGCCGCACCACGACCGCGCACGCCGCCACCTTCGGCTGCGCGGCGAGCGCCGCCTCGATCTCCCCCGGCTCGACGCGGAAACCGCGGATCTTCACCTGCTGGTCGATCCGTCCCAGGAAGTCGAGGGCGCCGCCCGCAGGCCGGCGCACCAGGTCGCCGGTGCGGTAGAGCCGGCCGCCGGCCGACCACGGATCCGGCACGAACCGCTCCGCCGTCAGCTCCGGCCGGTTCCAGTAGCCCCAGGCCAGACCATCGCCGCCGATCCACAGCTCGCCCGGCGTGCCCGGCGGCGTCGCGGCGAGCCAACGGTCGAGCACGTACAGCGAGGTGTTGGCGAGCGGCGCGCCGATGGGCAGGGACGAGGCTCCCGCCGGCACCTCGCGGAGGAGATGCCAGGACGCATAGGTGGTGCTCTCCGTCGGCCCGTAGACGTGGAGCAGGCGCCGCGGCGGCCGGGCCGCCAGCACCGCCCGTGCCGCGGACGGATCGGCCGCCTCGCCTCCGAACAGCAGATCGCGCAGGCCCTGGAAGGCATCCGGCACCTCGCGGGCCATCCGGGTGAACAGCGCCGTGGTCAGGAAGAGCGCGGTGACCTCCTGATCGCGCAACATCGCCGCCAGCTCGGGCGCCGAGAGCACCACGTCGCGCGGGATCACCACCACCGCCGCTCCGTTGAGCAGGGCGCCCCAGATCTCCCAGGTCGCCGCGTCGAAGCTGATGTTCGCCACCTGCCCCATGCGGTCGCCCGGGCCCAGGCGCGCGAAGTTGGTCTCCCGCACCAGCCGGACGACAGCACGGTGCGGCACGGCGACTCCCTTCGGCTGGCCGGTCGAGCCCGACGTGTAGATCACATAGGCCGGGCTCTCCGCCGGCACGAGCACACCGGGCGGGCCGCCGTCCTCGGCCTCCCAAAAGCCGCCGTCGACCTGCACGAGATGCGCCCTTCCGGCCAGCCGCTCCCGGGTCTGGGCGTGCACCAGGACGATTCCGGCGCCCGTGTCCGCGAGCATGAAAGCCAGACGCTCGTCCGGATAGCCCGCGTCGAGAGGAACGTACAGCCCGCCCGCCTTGAGGATCGCCAGGATGCCCACGATCAGCTCCGGGGAGCGCTCCATCGCGAGGCAGACCGGCGTTTGCAACCCCACGCCGAGAGACTGGAGATGGCGGGCCAGACGGTTCGACGCCGCGTCCAGCCGGCCGTACGTCCAGACCTCGGCGGGTTCCTCCTCGTCGCGGCCCGGAGCCACGATCGCCGGCGCGCCGGGCATCGCGAGCGCAACGGCCGCGAAAAGCTCCGGCAGGCACGCCTCCCGCGGATAGGCGGCCGCCGTGTCGTTCCACTCGACGAGGGTTTGCTGGTGCTCGCCCGCGCTGAGCAGCGGAAGCTCCGACAGATGCCTGAGCGGGTCCGCCACGATGCCGGCCAGCAGGCGCGCGAACCGGCCGGCCAGGCGCTCGATCGTCGCGCCCTCGAAGAGGTCCCGGCTGTACTCGATCTCCCCCGAGAGGCCCTGCTCCGTCTCGCGGAGCACCACCGTCACGTCGAGCTTCGCAGTCCCGCTGGGAAGAGCGGCCGCTTCGAGCTCGAGGCCGGGCATCTCCAGCGGATCCGCCGCCGCATTCTGGAGGGCGAGCATCACCTGCACCAACGGCGGACGGCCGCGGTCGCGTTCCGGCGCCAGCTCCTCCACCAGGCGCTCGAACGGCAGCTCCTGGTGGGCGTAGGCCGCCAGGGTGGTCTCCCGCACCCGGCCCAGGAGAGTCGCGAGATCCGGGTCTCCCGAAAGGTCCAGACGCAACACCAGCGTGTTGACGAAGAAGCCGATCAGAGGCTCGGACTCCACCCGCGTACGCCCCGCGATCGGCGTCCCCACCGCCAGCTCGTCCTGGCTCCCCTCGCCCACTACGCGCCGCAGGAGCGCCGCGAACCCGGCGAGGAGCGTCATGAAGAGCGTCGCCCCGTGCCGCTGGGAGAGCCGCGCGAGCCCGGCGAGGCTCTCCTGGCCGATCGCGAAGCCGTGGACCGCCCCGCGCGCGCTCGCCACCGCCGGACGCGGACGGTCCGCCGGCAGCTCCAGCGCCTGGGGCATTCCCGCGAGCTGCTCACGCCACCAGGCGAGCTCCTGCTCCAGGCGATCGCCCGACAGGTACCGGCGCTGCCAGGCGGCGAAGTCCGCGTACTGGACCGCGAGCTCCGGCAGCGGGCTCGGCCGGCCCTCCAGGAAGGCCGCATACAGGGCGCCGACCTCCCGGATCAGAATGCCCATCGACCAGCCGTCGGAAACGATGTGGTGCATCGACAGCGCCAGCACCCAATCGCTCTCTCCGCGGCGCAGGAGGAGCGTGCGCAGCAATGGACCCCGCGCGAGATCGAACGGCCGCAGCGCCTCCGCGTCGGTCAGCCGCGCCTCCTCCCGCCGGCTCTCCGGCCGCGGCAGCCCGCTGAGATCCGCCACCGCCAGGGCCGGCGGAGCCGCGGCATCGGCCACCTGCACCGGACCGTCCAGGCCTGCCGCGAACCGGCTCCGCAGCACCTCGTGCCGGCGGACCACCTCGCCGAGCGCCGCGGCCAGCGTTCCGGGGTCGAGGCGCCCCCGGAGCTCGACCTTCAGAGGGATGTTGTAGAGGGGGCTCCCGGGCGCGAGCTGATCCAGGAACCAGAGCCGCTCCTGGCCGAACGAAAGGGGCAGCGTCCCCACCCGCTCGAGCCGGACGAGCGGCGGGGCCTCCGGCGCGAGCCCTTCCGCGCTCATCGCTTCGATCCCTGCCGCCAGAGCCGAGACGGTCGGCCTCTCGAACACCACCCGCAGCGGCACCTCCACCCCGAACACACCGCGGATCCGCGCCACGACCTGCGTGGCCAGCAGGGAGTGCCCCCCGAGATCGAAGAAGTTGTCGTGGACCCCGGCGCGCTCCAGTCCCAGAACCTCGGCCCAGATCCCGGCCAGCAGCTCCTCGACCGGACCGGAGGGCGCCGCGTAGCCTTCCGCGCCCGCCCTCTCCGGAGCGGGCAGCGCCTTGCGGTCCACCTTGCCGTTCGGCGTCAGCGGCAGCGCCTCGAGGAGCACGAACGCCGAGGGGACCATGGACTCGGGCAGATGGGACTGGAGATGGCTCCGCAGCTCCGCTCCGAGCGGCGGGGTCGCGCCCCCGCCCACGACGTAGGCCACCAGACGGCGGTCGCCCGCCACGTCCTCCCGCGCCAGGACGACGCATTCCCGGACCCCGGGGTGGCTCCCCAGGACGGCCTCGATCTCCCCCAGCTCGATGCGGAAGCCGCGCACCTTCACCTGCTGGTCGAGGCGGCCCAGGAACTCCAGGTTGCCGTCGGCGTGGTAGCGCGCCCGGTCGCCGGTGCGGTAGAGGCGGGCTCCCGCTGGACCGGAGAGAGATGCGAACGGATCCGGCAGGAAGGCCTGGGCGGTCAGGTCCGGCCGCCGCGCATAGCCCACGCACAGGCAGTCGCCGCCGATGTAGAGGTCGCCCGGAACGCCGATCGGACAGGGGGCGAAGCCGGCGTCCAGAACGTGGTAGCGGGCGTTGGCGATCGGCCGGCCGTAGGGGATGCTCGCCCAGCCGGGATCGACCGCGCCCACCGGAAACCAGTTGGACCATACGGTGGCCTCGGTGGCCCCGCCCAGCGCCAGGATCCGCGCGCCGGGAAAGGCCTGCCGCACCCGGTCCGGCAGGGTCACCGGGATCCAATCGCCCGACAGCAACACCCGCCGCAGACGGCTGGAGCGCTCCGGAGCGGCGGGGAACAGCGGCGCGAGCTGCACGAGGGCCGCGGGCGCCGAATCCCACAGGGTGATCTCGCCGCTCCGCAGCAGGCGCACCAGGCGATCGGGGTCGGCGAGATCTTCCTGGGTGGCCACGTGGACCGTGCCGCCCGCGGCGAGCACCCCGAAGACGTCGTAGACCGACAGATCGAAGCACAGGGACGTGACGAACAGCCCGCGGTCCCGCGGACCGATCCCGAAGGTCCGGTTGACCCAGTCGACCAGGTTGACCGCCGGCCGGTGCTGGACGGCGATCCCCTTGGGCTCCCCCGTCGAGCCCGAGGTGTGAATGACGTAGGCGACGTCGTCCCCGGTGGACTCCTGGGCCACGCGGCCGGACGGGCAGCGGTCGACGTGCCAGCCGGTCAGCACGCGCCGCCGCGCCGCGCCGCGGCGCTCCACGCCGTTCTCTCCCGGGGTGAGCAGCACGTCATAGCGGAAGCGGAGCTCGTTGGCGAAACCCTCGGTCCGGTGGTGAACGGCCGCGCCGAGATCGCGGAAGAAGCCCTCGTCCAGGAACAGCTCCCCGCGCCGCGCCGCGCCGGCCGCGCCCCGGCGCTCCTCGAGGGCCTGCCGCAGCTCCTCCCGCCGCCGGGCATCGGGCACGTCGGCGATCAGCAGCGCGCCGCCCGGAGCGAGCCGGCCGAGCGCCTGGCGCACCACGCCCTCCAGATAGCGCGGCCCGGGGAAGAACTGAACGGTACTGGCGAGGAGGATGAGATCGAAGCGTTCGTCCTCGCCGAGGAGAGAGTCCATTTCGTGGGCGAAGCCGGTCCGCAGCTCGACATTGGAAACCCCCTCGCGCGCCGCCCGCTCGCGGTTACGTTCCTGAGTGAGAGGAGAGGGATCGACGCCGGTCACCTGCGACACCCGGGAGGCCATCTCCCAGAGCAGCAGGCCGGAGCCGTTGCCGATCTCCAGCACCCGAGCCTCCCGGCGCAGCCAGGGACCGGCCAGGGAGAGAACGCGGTCGCGGTACTCGTCGACCTCGGCCTCGCTCATCGGCTCGCCCGTGAAGGCGCTGATGAAGCCGCCCGCCGTCACCCGGTCGACCGCCCGCTCCGCGACCAGGTCCCACAGCTCGCGCACGCTTTCCGGATCGATCGCCTCGGCCGGCGGCTCCGCATCGGCGATGGCCAGACAGACGACGTCGGACAGCGCCGGCAGCCGCCAGCTCATCTCCTCGACGGCACCCAGCAGAGCGCTGCCGGCGAGGATCGCGGGGGCGCCGCTCGCGGCGAGGATCGACTCGACCCGGCCGGCCGGCCAGGCCTCATCCAGCGCCACATAGTGAGCCCCCGCCTTGAGCACGCCGAGGACAGCGGTCAACATGTCGAGCGAGCGCTCGACCCAGACTCCCACCGGCGCGCCGCGCCCGATGCCCCGTTCGCGGAGCAGCCGCGCCAGGCGGTTGCTCCGCGCATCGAGCGCGCCGTAGCTCAGCTCCTGACCCGCGCAGACCGCCGCGACCGCCTCCGGAGCCCGCTCCACGGCCGCCTCGAAGAGCTGGTGCAGGAGCGCCGCCTCCGGGAAGGAAGCCCGGGTGTCGTTCCACTCGACCAGGAGCTGGTGCCGGTCGCCCTCCGGCAGCAGCGGCAGCTCGGCGATCCGCCCCTCCGGCGCCGCCGCCAGGGCGGCGGCCAGAGCCGCGAAATGGCCGAGCAGGCGGGCCGCGGTCGTCCCGTCGAACAGGTCGCGGCGGAACTCCAGCAGGGCCGTCAGGCCCGGCCCGCTCTCCACCAGCTCCAGGGTGAGGTCGAACTTGGCGGCGCGCTCGGCCGCGGCGAGGCCGCCGAACGGAGAGATCGCGAGCCCCGAGATTCCGCCGTCCTCGAACGGAGTGCCGTGCAGCAGGAACGACACCTGGAAGAGCGGCGTGTGGGCCAGGCTCCGCTCCGGCGCCAGCTCCTCGACCAGCCGCTCGAAAGGCAGGTCCTGGTGTGCGTAGGCGGAGAGCGCCGCCTCGCGGACGGCGGTGAGCAGGCCGGCGAAGGTGGGCTCGCCGGCCGGCAGGCCGGCGCGCAGCACCAGGGTGTTGGCGAAGAAGCCGATCAACCCTTCGAGCTCGGGACGGCGGCGGTTGGCGACCGGCGTCCCCACCACCAGGTCGACCTCCCCGGTCGAGCGGTGCAGCAAGGCGTAGAACGCCGCGAGCAGGGTCATGAACGGCGTCGCGCCGTTGCGCCGGCCCAGCGCCTTCAACGATTCGACGCAGTCCGCGGCGAGCGCCGCCGAGGCCAGCCCGCCCCGCCCGCTCGCCCGCGCCGGGCGCGGCCGGTCGGCCGGCAGCTCCAGAACGGCGGGGGCGCCCGCGAGGGCGCCGCGCCAGAAGGCGAGCTGGGTTTCGAGCTCCGCTCCGCGCAGGCTCTCGCGCTGCCAGAGGACGAAATCCGCGTATTGCACCGGCAGCGGCGCAAGGGGCGACGGCAGGCCCGCGGCGAACGCCGGATAGAGCGCCGCCAGCTCGCGCACCAGGAGATCGGTCGACCAGCCGTCGCCCGCCATGTGATGCAGGGTGAACAGAGCGACGTGGCGCTCGGCGCCGAGCCGCAGCAGCGCGGCGCGGAGCAGCGGGCCGCGCGCGAGGTCGAACGGGCGCAGCGCCTCCTCCGCGGCGAGCCGCAGGGCCTCGGCCTCCCGCGCGTCCTCCGGCAGGCCGTCCAGGTCGATCCGCGGGAACGGCAGCGCGGCGGGCGGCGCGATCCGCTGCACGGGCTCTTCGTCTCCGCCTCCCCCGCTGCCGTCCGCCGGTCCGAAGGTCGTCCGCAGCGCCTCGTGCCGCGCCACCACCTCGTCCAGGCCGGCGGCGAGCACGGAGGGGTCGAGCAGCCCCGTCAGGAGAACCGCGGCGGGCACGTTGTACGCCGGGTTTCCCGGATCGAGCTGATCGAGGAACCAGAGACGCTGCTGCGCGAACGAGAGGGGAGGCGGCGCTGCGCCGGCACGCCGGACCACGGGTCCCCAGGCAGCGGCTCCGCCGCCCGGGCGGGCCGCGACGGCAACGGCGAGCTCCGCGGCGGTCGGCCACTCGAAGACGCTGCGCAGCGTCAGCTCCGCGCCGAGCTCCTGGTTCAGGCGCGCCACCAGATGGGTGGCGAGGAGCGAGTCGCCGCCGAGGTCGAAGAAGCCGTCGTGGAGCCCCACCGTCTCCACGCGGAGGAGCTCTCCCAGGATCTCCACCAGCCGCCGCTCGGTCGCGTCGCGCGGCGGCGCGTAGGGGACGTGGAGATTCGGCCGGGGATGCCGGCGAGCGGGCGCCGCGGCCGGATGCGCCCTTTCAGCCGGCAGATCAGCCGGCAGAGCCTCCACCGCGGCCGGCCTGGAGCGCGGCTCGATCCAGTAGCGCTGGCGCTCGAAGGGATAGGCCGGCAGCGGGACGCGGCGCCGCGGCTGGTTCCCCCAGAGCGCCGGCCAGTCCGGACGCAAGCCGGTCAGCCAGAGCCGGCCCACGGTCTGGAGCAGGAAGGCGAGGTCGTCCGTGCGGTCGTACGCGTGGCGCAGGGTCGGCAGCGCCACCGGATCGGCCGTGGCCGCCGTGGCGGGATGTTGCAGCGCCCAGGAGCTCAGCGTCTGTCCTGGCCCGACCTCGACCAGAACGCGCCCGGGCTCGCGCCACAGCTCGCTCACCGCGTCCGCGAAACGCACGGTGCCGCGCAGGTGCTCCGCCCAGTAGGCCGGGTCCGTCGCCTGCTCCTCGGTGATCCAGTCGCCGGTGACGTTGGACAGGTAGGGGATTTCCGGCGGCCGCAGCTCGACGCCCGTGAAGAGCGCCAGGAAACGCTCGACGGCCGGCTCCATCAGGGCCGAGTGGAAGGCGTGCGAGGTTTGCAGCCTGCGGCAGACGTGTCCGGCGGCGGTGAGCCGCTCCTCCGCCGCGGCCACCGCCGCCTCCGTCCCCGCCAGCACGGTCAGCTCCGGCCCGGCGACCGCGGCGAGGGAGAGACCGGCGGCGAGCCAGGGCGCGACCGCGTCCTCGCTCAAGGGCACCGCCAGCATCGCCCCGGGCGGCAGCTCGTCGATCAGGCGGGCCCGCCCGGCCACCAGGCGCAGCGCATCGTCGAGCGACAGCACGCCGGAGAGGCAGGCGGCGACGTACTCGCCGATGCTGAAGCCCACCATCGCCTGCGGCCGGATTCCCCAATCGAGCAACCGGCAGGCCAGCGCGTACTCGACGGCGAACACCGCCGGTTGCGACACCGCGGTCCGCAGCAGCGGAGAGGACCGGGGCGCGCGGCCGAGAAGCCCGCGCAGATCGAGCCCCTGCTGTGCGGCACTCTCGTCCTCCTCCGCCGCAAACAGGACCTCCCGCAGGTCGAGCCCAAGCAGCGGAGCCAGCCGCGTCGCGCAGTCGTCGAGACGCGCGCGGAATCCGGCGTCGTCGCGGTACAGACCGCGGGCCATGCCGATGTACTCGGTGCCCAGGCCGGGGAACAGGAAAGCCACCTGCGGCTCGCCGGCCGCAGCGGTGCCAGTGAGCAGACGGCGCGGATCGCGTCTCACCAGCACTCCGGCCGCGTCCTCTCGATCGCGGCACACCAGCGCGCGGCGATGGCGGAACGCCCTCCGACCGACCTGGAGGGTGTAGGCGATGTCCGCGATGTCTCCGGCATTCTCGGGCTCCCGGAGAGAGTCGTGCAGCCGCTCGGTCATCGCGTCGAGAGCCGTCTCCGTGCGCGCCGACAGCACCAGCAACTGCCAGGGCGGCGCCGCGGCGGAGGGCTCCGGAGCCGGCGGCTCCTCCAGGATGACGTGCGCGTTGACGCCGCCGATCGCGAAGGCGCTGACGCCGGCGCGCCGCGGCCAGCCCTCCGGCCGCCAGGGCCGGCACTCGGTGTTGACATAGAAGGGGCTGCCCGAGAAGTCGATGCGCGGATTGGGGGTCTCGAAGTGGAGGCTGGGGGGCAGAACCCCATGCTCCACCGACAGGATCGCCTTGATCAGCCCCGCGACGCCCGCCGCCGCGTCGAGATGGCCGATGTTCGTCTTGATCGAGCCCAGCGCGCAGAACCCTCGCCGCCCGGTGCTCGCCGCGAACACCTCGGACAGGGCCGCGACCTCCAACGGGTCCCCCAGCGGGGTCCCCGTGCCGTGCGCCTCGACGTAGGTGATCGACTCGGCAGGGACGCCCGCCATGGCCTGCGCCATCGCGACCACCTCGAGCTGGCCATCCAGCGACGGCGCGGTGAAGCTCAGCTTGAAGCCGCCGTCGTTGTTGGTCGCGAAGCCGCGGATCACCGCGTGGATCGTGTCCCCCTCCGCCACCGCGTCCGACAGACGCTTGAGCACCACCACGCCCGCACCGCTCCCCTCCACCGTCCCGTGAGCGCCTGCGTCGAAGGCGCGGCAGTGACCGTCCGGCGACATCACGCTCTCCTGCGCCAGATAGCCCTGAGCGTGCGGCACCACCACCGTCACGCCGCCGGCCAACACCATGTCGCACTGGAACTGAAGCAGGCTCTGGCAGGCCATGCACGTCGCCACCAGAGAGGTCGAGCAGGCGCTCTGCACCGTCACGCTCGGCCCCCGCAGGTCGAGCTTGAACGCCGCCATGGCGGTCAGATAGTTGTTGTCGTTCAAGACGCGGACCTGGAGCGGTCCGGCGCTCCGGATCAGGTCGGGATGCGAGAGGAGGTTCTGGATCAGGTAGCTGCTCATCCCCATGCCGGCGAAGACGCCGATCGAGCCGGGGTAGGCCTGGGTGTCGTAGCCCGCGTTCTCCAGAGCCTCCCAACAGCACTCGAGGAAAACCCTGTGCTGCGGGTCCATCAGCTCCGCCTCACGGGGGCTGAAGCCGAAGAAGGCGGCATCGAAGCCCTGCACGTCGCGCAGGGCGGCGCCCGCCCTGACGTAGCGCGGGTCGTCGAGCAGCGCCGCGTCGACCCCCGCGGCCGCCAGCTCCTCGCGGGAGTAGAACGTGATCGATTCAACTCCACCGCACAGATTGCGCCAGAGCTCAGCCAGGTCCTCCGCACCCGGGAAACGGCCGGACAGGCCGACGATGGCGATCCCTTCGAGGGGGCTGCTCTCCGGATCCTCTTCACTCATGCTTCATCTCCAGATGCTTCATCTCCAGGCTTCAGCGCCCGGGGCGCCGTTGCTGGGCGCGCTGCCGTTTCATCTCCGCGAGGAACTGCCGCTGGCGCTCCAGGGCGCTGCCCTCGCCCAGGGCCTCGCCGGCCGGAGGCCGGAGCCTCTCGACCGGCTCGGACGGGGCGCGCTCCCCGGCCTCCAGGGCCTGAGCCAGGCTGTGGATGGTCGGGTTGCGGAAGATCTGCACGATCGGGATCTCGCGGCCGAGAACCTCCCGCAGCCGCGACTCGATCTCGACCAGCAGCAGAGAGCTGCCGCCCAGCTCGAAGAAGTTGTCGTGGATGCCGATGCGCTCGCGCCCGAGCACCTCCTGCCAGACCGCGGCGAGCGTCTTCTCGCCGGGTGTGCGCGGCGCGGCGTAGTCGCTGTCCAGGCGTGGCCGGCCGGCCTCCGGCGCGGGCAACGCTCGACGGTCGATCTTGCCGTTCGGGGTGAGCGGCAGAGCGGCGAGCGGAACGAAGACGGAGGGGATCATCGCCTCCGGCAGCCGCGCGGCCAGGTGGCGCCGCAGCGCGCCGATCGCGAGATCGCTCTCCGCACCGCCGGCAGCCGGGACCAGATAAGCGATCAGCCGCCGGTCTCCCCGCGCGTTCTCGCGCACGGCGGCGACGGCTTGCGCCACCGCCGGATGGGCGCGCAAAGCCGCCTCGATCTCTCCCAGCTCGACGCGCACCCCGCGCACCTTCACCTGGTGATCCGAGCGGCCGATGAAATCCAGGCGGCCGTCCGGACGGTGGCGCGCCAGGTCGCCCGTCCGGTAGAGGCGGCCGCCCGGCCGGCTCCCCAGGGAATCGGGGAGGAAGCGCTCGGCGGTGAGGCCCGGGCGCCGCCAGTACCCCGCGGCCACCCCTTCGCCGCCGAGGAAGACCTCGCCGGGAGCCCCCAGAGGCACGGGCCGCAGAGATGCGTCCAGCAGATAGACCTCGGTGTTGGCGAGCGGCCGTCCGATCAGGGGGCGCTCCTCCCCGCCCTCGACCCGCTCCCCGAGCGACCAGACGGTGGTCTCGGTGGGACCGTAGAGGTTGCGGACCTCGCCGCGCACGGCGCCGCGGAGCCGCTCCGCCAGGAACGCGGGCAGGGCCTCGCCGCCGAGCAGCAGACGGGAGAGCGGCGCCAGACTCCGCAGCCGCTCCGGGCTCGCGGCGAGCATGCCCGCCATCGACGGCGTGCACTGGAGATGCGACACGCCGTGGAGGGCGATCTGCTCCGCGACCGAAGCGCCCTCGGGCCGCCCACCGTGGATCACCACCTTGAAACCGCGGGTCAGAGTCCACAGCAGCTCGAGCACGGAGATGTCGAAGCAGATGCTGGTCACGGCGAGCCACACGCCGGCCCCCTCCGGCCGCAGCTCCCTGTCCATGGCCGCGAAGAAAAAGGCGGCGTTGCGGTGGCTGACGACCACCCCCTTCGGCACGCCCGTCGAGCCCGAGGTGTAGATGACGTAGGCCGCCGCCTCGGCGGGCAGCTCCGGCAGCGCGTCTCCCGGGGCGGCAGCCTCCTCCGCCTCGGGAGCGAGCGTCCGTGGATGCTCCAGGGAGACGCCGGCCGAGGCGACCAGCGCCGCGGCCTGCGAGTCCTCCAACATCGCCGCCAGCCGGGCCTGCGGGTAGTCCGGGTCGAGCGGCACGTAGGCGGCGCCCGCCCGCAAGACCCCCAGCAGGGCGACCAGCATCGCAAGGGAGCGCTCGACGCAGACGCCCACCCGGTCCCCGGGCCGCACGCCGAGGCGGACCAGACGCTCCGCCAGCCGGGACGCCCGGTCCGCCAGCTCGCGGTAGGTCACCGACGCCTCCACATCGACCGCCGCGACCGCACCGGGGGTGCGTTCCACCTGGGCGCGGAAGAGCTCGTGGATACAGGCCGCCGCTCCGGAGGCCGCCGTCCGGGTGTCGTTCCACTGCACCAGGAGCTGGGCCTTCTCGGGCTCGCTCAGCAGGGGGAGGGCCGACAGGCGGCCGTCGGGAGCCGCCACGGCGCCGGCGAGCAGGACGCCGCAGTGGAGGGCCAGCCGCTCCATGGTCGCGCCGTCGAACAGGTCGGGGTTGTAGTCGATCCAGCCGTCGAGCCCGCCGCCGGACTCTTCGAGATGGAGCGACAGGTCGAGCTGCGCCGCCCGCGCCGAGGTGTCCGCCGGGCGCAGCCTCAATCCCGGCAGGTCGAGCGCCGGCAGCGGCTCGTTGCGCAGAGCGAAGAAGACCTGGAACAGCGGGCTGCGGGACAGATCCCGCTCCGGCTGCATCGCCTCGACGAGCCGCTCGAAAGGCAGCTCGGCGTGCGCGAGCGCGTCCAGGACCACCCCCTGCACACGCTCCAGGATCTCGCGGAACGCCGGATCGCCGGACAGGTCGCTCCGCAGCACCAGGGTGTTGAGAAAGAGGCCGATCACTCCCTCCAGAGCCGGGTCGGGCCGCTCCGACACCGCGGTGCCCACGACGACGTCCTCCTGTCCGCTGTGGCGTGCGAGGACGGCCTGGAACACCGCCAGGACCGCCATGAAGAGGGTCACGCCGGCCGGGCCGCCGAGGCGGCGCAGCCCGCCGGTCGTCCCGGCATCCAGGTGGACCGGGCGCCGCGCGCCGCGATAGCTCTGCACCGGTGGCCGCGGGCGGTCCGTGGGGAGCTCCAGGGTGGGCAGCCGGGCCAGGCGCTCGGTCCAGGAGCGCAGGTGCCCGTCCAGGAGCTCGCCGCGCAGGCGCTCACGCTGCCAGACGGCAAAGTCGCCGTACTGGATGGCGAGGTCCGGCAGGGGCGAAGGCAGGCTCTCGGTGAAGGCCGCATAGAGCTGTCCCAGCTCCCGGATGAGGAGGCCCACGGACGATGCGTCGGCGGCGATGTGGTGCACGGTCAGGAGCAGCCGGTGGCTCTCCGGCCCGCGGCGCACCAGGACGGCATGCAGCAGGGGGCCGCGTTCGAGATCGAAGGGGCGGCCGGCCTCCGCGGCGGTCAGCCGCGCGACCTCGGCCTCCAGCACGGGGAGCATGGAGAGAGCGCTCAGATCGACGCACGGCAGGAGTGAGGCCGCGGCGAGCTCCGCGGGCGCCAGCGGGATCTGGACCGGGCGCCGCCCGGTCAGGGCGAAGCGCGTGCGCAGCACCTCGTGACGGCGCAGGATTTCGCCGAGGCTCCGCGCGAGCGCCGCCGGATCGAGAAGCCCGTGGCAATCGAGCGCCGCCGGGAGATGGAAGAACGGCGCGCCCGGCTCGATCCGCTCCAGGAACCAGAGCCTCTGCTGGGCGAAGGACAAGGGCAGCGGCTGCTCGCGGGAGACCCGCACGACAGGGATGGGGGCCGGCCCCGCCTCACCGGTCGAGCGCTCGACCCAGGCGGCCAATCCCTCGACCGTCGGCGTCTCGAAGACCGACCGCACCGGCAGCTCCACCCCGAACGCGGAGCGCACCCGCGCGGCCACCTGCGCCGCCAGGAGCGAGTGGCCGCCCAGTGCGAAGAAGTCGTCTTCCACCCCCACCCGCGCCACTCCCAGGACCTCGGCGAAGATCCCCGCCACCCGCGCCTCGACGGGCGTCCGCGGCGGTATGAACGCGTCCGCGGCATCCGCCGGCCCGGGGCCGGGCAACGCCTTGCGGTCGAGCTTGCCGTTCGGCGCCAGCGGCAGCGCGGCGAGGGCCACGTACGAGGCCGGCACCAGGGGACCCGGCAGCCGCTCGCGCAGAAAGTCCCGCAGCTCGCCGCCGGACGGCGCACGCTCCCCGGCGCCGACCACGTAGGCCACCAGCCGCTGCGCGTGGACCGTGACGGCGGCCTCGCTCACCGCCGGGTGCCCGCGGAGCGCAGCTTCGATCTCGCCGGGCTCGATGCGGAAGCCGCGCAGCTTGATCTGACGATCGATCCGGCCGAGGAAGTCGAGGCTCCCGCCGGGCCGGTGGCGCACCAGGTCTCCCGTCCGGTACAGGCGCTCCCCCGGCTCGCCGCTCCAGGGGTCCGGCACGAAACGCTCGGCCGTCAGAGCCGGCCGCCCCAGATAGCCGCGCGCGAGGCTCGCGCCGCCGATCCACAGCTCGCCGGCCGCGCCCCGCGGCACCAGGGCCCCCCGGGCATCGGCGACGAAAGCCCGGACCCGCTGGATCGGCCGGCCGATCGGCGGCGCCCCCACGGTGTCCGGAGGCACCGCCGCGAACGTGGAGACGACGCTCACCTCCGACGGGCCGTAGTGGTTGACCAGGGCGAACGGCACGTCGGGTCCCGGCCCGCGATGGAGGCGGTCGCCGCCGCACAACAGACCCTTGAGAGAGAGACCGGTCAGAGAGGCTGCCCCTTCCGCGATCACCTCTTCGGCCAGAGGAGTGGGGAGGAAGCTCCAGGTGATCCCCGCGCTCTGCCAGAAGTGGACGATCGCCTGCGGCGCAAAGCGGATCTCGTCCTCGGAAATGTGGAGGCTCGCGCCCGCCGCGAGACAAGGCCAGAGCTCCCAGACCGCGGCATCGAACGCCGGGTTCGCGATCAGGGTCGCCCGGTCCGCGGGGCTCAATCCGTAGACGGCGCGATGCCAGCTCACCAGATTGAGGAGCCCCGCGTGGGAGACGGCGACCCCCTTCGGCAGGCCGGTCGAGCCGGAGGTGTAGACCACGTAGGCGAGGCTCTGCGGGCCCACGGCGGGAACAGCGGGAACAGGCCAGGCGCCCGCCGACTCCTCCACCTCGCCGCTCTCCAGCTCGACGAGAGGGACGGCGCAGGAGCCGAAACGGCCGGTGAGAGACCGCTCGGTGAGCACGGCGGCCGCCCCCGAGTCGGCGACCAGGTAGGCGAGGCGCTCCGGCGGCGCCTCGGGGTCCAGGAGCACATACGCTCCACCGGCCAGCAGGACCGCCAGGCTCCCGACCACGCGGTGGACCGTCGCTCCGGCGCAGAGCGCCACCCGCACCTCGGCTCCGACGCCGAGCCGGCCGAGGAGCCGCGCCAACCTCCCGGCCCGCGCGGCCAGCTCGCCGTAGTTGAGCCGCTCTCCTGGCGCGGCGACCGCCAGGGCGTCCGGCTGCCGCCGCGCCTGCTCCGCGAACAGCTCGTGGACCAGCGGTGATGACGACGCGGCCGCCGTGTCGTTCCACTCGAAGAGGAGCGCGGCGCGCTCGGCCGGCGAGAGGACCGGCAGGTCGGAGACGCGGGTCTCCGGCGCGTCCACGGCGGCTTCGAGGAAGCGCGCGAGGACCTCCGCCAGGCGGACCGCGGTGGTGCGGTCGAAGAGGTCGCGGTTGTATTCGAGCGTTCCCGCGAGGCCGCGCTCCGCCGCGGTGAGCACGCACGACAGCTCGAGCTTCGCCGTCCCGGTCTCCTGGGGCGCAACGGTGAGCTCGAGCCCGGGCAGCGCCAGCGGCTCGAACGGGGTGTTCTGGAGAGCGAACAGCACCTGCACCAGCGGCGGACGGCTGCGGTCGCGCTCCGGCGCCAGCTCCTCGACCAGCCGCTCGAACGGCACGTCCTGGTGGGCGTAGGCGGCGAGCGCCGTCTCCCGCACCCGGCCCAGGAGATCCAGGAAGCCCGGCGCTCCGGAGAGGCCGAGGCGCAGCACCAGCGTGTTGACGAAGAAGCCGATCAGGGGCTCGGTCTCGACCCGGGTGCGCCCCGCGATCGGCGTCCCGACGGCCAGGTCCTCCCCGCCCGTGAAACGCTGCAGGAGCCCGGCAAATCCGGCCAGCAACAGCATGAAGGGGGTCACGCCCTGGCGCCGGGAGAACGCGGCGAGCCCTTCTCCCTCCATCGCGAAGTCATGGACGGCCCCGCGCGTGCTGCGCTCCGCCGGCCGCGGGTGGTCCGTGGGGAGCTCCAGCGTCGGCGGCATGCCCGCGAGCTGGTCCCGCCACCAGGCGAGCTCCGCGTCCAGAGCCTCGCCCGCCAGGGACCGGCGCTGCCAGACGGCGAAATCCGCGTATTGAATCGCCAGCTCCGGCAGCGGGCTCGGCCGGCCGGCGACGAAGGCCGCGTACAAGGCTCCGAGCTCCCGCACCATCACCCCCAGCGACCAGCCGTCGCTCACGATGTGGTGCATCGTCACCAGCATCGTGTGCCGCTCCGCGCCCAGCTTCAGCAGAGCCGTCCGCAGCAGCGGCCCGCGGCCGAGATCGAACGGCCGGCGGGCCTCCGCGAAGGCGAGACGGCCGGCCTCGATGGCGCTCTCCGGCGCGGGGAGATGCTGGAGATCGACCAGCGGCACGGCGAGCCCCGCCGGCTCCCCCACCACCTGCACCGGCTCGCCCTCCATCGCCGCGAACACCGTCCGCAGCGCCTCGTGCCGCCGCACCACCTCACCCAACGCCGCGGCGAGCGCCGCCCGGTCGAGCCGCCCGGACAGCTCGACCGCGGCCGGAATGTTGTAGATCGGGCTTCCCGGCTCCAGCTGATCCAGGAACCAGAGCCGCTGCTGCGCGAACGAGAGCGCCGGCGGCTCGTCGCGCGAGACCGGGACGATCGCCGGCCCGACATCCCGCGCCGACCGCTCCAACCAGCCGGCGAGCCCCTCGACCGTCGGCGCCTCGAACAGCGCCCGCAGCGGCAGCTCCACCGCGAAGACAGAGCGCACCCGCGAAGCGACCTGGGTCGCCAGGAGCGAGTGGCCCCCCAGCGCGAAGAAATCATCCGCGACCCCGACCCGCTCCACGCGCAGCACCTCGGCAAAGATCCCTGCAACCAGCTCCTCGGCAGGAGTCCGCGGCTCCGGCCCGGCGCTCCCGGACAGCCGCTCCGGGCGCAGCTCCGCGAGGGCCTTCCGGTCGACTTTGCCGTTGACGGTCAGGGGGAGCGCGGGGAGGAAGGCATAAGCGGCCGGCAGCATGAAATCCGGCAGCCGCTCGCGAAGGAAATCGCGCAGCTCGGACTCCCGCGGGACCTCGCCTTCCGGCCCCGCCAGGTACGCCACCAGGCGCCGCCCTCCCGTGACCTCCCGCGGCGCCAGCACCACCGCATCGCGCACCCAGGGATGGGCCAGCAGAGCGGTCTCGATCTCTCCGGGCTCGACGCGGAAGCCGCGCACCTTGACCTGCGTGTCGATGCGGCCCAGGAATTCGAGCTCTCCCGACGGCCGCCACCGGACCAGATCGCCCGTCCGGTACAGGCGCCCTCCCCGCTCCCCGCCGACCGGATCCGGCACGAAATGCTCCGCCGTCCGCTCCGGCCGGCCGAGATACCCGCGCGCCAGGCCGTCGCCGCCCGCGAGCAGCTCTCCGGCCACTCCGGCCGGCATCGGCTCGAAATTCCGGCCCAGCACGTAGACCCGTGTGTTGGCGATCGGACGCCCCAGCGGCACCGAGGGCTCCAGGCCGGCTCCGGTCACCGGATGGCAGCAGGTGAAGGTGGTGTTCTCCGTCGGACCGTACCCGTTGATCAGGCGCGTCCCGGGGAGCTCCGCCAGCACCCGGCGGACGTGCGCCACCGACAGCACGTCGCCTCCGGCCAGGAGCTGCCGTACCCCGGAGAGGCCCGGCAGGTTCTCGTCCACCATCTGGTGGAACAGGCCCGCGGTCAGCCACAGCGTGGTCACGCCATGACGTTGCAGCAGCTCTCCCAGCTCGGCCGGTGACAGCACGCCCTGCGGCGGCATCACCACGCGGCCGCCGTTGAGCAGCGCCCCCCACAGCTCCAGCGTCGCTGCGTCGAAGGCATGGGGAGCGAGCTGGAGAAAGACCTCGTCGGGGCCGAAGCGGGCGTAGCCCGTCTCCCGCACCAGGCGCACCACGGCCCGGTGCGGCACAGCGACACCCTTCGGCTCTCCCGTCGATCCCGACGTGTACATCACGTACGCGAGGGCCGACGCCGGAATGTCGGGCGCCGCGGCAGGCCGGTCGATCTGCGGCGGCGGCTCGGTGTCCAGGCAGAGCACGGCCGCTCCGGTCTGGGGCAGGACGGCCAGCCAGCGCTCCTCGGTCACCAGCACCGAGGCCGCGCTGTCGCGCACCAGGAAAGCCAGGCGCTCCCGTGGATAGGACGGGTCGAGCGGCACGTAGACGCCGCCGGCCGCGAGCACCGCGAGCGTGGCTACGACCCGGGCCGGCGAGCGGTCCAGACAGACGCCGACCCGCATCTCGGGGCCAACCCCGGAGGCCGCCAGCCGAAGCGCCCATGCGCCGGCCCGGCACGCCAGCTCGCCGTAGGTGAGGGACTCCCCATCGCCGGCCACCGCCACGGCATCCGGCCGGAGCGCCGCCTGTTCGGCGAACAGGGCATGGATCGTGCCCTCCCGCGGGTAGCTGGTCGCCTCTCCGCTCCACTCCACCAGGAGCTGCTCCCGCTCCGCCGCCGACAGCATCGGCAGCTCGGACAGGAGCTGCCCCGGATCGGCGGCGGCTCCCGCCAGCAGGCGCACGAAATGCTCCAGGAGGCGGGCCGCCGTCGTCGCGTCAAGCAGGTCGCGGTTGTACTGCAGCGCGAGGCTCAGCCCGCCCTGTCGGTCGACGCAGTGGAGCACCAGGTCGAACGGGGAGGGCTGCCGGGGCACCGCGAGCGTCTTCAGCCGGAAGTCCTCCGGCCCCACCTCCACCCCCTCCTCGCCCAGGGCGAAGGCGGTCAGACCCTCGACGCCCCGCGTCTCCTTCTGCAAGACGAAGGAGACCTGGAACAGCGGCGTCCGGCTCGCATCGCGTTCGGGCTGGAGATGCTCGGCCAGCAGCGGCAGCGGATAGTCCCCGTGCGCGAACGCGGCGAGCACCCTCGCCCGCGTGCGCTCCAGCAGCTCGGCGAAGGAAGGATCGCCGGCCAGGTCGGCGCGCAGCACCACCTGGTTGACGAAGTAGCCCACCGTGCCGGCGAGCTGCGACTGCGACCGGCCGGCCCGTGCGGAGCCCACGGCCAGGTCCTCCTGGCCCGAGTGGCGGCCGAGGAGCGCCTGGAAGGCGGCCAGCAGGGTCATGAACAGGGTGCCGTGCTGCGCCCGGCTGCGCGCGCGCAGGGCCGCCGCCAGATCGCCCGGCAGGCGGAGGCGGAGGCTGTCGCCCCGATAGGTCTGGACGGCGGGGCGCGGCCGGTCGGTGGGCAGCTCCAGGATGGGGAGCCCCGCCAGGCTCTCTCTCCACCAGGCCAGCGCGGCCTCGCCCCGGCCGTCGCGCAGGGCCTCCTGCTCCAGCCGGACGTGCTCTGCATAGGAGAGCCCGGGGGGAGGAAGCAGCGCCGGCCCGGCGCCGGCCGCCTCACGATAGAGCATCGGCAGCTCGCGCATCAGGATGGCGAGAGACCAGAAATCGGCAATGATGTGATGGATGACGAAGAGGAGCACCGGCCCGCCGGCCCCTCCAGCCCCTCCAAAAGCTCCCGTGAACAGAGTCGCGCGCAGCAGCGGTCCCTGTTCGAGGTCGAACGGCCGCCAGGCCTCCTCGGCCAGGCGGGAGCGCAGCCGCTCCTCGCTCCAGCCCGTGGCATCCTCGCG
The DNA here is from genome assembly GCA_035264905.1 of Thermoanaerobaculia bacterium. Classification (GTDB taxonomy): domain Bacteria; phylum Acidobacteriota; class Thermoanaerobaculia; order Multivoradales; family UBA5704; genus UBA5704. The sequence continues at coordinate 21,655 of DATFPH010000014.1, forward strand.
TGCCAGCACGAAGCCGAGGCGTCCGGCGATCCGCTGACAGGGCTCGCCGGCGTCTTCCGGAAAGGTCGTCCGCAGGGCGGCGTGGCGGTCCACCAGAGCCTGGAACGCGCGCCTCAGCGCGCCGGCGTCCACCGGGGAGAGCACGCGAGCCGCGGCCGCGATGTTGTAGGCGCCTTCGACGGGCGCGAGGTGGTGCAGGAACCAGAGGGAACGCTGGCCGTGCGAGAGCGCTATCCGGGAGCCGGCAGGCTCATCCGCGAGCTCCTGGCCGGCGGGGCTCGCCAGCTCGAGCCTCGCTGTGCCGTCGTGTCCGATCATGGCCTGCTCATCGTCCTGCTGGAAGCGTAGCACGACCCTCGGATCACCCCTCCTTGACGACCGCCAAGTCCCGCGTGCCCAGCTCCTGCGGCACCGGGAGCAGCAACTCGTCCAGCGGACACTCCGGATCGGCGACGACGGCGGCGAGAATCCGCAGGAAGCGGTCGCGCAGACCGAGGACTCTCGCTTGATCGAGCACGTCGCAGTTGTAGCGGAAACGCCCCGTGAGCCGGTCCGCCTGGGAGAGGAAAAGGCTCAGATCCAGGCGGATCCTGCCGGTGTCGACGGGCAGCTGAGCAATGCGCAGGTCGGAGGCCGCCTGCGCCTGAGCCTGAGCCGCGCGCGGCGCCTTGATGAGCTGGAACAAAATCCGGAACGTGGTGAGCCCTCCCCGATCCCCCTCTTCGAGGAAGCTCATGCCTTCCACCACCGGCTCCCAGAAAATGTCCGGATGATCGTGCGCCAGAAGGGTCACCTCCCGCACCTGCTGCAACAGATCACGGAACGTCCGCACGCCGGAAAGCCGCGTGCGCAACGGCAGAGCGGTCGCAAGATTGCCGATCAGCGACTCCGTCTCGAGCTGGTTGCGGTTGGCGAAGCTGCACGGAACGACGAGGTCGTCCCGCCCCGTCTCGGAATGCAGCAGCGCCTCGAAGGCGGCCAGAAGCGTCATGAACAGAGTCACGCCTTGCTGCGTGGACAATGCATCGAGCTGCCTCTCGAGCTCTTCCGGCACCAGGATCTCCTCGGTCCCGGCGGTGAACGTCCGCTTGCGGGGATGCGGCCGGCCGGCGCCGAGATCGATCGGCACGGCGCCGCTCAGATGCTCGCGCCAGAAGGTCACCTGGCTGGCCTGTGCCTCTTCTGAGGAGAGGCGCCGCTGCCAGCGCGCGAAGTCCTGAAACTGCGCGGCGAGCGGCGGCAAGGGGGACGGTTGGCCGGTATGGAAGGCGAGATAGAGAGCCGCAACTTCGCGGATCAGGACGGAGCCCGACCACCAGTCCGAAGCGACGTGATGGATCGTGAAGAGCAGGACGTGCTCCTCGGCCGCGCAGCGGAACAGAGTCGGGCGGAAAAGCGGTGGACGCTCGTAATCGAAATGCAACCGGCCGTCGAG
>DATFPH010000015.1:0-2429 GCA_035264905.1 Thermoanaerobaculia bacterium
TGTCTGTTCGATACCGAGAGAAGGGCAGCTTTCACCGTTTCTGCCCCAAAGCCGTTATTCCGCTTACGGCCAGGTTGCGCCCAAGTCGGACGTTATCGGCCCAGACTGCCGATCCCGAAAGCGGACCTTCGTCCAGATTTCCCTCCTACGGTTACCCGCCGCGCTCTATGGCCCGCGCGTCCCTGTGAATGCCGGGAATAAGTCGCCATCTCGCTTCGAGGCCTCGAGCAGGCTTAGCCGTCCCGCATCGAGGCGATCTCGGCTTCTGGTTGGACAATGATCTCTTCCGCGAGCTGGCGTGTCACAAGGTGTCTGAAGTCGCTCCGCGCAAGGAGTGAACAGGTGTAGTAGCTTGGACTTTATCGGACAGTTGGCGTCCGGAGATCGGTCGGTCTCGCCTGTCGGATGGTGATCAGGCGGCGATCATTTTGTCCCTGGCGATCGGGACGGCGTCAAGGAAGGTCTGCATTGGGGTCTTGCCGAAGCACCATCGGCCCTGGTGCGGCCTGTCCTCATTGTAGCTCCTGATCCAGCGATCGAGGTCGGCCTGCAACTCGGCGATCGAGCCGTAGATCCGCTTTCGGAACACCACCCGGTAGAACTCGTCCAGCACCGTCTTGTGGAAGCGCTCGACGATTCCATTATCCGGTATGAGAACGGCGGTGCCTTTCTCGTCCGGCTGTTCTCCCTGGAGGACGGCACTATGGTGAGCCCATCTGGGACGCGGGGCACCGGGAGCACGAAGGTGCGGGCAGGCCGCCAACAGACGTTGGGCTGAGAGCCCGAGCTCGTTACATGGCCGCCCCTTGCGACTCACCCGGATGCGCTGCGAGCGCGGATCAGTAGGTGTCGTGTTGCCCGCCAGCTCCCGTTCCGAACGAGCCAGGGACGAGGAGAGCAGGCATGCGCATCATCGGACTGGACATCCACCGCGTGTTTGCCGAGGCGGTGGTCTGGCAACATGGTAAGCTCAAACGGCTCGGTCGCGTGGACGTGCGACGCGATCGGCTCGCGGCATTTGCCGCGACGCTGTCCAAGGACGACGTTGTGGTTGTCGAGGCGACCGGCAACGCCTCGGCTGTTGCGGCCGTGATCGGTCCGCACGTGAAGCGGGTCGTGATCGCCAACCCCAAGCAGGTGCGCATCATCGCGCATGCGAAGATCAAGACGGACACGATCGATGCCGGCGTGCTCGCGCAGCTTTACGCCAGCGGCTTCCTGCCCGAAGTCTGGGTAGCCGACGAGCCCACCCAGGCTCTTCGCCGGCAGGTCACGCGGCGCAATCAGATCGTGCGCCAGCGCTCCCGGCTGAAGAACATCATCCAATCGATCCTGCACGCGCACCTGATCCCGTCCTGTCCCCATCAGGATCTGTGCGGGTCCAAGGGCCGGGCCTGGCTTGGCGAGCAGGTTCTGCCCGAGGACGAGCGTCTTGCTGTCGAGCGACATCTGCGCGAGTTCGACCGGCTCGGGGACGACCTGAAGGTGATCGAGCGCGATCTCGCGCGCTCGGCGTTGGCCGACGAGAGCGTCACTCGCCTGATGACCATTCCCGGCGTCGACATGGTCGTGGCGCTCGCGCTCATGGCGGCGATCGGCGCCGTCGAGCGGTTCGAAGCGCCTCAGAAACTCGTCAGCTATCTCGGGCTAAACCCAAGCGTACGGCAATCGGGACCCGGGCCGGCCTATCACGGGCGGATCACGAAACAGGGACGCGGTCACGCCCGCGGCATGCTCGTGGAGGCAGCCTGGGCCGCTGCGCGAGCGCCAGGTCCCTTGCGGGCCTTCTTCTTGCGCGTGCGGGCCAGGCGTGGCCAGCACGTCGCGGCGGTTGCGACCGCCCGCAAGCTTGCGGTCCTGATCTGGCATCTCCTGCGCAAGGGCGAGAGCTACCTCTGGGCTCGCCCGGCGCTGCACGCCAAGAAGGTGCGCGATCTCGAGCTCAAGGCTGGGCACAAGCCCAGTCGTGGCCAGAAAGGGGCGGCGCACGCCTATAATATCCGCAGCCATCGCGAGCAGGAGCGGCGCTGGGTCGAGCAGGCCGAGACGGCTTACGCCCGCTTCGTAGCCGGCTGGAATCCAACAGGACCGAAGGTACGCACGGGCGCCGCAAAGGAGGAGCGACGGTAAAGGCTGCGCGGCAGGGCTTCCACCTCACGCCCTGCTCTTCGCCACGCGGTCGCCCGTGCGCGACAGAAGAATACCGCAGCTCCGCCGAAAAAGCTCTTGTCGATCACATCAGTCGTCCAAGGATGGCGTGGCTTGGTCAGGCGATGATCGATGTCGTTCTTAGCGCAGGCGTACTCGAAGGCGTGGGCCCAGACAGGTTCTCCTCGGGCCAGCGCCTCCTTGATGAGCGGAGCGGCGGAGTTGCTGGGCGTGGTGAAGTGGAGGCCATGGTCCGTCAGAACGGTGTGGAACCTGTACGG
>DATFPH010000016.1:0-2197 GCA_035264905.1 Thermoanaerobaculia bacterium
GCCAGCCGGCACGCGGTCCTGGCCTCCATTCTCTCGGACCCGCCACCTCCGGCGCGCTCCCTGCGGCCCGAGCTGCCGCCCCGCTTCGACGAGATCCTGGCCTTGTGCCTGGCCAAGGAGCCGTTTCTCCGGTACAGGAGCGCGGCCCGGTTGCGCGAGGAGCTGACCGAGCTCGCCAGCGGCAATGGCCTGGACCTCGGCAGCACTCTGATCGCTGTCCGCTCCCTGCGGAACAGGCCGGACGCCGTGCGTTGGGACCGGCCGTCCCACACGCCCCGCCTGCCGGCATCGCCCCGCTGCTTCGGCCGGGAGAAGGAGATCGGCGAACTGGTGGAGGCGCTCTGCGCCGATCCGACCTTTCCTGTGCCTATCCTCGGTCCTGGCGGTGCGGGAAAGAGCACCATCACCCTGACGGCGCTGCACCATCCCCGCGTCGCCGAACGTTTCGGCAAACGCCGCTTCTTCGTGCGCTGCGACGGTGCGACGGATCGCGACAGCCTCGTCGCGGCGATCGCCCGCTTGGTCTGTCCGGAAGCGCAACCGCCGCAGGAGCCCAAAATCTTTCTGGAGCTTGAAGAGAATCCAGCGGCGCTCGCCCTCGACAATTTCGAAACCCCCTGGGAGCAGGACACAGCCGCCGTCGAGGAGTTGCTCACGGATCTCGCCGCAGTCCCTGGGCTTGCCCTTGTCATTGGTCTGCGCGGCGAGCAGCGCCCGTTCGGACCGGACTGGCGGGAATCCATCCACGCCGGGCCGCTGGACCCCGAGACTGCACGAAGCGTGTTTCTCGCTTTCGCAGGAGAGCGGTTTCGAGCCGATCCTGATCTCGATCCCCTCCTCCTAGAGCTCGATGGGCTGGCGCTGGCGGTCGTCCTGCTCGCGAGCCAGGCCGAAGGGGAGCCCGACCTCTCGGGATTACGGCAGCGCTGGCGCGACCAGCGGACGGCCCTTCTCCACCGAGGCCTTGGACGCCAGAAGCAGCACAGTCTGGAGGTTTCCCTCCGGCTGTCGGTCGATAGCCCGCGGATGACGGAGGGGGGCTCGCGACTGCTTTCTCTTCTCGGGCTGCTCCCCGAGGGGGTGGCACGCGAGGACCTCGCGGCCCTGCTCCCAGGATCTGGAGCCGAAGCGGCTTCGGTTTTGAGAAAGGTCGGATTGGCGTTTGATCAAGGCCCACGCCTTCGGGTGCTCGCGCCGATCCGTGAGTACGTACAGACAAGCCATCCACCGCCGGAGGAGGACCTCGACCGGACTGTCGATCACTATCTCGCCCTGGCACGGCTCGGCGAGAAGATCGGGGCTGAAGGAGGAGCCGCGGCCGCCGATCGGCTGCGGGCCGAAATGGGGAACCTGGAGCCAATGATCCTCGCGGGTCTTGAGCGTGCCGATCCGATTCCAGCGATCCGATCGGCTCTCGCGTACGCCAATGCGGTCCGCTTCATCGGAACCGGGGGGCTGACGATTATTGGATGCGCCCGGCAGGCCGCTCGGGCAGCCTCTCAAGAGAAGCTGGAAGCGGATTGCATCCGGAAACGAGGGGATGTCGACCTGTACCGAGCCCACTACGAGAAAGCGCGGGAGCGCTACGAGCAGGCACAGGAGATCTATCAAAGGGCCGGAGAGCCTCACGGAGAAGCCTGCTGCACGGCGCGCTTGGCGGAGATCTACCTTCATCGAGCCCAGCCTGCGTCTGCCACACGGCTTTATGAGGAGGCTCGGACCCGTTTTGAGGAGCTTGGCGACCAGCACTGGGAAGCGCGCTGTCTTCTGGGGCTCGGCAGCGCCGCCGTCCATACCTCGGAGAAGGGGGGCCGCCTCCGTCTCGAACAGGCCAGATCTCTTTTTCGCCAAATCGGTGATGTCCTGGGTGAAGCCAACTGTCTTCAATACATGGGACAGGCCAGCTTCGATTCCGGCGATTTCGAGAGGTCCCACGCAGAGTACGAGTCCGCCCTTCACCTTTTTCGACGGGTGGGCTCCCTCCTTGGAGAGGCAAACTGCTTGAGGAGTCTGGGACACATCAGCCTTCGTCAAGGAAACCCCAAAGCCGCGCAGACTCTTGCCGAGAAGGCGCTCCTGCTCAACCAAAGAGTTGGCTCTCTTCTCGGCGAGGCCAACTGCATCTTCATTCTCGGCGAGACAGCCCGCGCCCTGTCCAACCATGAAGCAGCCGAAGCGCTGCTCCAGCAGGCCTTGT
>DATFPH010000017.1:0-10603 GCA_035264905.1 Thermoanaerobaculia bacterium
GGTCCCCCCAGATCGCCGCCAGGGTCTCTTCGACAATCCCCGCCGGTCCCGCGGACCCGCTCGCCCCGGTCTGCGCCGGTGCGGGAAGGGCTTTGCGGTCCACCTTGCCATTGGGCGTCCGCGGCAACGCGTCCAAAACCACGAAGTAGGACGGCACGAACGGCGCCGGCAGGCGCTCCCGCAGGGCCTCCCGCAACGCCTCCTCGGGCCCAGCCGGAATCTCGCCGGCCAAGGCCACGTACGCAGCCAGGACGCCATCGCGTGCCGAGACCACCGCCTCCCGCACCCAGGGCAGTGCGAGCAGCGCCGCCTCGACCTCGCCCAATTCGATGCGGAAGCCGCGGATCTTGACCTGATGATCGATCCGTCCCAGATAGTCGAGAGCCCCGTCCGCGCGCCGCCGCACGAGGTCGCCGGTGCGATACAACCGCGCTCCGGGCTGGCCACCAAAAGAATCGGGGATGAATTTCTCCGCGGTCAGCTCCGGCCGGCCCAGGTACCCGCGCGCCAGCCCTCCCCCACCCAGGCAAAGCTCGCCAGGGATGCCCAAAGGCAACGGCCGCAACGGCCGGTCGAGCACGTAGGCCTGCGATCCCGCCACCGGCCAACCGATCGCCGGCTCCGCCGGATCGCCGATCCCGACCACCGAGCCTGTCGAGTAGGTCGTATCTTCGGAAGGACCATAGAGATCCCAGAGCTTGACGCCCGTGGCGAGGATCCGGTCCGCCAGAGCCCGCCGCAACGGCTCCCCGGCCAGGTTCACGGTCCGCACCGAAGCCGGCAATCCTCCGAGCTCCAGCAGGCCGGCGAGGGCTGACGGAACCGTGTTGACCAGCGTCACCTCGTCCCGCGCCGGCAGCGACGGCAACGCCAGAGCGTTCTCGGCGAGGATCACGGTCCCGCCGAAGCTCAGAGGGACGAAGATCTCGAAAATCGATAGATCGAAGCTGACCGACGTCGCCGCCAGCACGCCCTGCAGCTCGGCGGGTGAGAAAGCCTGGCCGGCCCAGGCGACCAGACGGACGGCCGCGGCGTGCTCGATGGCCACGCCTTTGGGGCGGCCGGTGGAGCCGGAGGTGTAGATCAAATACGCCAATCCCCCGGCCCCGGAGCCCTCACCCCCGGCCCCTCTCCCGCGAGCGGGAGAGGGGTGTAGGTTACCTAGGCTTCGTATCGCCACAGAAACGACTAACCCTCTCCCCTCTCCCGCTTGCGGGAGAGGGGCCGGGGGTGAGGGCTCAATCAGCACCGCCGCTCCCGCATCCGCCGCCATAAACGCCGTCCGCTCCTCCGGATACGACGGATCGAGCGGCACGTAGGCTCCGCCGGCTTTGAGCACGCCCAGGAGGGACACGATCAGGTCGGCCGTCCGGGGCAGACGCACGCCCACCACCGTCTCCGGCCCGACTCCCATCTGCCGGAGGCGGTCGGCGAGCTCTGAGGCTCTCGCGTTGAGCTCCTCGTAGGTGAGGCTCCGATCCTGATCGATCAGTGCCACGGCGAGCGGGTTGGCCTCCGCCTGCCGCTCGAAGCCTTCGTGCAGCGTGTTCCAGGGGAGATCGTCAACAACGCTTCCGTCGTTCAGCTCCACGAGCACCTGATGCAGCTCTCCCCGGCTCAGCAGCGGGAGCTGGGAGACGGGGGTGTCCGGAGCCTCGACCGCTCCGGCGAGCAGATGCGCGAGGTGCTCCAGCCAGCGCGCGGCGGTCGGGGCGTCGAAGCGGGCCGCGTCGTAGATCAGCTCCAGGCCCAACTTTTCGCGGCGCTCGCCGGCCGCCAGGGTCACGTCGAACTGCGCGGCCCGCGGCGCGAGCGGCAGCGACTCCAGCTCGAAGCCGGGAGCCAGAGGCAGCCGTTGCCCTTCCCCGTCCTCCCCCAGGACCAGGCTGACCAGGGCGTCGGGACCCTGGTGCAGCACGAACATGGCCCGGAACAGCTCCTCACCCGGGCGCAGCCGCTCGGTGAGAAGAGACAGCGGGAAGTGCTGGTGATCGAGCGCGTCGGCCACGCTCTGCCGCGTCCGGTCGATCAGCTCGCGGAAGGATGGATCGCCCGTGAGGTCGGCCCGCTGCACGAGCGGGTTCGTGAAGTAGCCGAACGTCCGCGCGAAGCCCTTGGGCCTCCCCGAAGCCGGCGAGCCGACCGGGAAGTCCTCCTGGCCGGTGTACCGGTGCAGCAGGGCCTGGAAGGCCGCGAGCAGCGTCACATAGAGCGTGGCTCGGCGCGAGCGGGCGAGCGCCTTCAACGGGCCGAGCGTCTCCGGCCCGATCTCGCGCCGGCGCGCTCCGCCGCGGTCCGGAGCATTTTCGACCCTCTCCGGACGCACCCGGTCCGCCGGCAGATCCAGCTCCGGAAGGCTGGCCAGCCGATCCCGCCACCAGGTCCAGAGGCGCTCCCCCTCCGCTCCAGCGAGCAGCTCGGCCTGCCAGGCCACGAAGTCCGCGTACTCCTTCGCCCCCTCCTCCCCCGTCGCAAAGAGGCCCAGAGCGCCGAAGTCCGCCACGATGTGGTGCATGGCGACCACCAGCACCCGCTCCGCCCTCCGGCGGAAGAGCGCCAGGCGGAACACCGGCCCCCGCTCCAGATCGAACGGCCGCCAGGCCGCCTCCTCCACCCCGGCCCGCAGCTCGGCATCCGACCAGGTCTCCGCGTCGATCTCCTCGAAAGCCAGCTCCGCCCGCTCGGGGACGACCTGGACCGGCTCCTCCCCTTCAGCTCGAAAGGTCGACCGCAGCACCGCATGGCGGTCGACCATGGCCTGGAAGAACGCGCGGATCTCCGCCGCGGAGAGATCCCCGTGCACCCGCGCGGCGGTGGACAGGTTGTAGGCGGAGCTCGCCGGGCGCAGGCGATAGAGGAACCAGAGCCCGCGCTGGGCTCTGGAGAGGGGCTCGATCCTCATGGGCGTTCGTTCAGGGACAGCCGGTCAGGGCATTCGTGTCGTTGATGGCGACCGCGGCGGTGCCCAGAGGGTTGTGGTAGACCGCGGTCGCGCCGGTGAGCGTGTCAGTCACCGTCAAGGTGTACTCGACCGATGTCGTCGCCGCCGCGAAGACCCAGTGGTGGCCGTTCACCGCGCAGCCGTCGAGCACCTTCACCAGAAGCTCCCAGTTGTTCGGATCGAAGAACCAGAAAAGCCCCGAATCCGCGGTGGTGCACGAAGCGACCGAGCCCACGCCCGTCCGCCCGGTGAAATCCTTCCAGGTCACGTCGACGCGGAACCGCCCATCCGCCAGACAGAGGTGGTCCGGCCCTTGGATGCAGGCCGCGATGGAACCCGGATAGCTCTTGCTCGCGAGGAACTGGAACCCCTTGATCGTCGTGGGCTCGTACATCTCCTGGTGCAGCGCGTCAATGCGGAGCTCCTCTTCCCAGGGGACCCCGAGGCGCTGCCACTGCGCCTTGAGAGACTCATATGATCCGCCGAAGTAGTTCGGATCGCCCGTGCCGTAGTACATGCGGATCGGCGCCTTGTAGTCCGGATCGGCGATCGAGCCCACCGCGTAGTAGCGGGCGCCCATGGAGAACACCGCGCTGAAGTGCAGGCGCGTCTCATAGGCCAGCAGATATGCGTACGCCCCCCCGGCCGAATGCCCGGCCACCGAGATCCGCCGGTCGTCGAACGTCACGTCCTGGCGGGCGATCAGCAGGCTCTCCGTGACGGTCTTCTCGTCCACGGGATCTCCCCAGCCCAGCCCGTTCTTGGACCGCGGCATGACCAGGATGACCCCGGCGATCTTCGCCGGTCCCACCACGAACTTCAGGTAGTTCTCGGGCTTCCCGCCCGAGCCGTGGAAGAACAACACCACGGGCGCCGGCCGGTCCCGCGGCAGGTTGTCCGGCACGTACCGCCAGAAGTAGGACCCGGTGGCCGGCACGTCGAAATACTCCAGGCCGGCGTTGGGATTGTCCTGCGCCCGGGCCGTCGAGGCGCCGAGGGCCACGCCGAGAGACACAACGAGCCCGATCAACAACATCCGTTTCATGAAAAAACCTCTCTTGTGCTGCTCACAACAGGCCCGCGGCTCCATTCCTTCCAGAACGTGCACATCCAGGCGCTCCACTCATCCTACCAGGCCTCCCCTCGTATACTCTGCCGCATGCGCCCCAACATCCTGTCCTCCCTGGCCCTCGCCCTGCTCCTCTCCGCCCCGGCGCTGCCGGCCCACGCCGCGGCGACCGTCCTCCGCTGCGGTCAGCTGCTCGATCCCGTGAGCGGCTCGATGACCCGGAACGCCGTCATCCTGGTGGATGGCGACCGCATCGAACGGGCCGGCCCCGGCATCGCGATCCCCGCGGGCGCCAAAGTCGTCGACCTGTCGCGGGCCACCTGTCTGCCGGGGCTCATCGACAGCCACACGCACGTCCTGCTGCAGCCCGAGGACGAGCGCGGCGCGCCGCCGGTGATCACCAAGTCCCAGGCGTTCCGGACGATCCAGGGCGTGGCGGCGGCGAAGAAGGACCTGGAGGCGGGGTTCACCACGCTGCGCGACCTGGACAGCGAAGGGGCGGGGTTCGCGGACGTGGACCTGCGCAACGCCATCGAGCGCGGGATCGTGCCGGGTCCCAGGCTGCTGGTCTCGACGTATGCCCTCACCATCACCGGCGGCCACATGAACAACAGCGGGCTCAACCCCGACCTCGACGTCCCCGATCCGGCGGCGCTCACCGACTCGCGGGACGCCATGATCGCCGAGGTGCGCCGGGAGGTGAAATACGGCGCCGACTGGATCAAGGTCTACGCGACCGGCACCATGCGGCACATCAATCCGGTCACCCTGGAGCCGCTCAGCCAGTTCTCCGAGGACGACCTGCGCGCGGTGGTCGACGAGGCGCGGCGCTGGGGCAAGGACGTGGCCGCCCACGCCTACGGCGGCGAGGGAGCGAAGAACGCCATCCGCGCCGGCGTCCGCTCGATCGAGCACGGCATGCTCTTGGACGACGAGGCGCTCGACCTCATGGTCCAGCGCGGCACCTGGTGGTGCCCCACCCTCTCGGTCTACCTCCCGGACTCGAAAGAAGAGGACACCGAGCTGCGGCACCGTATCGTGGCCCACCACAAGGAGGTCTTCCAGAAGGCGATGCAAAAGGGGGTGAAGATCGCCTTCGGCACGGACGTGGGAGCCTTCGAGCACGGCACCGCCGCGCGCGAGCTGCGGCGGATGATCGACTACGGCATGTCCCCCCTCGACGCGATCCGCACGGCCACCGTCCGCGGCGCCGAGCTGCTCCGCATGGAGAAGCTCATCGGAACCATCGAGCCCGGTAAATATGCGGACGTGATCGCGGTCGAGGGAGATCCGCTGAAGGATACCGGAGCGTTCGAGCGGGTCGTGTTCGTGATGAAGGGGGGCGAGGTGTTCAAGGCGCCGTAGCTCGATGTCCGGCCGAGCGCTTCCAGGAGGAAAGTCTTGACCTCGGCCGTCAGAAGCGCCTCGAAATGGCCGCCTCGGACGCGCCGGGGCGGCAGGGCCAGGGCAGCCTGCTCCTGAGGAGACAGCCAGTCCTGGCTCGCCAACGTCGCATGCTCGTCTCCGCTCGCCGTGGCCAGCGCATGGAGCACGGGGCGGCGGCGCAGATCTCGATCTCCGGTGAACAACGTCCGCCAGCCCCCTCCCTCCCGGAGCAGGACGGCCCGGTCCGGCGTCGGCTGGTCCGCGCTTCCGATGACGTACGTGCGGGTCTCCCCGAAGTGAGGAGCATCCGCCCGCAGAAGCTCCTGGAAGCGCCGCGCTTCGGAAAGCATGCGGCGGAGGTAAACGTCCCGGTCCGCCGCGTCGCCGAGGAACCGCGGGTATCCGCTCGCGCGCAGTCGTCGTGCCATCTCTTTTCCATAGACGGACCAGCCATAGCGGCGCCAGCTCTCGGGATCGAAGAGATCGACATCGAGCGGTTGCCCTTTCGCGTCTAGAAACAGATCGCGCCGGTAGATGGGGAGATCCTGGAAGAGGGAAGGAAACGTGAACGTCACCTCGGGACGCATCCAGCGGCCGATCAGCGGGACATAGCGCCGGCCCCGAGCGATCTCCCGCAGGATCCGCAGGCTCCCGCCGTTGGACGACCCGACCAGGATGAGCCGTCGCACAGCCAGGGTCGGAGGCAGACCACCCTGGCCCGCCTCGGCCTCGGCCAGCGGAACGGCCCCATATTTCGCCAGATACCGGCACAGGTGAGCACCGCTCGACTGGCAGATCAGATCCACCTCCAGCCAATCGCGCCCCTGCACCCGCCGAAGCTCCTCCAACTGCCGGCGCAGCAGCCCGGCGCTCTCTATCAGGTCCCGCCGCCAGTCATAGGCGAAGAAGAAGAGAGTCTCTCCCGGCCGGGGCGCCTTCAGATCCCCCTGCACGTATCCGGCTCCGGTGAGAAGCTCCCGGATCGGACCGTAGATCGGTTTGTGGATACCGAAGAGGGAGAGCTGCTCGATCGGGGTTACGGGCTCGAGGACCGGCAGGCCGGAGTCCTCGTGAACGAGGGGCAAAGCCAGGCCGTAGCCGTCATCGTGGGGTCGCACCAGGTTCCGGCCGGTCCCCCAGGCCGCTTCGCCGGTCTTGGGATCACGAAGGACGACTCCCGTGACTCCGGGAACGAAGACCACAGGGACTTCGGGAGACTCGGATGGCGGGCGCTCGGCTAGGGCGCGGGGAGTCGCCCGCGGACCGCAGGCGGCGAGCAGGACGAGTAAGGGGACGAGCGGCAGAGCGGCTCGCCACCCGATGAGCCGGGCTGGCCCGCTCCTCACGAGAGGATCACCTGTCGCTCTGACTCCAGTCATTTGCCGCAGGTAGTCAGTCAGCAAGCGTTGAATCCTTGCCTGCCCCCGCATCAATGCGCTCTTGCCGCAGGAGGGAAGCCTCCACTCCCTAACCGGACTCTCCAAGGATCTGAGTCTTGATGACAAACGTGTAGTCATCGGTTGCATGATTCTTCTCGGCCAACTCGATGATCCGCAAAGCCCCGGCAGAGTCACCCTTCCTGTGCTGATAGAGGGCCTCGTCATTATAGAAAGCTGCATTGTTTGATCCCGCATCGATGCGCTCTTGCCGCAGGCGGGAACCCTCCGCTACCTGACCGGACTCTCCAAGAATTTGAGCTTTAGTGGCAAGCGTGAAATCATCGGCCGCATGATTCTTCTCTGCCAACTCAAGGATCCGCAAAGCCCCGGCAGAGTTGCCCTTCCTGTGCTGATAGAGGGCCTCGTCAGCATAGAAAGCCGCGTCGCGTGACCCAGCATCAATGCGCTCTTGCCGCAGGCGGGAAGCCTCCACTCCCTGACCAGACTCGCCAAGGATCTGAGCCTTGATGGAAAGCGTGAAGTCATCGGCCGCATGATTCTTCTCGGCTAACTCAAGGCTCCGCAAAGCCCCGGCAGAGTTTCCCTTCCTATGCTGATAGAGAGCCTCGTCATTATAGAAAGCTGCATTGTTTGATCCCGCATCGATGCGCTCTTGCCGCAGGCGGGAAGCCTCCTCCGGCTGCCCGCTGCGTGCCACACATGCCGAATACACGCTGTAGAACACGTCGTCGGTCAGTGCCTTCCGCCGGTCTCCTGCATCCATGGCGCACACGTACTCCAAGAGCCGAGCCTCTTCTCCTCGCGCCAACAAACAACGGCCGAAGCTCGTGAGGTAGTGAGGGTAGGCAGGTAGGAAACTCAGTGCAATTTCATAGTGCAGGAGAGCCTCATCGACACCGCGCCCCTCGACTCGTTCAATCGCTTCGGCCACAAAACGGTGTGCTTTGTGATTGTCTTCCTCAATCACCACCCAGAGCGCCAAAACGGACCGCTGTTCCTTGAACTGCCGCTGGTTGAACAATCGTATCTGAAGATCTTCAAGAAACGGCACGACACCTTTATCCAGCAGTCTGGCGGTGATTTCAGCTAGGCGATCGAAACGCTCTGCCTGTGCGAGATGGTGAAGCGCCTCCCGCGTGGCGACGATATTCGCGAGAGTCGGCCGCTGGCTCAGCTTGAGGCGCGACAGCCAGGCATCCGCGACGGCCTCATGGGCCAGGAAGAACTCGTTACTGCCTGCCGCGAAGCGTTGCCTTGCGAGCTCGGCCAGCAGGGTATGTAGATAGTAGTGCTCCTGATTGGGACCTGGTGTGATGATACAGCGACGGATCAAGCCATGAAATGCCTCGCCCGAGTCGCCGGCCTGCCGGCTCAACGTCTCGACGTGCAGGTCGGGTATGGCAATCCCCTCGCGGTAGAGCGAGCAGGTCTTCAGGATCGCCGTCTCCTGAGCCGTTAGGACATGGTCGAAGAGGTCTCCGAAGAGAGAGTCGTTGAGCTCTTCGAGAAGCTTCGCCCTATGCCGGGAGAGAACCTCCAGTGGCGCGACCCCGAGGCCGCGAGCCACGGTGGCGAGCAGGAGCATGCCCAGTGGATGCGCACTGTTGACTCCCTTCTCGTCGCCACCGAGCCGGGAGTAGATGTGGGAGGCCGCGTCCTCCTGCAAGCTCCAACCAATCTCCGGTGTCTCGGGAAAAGGCCTTTGGAAGTACTCCCCGACGGCTTCCACGCCGAGACCCTGAACGCGACGAACCTGCAAAATCCTGTCCAGCAGGAGCCTTCTGGGCGGCTGCTGCCGGCTCTCGAGGACGACGCGAGCCTGTGGTGCATGCTGTGCGATCGCGTGCAAGAATTCGCCGACACGATGGTCCAGAAAGCCGGTCTCCGAGAACAGCTCGTGGGCGCGTTCGAGAAGGATCAGACAGGGTTGCGCTTTGCGCGCCCAAGCGGCGAGCGGACTGAAACTGAGCTGCCCGCCGACTCCCATAAGAGTGGGACGTTCTTCCCGCGAACCGAGTGCGGGGGCGAGCAGTTGAAAAAGAGTCTCGAATTGAAGACCAGGAAAGGCCGCAATGTGGTGAAACTCGCGATTCTGGTGTGCCTCGGTACGCCCGACCTCGCCGACCAGGGAGGTCTTGCCGATGCCGCTCAAGCCGTAGACGAGCACGATGGGCTTCTTCACCAATGTATCGGCGAGGGCCTGAATGTCCTTCCGTCTGCCGAAGACACCCCGAGACTCCGGGCCCGAAGAGAGGGTCGGCAGCGGCACTTCTGGCGCCAGCGGCTGCGGAAGCATCGGCTTAATGCCCTTCGGCCTGGTACCGCCCGGCAACCAACGAAGAGACGGGAGCTGCCAGACGCCGCGCTCGTCGGTCTTTCCTGGGATCTCATTGCCCCGCCAAGCGCGGCCTTCCTTTTTATACTCACGTAGCCACACTTCACCCTGGCCAGTATCGAGATCCAGCCGAACGATGTTGTAGCCATTCGGTTTGTCGGAGCAGTCGTAGCACGCGCCCGCGGCGATCCGCGTATAGACGCCGTTTGCCGTCACCCAGGAGGAGTGCTCGTGCCCATGGAGGTGAAAATGAAAGCAGCCTTCGAAATCGGGTTGTAGAGCCGAGTCTTCCGCAGGAACGAACCAGTTGGTCGGATGGTGGACGAGGCAGATGCGCAGGTCGGCATGGCGAAGGTTGCTATGAAGCTGGTTGATCTGCCAGTCGCCGGCGAGCCATAGCTTGCTCTTTTCATCGTTGCCGGTGCCACGGCACGACCAGGCGGAGCTCAGGCCAGCAATGCCCACCTTGAGCCCCTGCATCTCACGCACATGGCTGAAGACGAGGCGCTCCTCATCCTGCAACAGATGGGAAAGGTCGGCCACCTTCAGAAAGTCGCGATAGGCCCCGAGCCGGCGCATGTAGTCTTGCCACACGGGAGACGCGTCTCGGATCATCGCCGTGATGGGATCGACGGAATAGTCGGCTGCGAGCTTCTCGAGCCAGGCAGTCTCTTTGTCCTGAACTTTCTGCCGGTCAATGTCGTGATTCCCCGGCACGAGGAAGAGATTTTCGGCGGGTATCGGCTCGGTGTAAATGCAGAGAATCTCCTGGAAGAAGAGTGTCGCCTCGTCGAACTGGGATTCCAGGTCGCGGTCTCTAGAGGTGCCCAGCCGGCCGTAGGCGGCGTCACCGGTGAAGAAAACCAGGTCTGGGCGCAGCCCGTGGCGTTCCTCCAGCTTGCGCAGATCGTCTCGCAGAGAGGCCAACACCTGGTCAGCGTCGTAGCCCGTCATCGACGGGCAGCAATGGAGATCGGAAAGATGGAGCCAGGTGATCGTCTTTGCCATAATGTGGCTCTGACTCGTCTTGCTGAGCGCTAATGCTCGTTATTGAACCTCTCGAGTCCCGTTCTTCATGCAGAGAGGAATCTCTGCTTCACCTGCTCATGGAAAAGGACACGCCCTTCGTCCGCGGCGCGGAGGCCGGCCTCGATCTTCTGCCGGACGTAGAGCTTGTACATCAGGTCGTCCCAGGTGGCGTCTTCCGGGAGATCCTCGATCACCTTGCGGGCCTCTTCTTTGATCGCGCTCACGTATCCTCCTTTGAGGAAGTCGCGTCTCATTGTAACCGAGAGGCCCCTCACCCCTCCAGAATCCCGTCCGCCACCCGCCGCTCGTTCGCCAGCTTCAGCTCCAGCGCCTCGACGCCGGCCTCGTCGATCAGCTCGGCCAGCTCCAGGAGCTCGCCGCGCAGATTCTCCGGCAGGCTCTCCTCTCCCCAGATGCGGATCACCCTATCGGGATAGCGCTCG
>DATFPH010000018.1:0-10604 GCA_035264905.1 Thermoanaerobaculia bacterium
CACGCGGCGAGGAGCCGGCCGGTGAGCGCCTCGCCGCCGAGGATCAGCACCCGCGGCCCGCGGGCGGTCCGGCCGCTGGCCGGCAGGAGCTCGCGCAACACGTCGAGGTGGGAGGGCGTGAGCTTCACGAGCGCGGAATCGCTCGCCGCCAGATCGTCGGCGAGCGCCTCGATACCTTGCTCCTCGGGCAGCAGGACCACCGACCCGCCGGCCAGGAGCGGTGCGAACAAAGTCGTGACCGTGAGGTCGAAGCCGATCGGCGAGTGGACCGGAGCGCGGCAGCCGGAGGACACCCCATAGGCGGTGGCCGCCCAGGCGAGATAGTTGCTCAGGCCACGATGGGTAACCATGACGCCTTTCGGGCGCCCCGTCGAGCCCGAGGTGTAGATGACGTAGGCGAGACTCTCCGGAGCCGTCCAGCCCGCCGGGCCCGACGGAGCGGAGAGGCCGGCGCGCTCCTCCGGATCGACGACGATCAGGGCCGGATCCGCTGGCAGCCGGTCGCGCAGGGTTCCGCCGGCGATGATGATCGGCACGTGCGCGTCCTCGAGCAGCTGCCTGATTCGGGCGGGCGGATAGCCGGCATCGATCGGCAGATAGGCGCCTCCCGCCTTGAGCACGGCCAGAATGGCAGCGAGCATCTGCGGCGACCGCTCCGCGAGGATCGCGACCGGCATGTCGGGACCGGCCCCGAGCTCGCTCAGGCGGCACGCGAGGCCGTTGGCCTGCCGGTCGAGATCCCGGTAGGTGAGGGTGACGTCGCCGTGCACCACCGCAGGGGCTTCCGGCGTCCGCGCGGCCTGCTCCTCGAAGAGAGAATGGACCGGGCGCTCCGGGACCGCGACCGCCGTCGCATTGAGCTCCGTCACGAGCAGACGGCGCTCCTTCCGGCCGAGGATGGCGAGGGCTCCGATCTCCGCGTCCGGATGCTCGAGGGCGTCGGCGGCGAGAATCGCGAGCTGCTCCGCCATCCGCGCGGCCTCGCGGCGCGACAGGGCGGCGGGCGCGAACCGGAGCGCGGCGGCGACCCGGTCTCGATGCAGCCGGACGTCGAGCTCGATCACCGACCGCTCGCCGGCGACCCGGCGTTCCCAGAGAGAGAAATCGATCCCCGCGGCGGAGCACGCGGCCGGGGTCTCCGTCAGCGCGAAGCCGGCGGCATGATGGAAAGCCCGACTCCCGGCGGCCGGAGGCGACTCCCACCCGACGAAGCAATCCTGCCAGCTCTCCGCCCTGGCGAGCGCATCCCGGACCTCTCCCACCAGCGCGCGGAACGGATCCCCGCCGCCACAGCGCAGGCTGACCGGCAGGGACCGGGCGAAGAGACCGCAGGCCTCCGCGAGTTCCTCGAAGGTGCGGCCGTCGAAGAGCGTCCCCACGACGATCTCGTAGCGGCCGGTGAGCCGGTGGAGGAGCGCCGCCCAGGACGCCAGCAGCACGGCCGCCGGAGTCGCCCCGAAGCCGTCTCCTGCAACCGCCAGATCCGCGACCGGAACCGAGGCCGTGGACCCGGCGGAAGCTCCCGCCCGCTCAAACGGAAGCCCGAGCGGAAGTGCGGGGGGAACCGCCCGCTGCTGCCAGAACCTGCGGCCGGGATCGGCGTCGGGGTCGGCGTCGAGCTGGTTGAGCCACTCCGAGACCTGCACGTACTGCACGGGCTCGGCGAGGCCCCCGTCCCCCTCGCGGCATGCGGCATACAAACGTCCCAGCTCCCGCGGCAGGAGGTCGAGCGTCCGGCCATCCGCGCAGAGGGCGGGCAGAGCCAGCAGGAGCACGTGGCGGGCGGGGCCGCAACGCACGAGGACCGGACGCAGCGCCCAGGCGCGGTCCGCCTCGATCGCCGAGCCGGCCTGCCGGAGGAACAACCGCCGCAGCGCGAGCTGCCTGGCCCCGGCCTCCCGATCGCTCAGATCAACCCGTTCCCAGAGCGCCGGCTTCGGCGGAAAGACCACCTGGACAGGCACGCGCATCCCCGGCCGGCGCACGAAGGAGGTGCGGAAGATCTCGTGGCTCTCCACGAGGAGCGTCAAGGCCGCCTCGAGGGCTCGCGGGTCGAGGTCCCCGTCGAGCGCGATGCCACAGGCGCTCGGGGGGGCGCTCGCGCCGTCGAGAAGCATCCAGAGACGCCTCTGCTGCGGGGAAAGCCGGTAACCTTCCAAGGAATCGTGCATCGCGATCTCGCTCACATGCGGACGTCGTCGAAGCTCGTCATGTCACCCAGGACGACCAGGATCTTGCGCTCACCTTGGAAGGAATTGCGCCCATGGGCGGTGAGGACGTTGTCCAGCATCATTACGTCCCCCTCCTGCCAGGGAAAGCAGACCTCCTGCTCGCGATAGATGCCGAGGACGTCCTGCATCACGCTGTCTTCGATCGGAGAGCCCTCGCCGTAGTAGCAGCTCCGCGGCAGGTCCTCCTCCGCGAACAGAGCGGTGATCGATTCCCGCGTGGCGGGATCGAGACACGAGATGTGCCAGTGCTGGGCCTGATTGAACCACGATAGCTCACCCGTCCGCGGATGCCTCACCACGGCCGGACGCGTGCTCTCGGTGCGCAGGCGGTCTCCCGCTTTCCATTCGAAGTGCATGCCGTTGGCCCTGCACCGGTCCTCGACCACGGCCCTGTCGTCGGTCTGGAACACGCTGCGCCAGTCGAGACCCAGGCCCTGCCCGTAGTTCCTCACATAGGTGATCCCCCGCCGCATGAACTTCTCCCGCACCGCCGGATCCACGCGATCGAAGACCTCGCGGCTGTCGACGATGGTCGTCTCCCCTCCCCGGTCGGCCGGACGCGCGCAGGCGAAGAAGATCTTCATCGGCCACGAATGATTGAAAGAATTTTCGTTGTGCCAGAGCAGGTGCTGATCGGACGGGAAGAATACCGGCGTGTAGACGTTTCCGGTGATCGAGGTCCTGGGGTGCTCTCCGTTCTCGTTGAAGAGCTCGTGACAGAGGGCGCCGGCGAACGACTCGAACCGCGGCGGCGTATTGATCTCGAATCCGCGGAAGAGCAGGCATCCGTGCAGGGCCAGCTTTTCCTCGATCAGACCCCGGTGATGGGCCGCCCAACTCGCCAGGTCGACGTCCGGGGCCGCGGGGCGCACGAGGAGCGGCAGTCTCTCTCCGGGCCGCAGCGGCTCCATTTCCACGAGCGGCTCTTCCGACAGCTTGACAGGCTTCGGCTTGATGGATTTGAACTTGTTGAAGCTCATCGTGGCGATCCTCTCTTCTTCCGCGGTTTCTCTTTCGCGCCGCACGCGGGCCAGATGCGCTCTGAGCCCGCTGAAGCGGACTTCCGGGTCTGCGGCCGCGGCCGCGAGCAGCTGTTCGAGCTCCCAGGCCATGCGGGCCGCCGTCCCGGCCTCGAACAGATCGGTGTCGTAGTGGAGCGAGCAACGGATCTCGTCCTTCCAGGGCTGAGCGAAAAGGATCAGGTCCAGCTGGGTGACCTCGATCTCGACATCCATCGGGACCAGCTCGAGCCCCTCCAGCGACAGGGTGGGCAGAGGAGCATTCTGGAACACCAGCTTGACCTGGAAGAGCGGCTGGCGGCCCCCCTCGCGGGGCAGCTCGAGCCGGCGCACCAGGCGCTGGAAGGGCATGTCCTGGTGCGCAAAGGCGCCTACCGTCACTCCGCGCGCTCGCGCGAGCAGCTCCGCGAACGTCGGATCTCCCGACAGGTCCGCCCGCAACACGAGCTGGTTGACGAAGAACCCGATGAGGCCCTCGGTCTCCAGCCTCTCGCGGTTCGCCACGTCGGCGCCCACGGCGAAGTCCTCCTGGCCCGACAGGCAACCCAGAAGAACCTCGAAGACTGTCAATAGGACCATGAACGGAGTGAGCCCCGGAGACCCGCTCCGGAGTGCATCGACCAAGGCGTGGCGCAGCGTGAAGGTGACGTTCCGGCCGCTGTGCCGCGCCGCGGCCGGACGGGGACGATCGGTCGGCAGCTCCAGGGCTGGCAGGCCCGCCAGCTGCGGCCGCCAGTAGGTGAGGTGCCGTTCCTCACCGCCGTCCGCGAGCCACATGCGCTGCCAGACCGCGTAGTCGGCGTACTGGATGGGCAGATCCGGGAGCGGTGATGCACCGCGCCGGGTGAACGCCTCGTAGAGGGCCGCCAACTCGCGGATGAGGACGCCGCGCGACCAGCCGTCGCTGATGATGTGGTGGAGCGTGAGCAGAGCGGCGTGCTCGCCGGGCGCCAGGCGCACGAGGAGAGTCCGGAACAGGGGGCCGCGCACGAGGTCGAAGGGCCGCCGCGCCTCGGCGGCGGACAGGGACCGGGCGGTGCGGACACGGTCTGCCGCGGAGAGATCCGCCAGATCGATCACCGGCAGCCCGAGGCGGAGGCCCACGGCCGCGGTCTGCCTTGCCCGACCCAGCGATTCCGGGAAGGTGGTCCGCAGGATCTCGTGGCGATCGACGATCGCGTCCAGAGAGCGCTGCAGGGCATCGATGTCGAGCCGCCCCCGGAGGACGATGCGCAGCGGGATGTTGAACAGCGGGCTTTCCGGCTCGACCTGATGTAAAAGCCAGAGGCGCTCCTGCGCGAATGACAACGGGAGCTCGCGGTCCCGCGGCACGGGCACGATCGGCGGCGCCTCCCCACCCCGATGGGCCAGCGCCAGTGCCACCCGTTCCGCGAGCGCCGATAGCGCCGACGCCTCGAAGGCGGCGCGGAGCGGGAGCTCGATGCCGAAGGCCTGCCGTACCCGCGACACCATCTGGGTTGCCAGGAGGGAATGGCCGCCCAGAGCGAAGAAATCCTGCGCGCGCCCGACCCACTCCCTGCTCAGGAGCTCGCACCAGATCGCCGCGAGGGCCGCCTCGATCTCCCCGCGCGGCGCCTCCGCCTCGCCCTCTTCGGCCGGCTCCGCGACCGGCTCGGGAAGCGCGCCCATGTCGAGCTTGCCGTTGGCGGTCCGTGGCAGCCTGTCGAGCCGCTGAAACGCCGAGGGGATCATGTAGGCGGGCAGCTCGGCGCGAAGCGCCGCACGCCAGCCTTCCTTCAGGCCGGCGCCCGCCGCCGCTCCGGCGGCCGGAACGACGTACGCCACCAGCTGCGGCTCACCATCCGGGCCCGGACGGGCGACCACGGCCGCTTCGCGAATTTCCGCGAGCCGGCCGAGAGCGCTCGCCACCTCGGCCGTCTCGACGCGGAATCCCCGGATCTTGACCTGGAAATCGATCCGGCCGAGAAATTCGACCGCCCCGTCCGGCAGGCGGCGGCCGAGATCCCCGGTGCGGTAGAGCCGGCCTCCCGGGACACCCCCGAAGGGATCGGGGACGAAGCGGCCAGCGGTCAGGTCGGGATGTCCCAGATAGCCGCGGGCGACCGAGCGGCCGCCGATCCAGATCTCGCCCGGCACGCCGATCGGGACCGGTTGCAGGGTCTCGTCCAGCACGTGGATCTCCGCGCCGGCGAGGGGATGCCCCAGGGGCAGGGTCGCGGTGCTCCGGATCCGGTCCTGGTCGGGAGCCCGGCAGGCCGCCACCCCCACCGTCGTCTCGGTCGGACCATAGTGATTGAAGACCGCGCAGCCCGGAGCCAGCGTCCGCAGCGCCCGGATCATCGGCCCGTCGCTCGCCTCGCCGCCGAGGATCAGGCGCCGCCGGGGCAGAATCTTCTCCGGACGGCGTGACGTATGGAGGAGGGCCCGGAGATGCGACGGCACGATCTTCAGGCAGTCCACCGGGTGGGCTGCGAACGCCTCGGCGAGAGCCTCGGCGTCCGCGATCCGCTCCTCGGCCACCATGTGCAGGCAGCCGCCGGAGGCCAGGGCTCCGAAGATCGCGGTATGCCCCAGGTCCGCGGCGAGCGTGGAGACCGTCGCGAAGGACGCCGGACCGTAGAGGCCGAGGCGGCCCAGGACGGCGCTGAGATAGCTCATCAACTGCGAGTGCTCGACCCCCACCCCTTTGGGACGCCCGGTGGAGCCCGACGTATAGATGACGTACGCGAGACTCCCGGGCTCCCCTCCTCCGGCCGGCCCGGCACAGGGGGCGGGCTGCCAACCGCGGCGCCACGGAAAGACGGTCCTGCCTCCGGCCGCGAGTTCCGGCCGCGCCTCGAGGATGCCGGGCCGTACGATGACCACCGGCGCCCGCGCGTCGTCCAGCATGAACGCCAGGCGGGGGCCGGGCAGCATCGGATCGAGGGGCAGGTAGGCCCCTCCCGCGAGGTGGATGCCGAGAATCCCGACAACTGCGTCGATCGACCGGTCCAGGCAGAGCCCGACCACCACCTCCGGTCCCACGCCGAGCTCGCACAGCTGCCCGGCCAGCGCCCGCGCCTGCCCGCTCAGTTCGGCGTAGCTCAGCGTCCGGCCTTCGCACACAACCGCCGGAGCATCCGGCGTGCGTAGCGCCCAGAGCTCGACCCGGCTCAGGTAGCTCGGGGCCGGCGGACCCCCGTCCCGGGAGTCGTTCCAGCCGACCAGGAGCTGGTAGCGCTCGGGCTCGCCGAGGAGCGGCAGCTCGCCGAGGCGGCGGTCCGGACGCCCGGCCAGCTCCCTCGCCAGGACCCCGAGGTGCGCGAGCCACCGCCGCACGGTCGTGCCGTCGAACAGATCGCCGCTGTACCGCAGGATCCCGCACAGCCCCCGCTCCGTGTCCCCCACCGACAGCGCCAGATCGAAGTTCGCGGTGGCGACGTCCACGTCCACCGGCTCCAGGACGAGATCGGGCAGCGCGAACGGAGCCATCGGCGCGTTCTGCACCGCCAGGAGAGCCTGGAACAGTGGGGTGGTGCCGAGGCTGCGCGGCGGTTGGAGCTCCTCGACCAGCTTCTCGAACGGAACGTCCTGGTGATCGTAGGCCTCCAGCGCGATCTCGCGCACGCGCTGCAGCAGCTCTCCGCCCGTCGGATCTCCGGTCAGATCGATACGCAGGACGAGGGTGTTGGCGAAGAAGCCGATCAGGCCTTCGAGCTCGCGGCGGGAGCGATTGGCGATCGGGAAACCGATCGGCAGATCGCGCTGACCGGAGAGCCGCGACAGCAGCGCCGCATAGGCGGCCAGGAGCGCCATGAACAGGGTCGCCCCCAGCGTCCGCGCGAAGCGGGCGAGAGCCGTCGAGAGCTCCGTGGGCATCTCCACGGCCACTGCGGCGCCCCGCAGCGTGCGCCTCACGGGTCTCGGCCGGTCCGCCGGCAACTCCAGCACCGGAGCCCCCTCCAGACGCCGCTTCCAGTACGCGACCTGCCGCGCCAGCACCTTGCCGGTGAGCCAGCTCCGCTGCCAGATCGAGAAATCGGCGTACTGGACAGGGAGCGCCGGAAGAGGCGACGGCGCGGCGACGGCGGCGGCTCGATAGAGCGCCGCCAGATCGCTCACCAGCACGCCCAGGGACCAGCCGTCCGAGACGATGTGATGCATGGCGAGCACCAGGACATGCTGCCGCGGCTCCAGCCGGAGGAGGATGGTGCGCAGCAGCGGGCCGACTGCGAGATCGAACGGCCGCCGGACCTCCTCTCCTGCCATGCGCGCGACGAGCCGTCCGCTCTCCGGGAGCCCGCACGCCGAAAGATCGAGGAGCGGCAACGGCGGCTCGGACCCGGGCTCCACCTTCTGCACCAGAACGCCGCCGAGGTCGGAGAAGGTCGTGCGCAGGGCCTCGTGGCGGTGGACCAGACCCGCGATCGCCGCCCGCAGAGCCGCGGTGTCGAGATGCCCGCGCAGCCGCACTGCGACCACGCTGTTGTAGGAGGCGGCGCCAGGCTCGAGCTGATCCAGGAACCAGAGGCGCTCCTGGGCGAAGGAGAGGGGCGCGCCACCTACGTGCGGAACCGGGACGAGCGGCGGCTCGGATCCCTGCATCCCGGAGCGCTCCCGCTCGATTCTCTGCGCCAGGGCGTCCAGGGTCGGCGCCTCGAACAAGGCGCGCACCGGCAGGTCAACTCCCAGCGCCTCCCGCACGCGCGCCACGACCCGGGTGGCTAGGAGGGAGTGGCCGCCGAGGTCGAAAAAGCTGTCCGTGGTACCGACCCGGTCGAGCCCCAGGAGCTCCGACCAGATGCCGGCCAGCATTTCCTCCAGAGGCGTCCGCGGAGCCCCTCCCCCTGCTGCGGACCGCGGCTCCGGAGCCGGCAGGGCCTTGCGGTCCACTTTGCCGTTGGGTAGGAGCGGCAGCTCCCCGAGCCGCACGAGCGCCCAGGGCACCATGTAGGCCGGCAGCCGCCGCTCCAGATGCGACCGCAGGTCCGCCTCCGACCAGCCCTCTCCCACCACGTAGGCGACCAGCCGGCGGTCCTCGCCCACCGTCCGCACCTCCACCACCGCCGACTCGACTCCCGGATGGCTCACGAGCTCCGACTCCACTTCCCCCAGCTCGATCCGGTAGCCCCGCACCTTTACCTGATGGTCCAGACGGCCCAGGAACTCCAGCTCCCCGTCCGCCCGGCGGCGCACCAGGTCCCCCGTCCGGTACAGCCGGCCGCCGCTCGCGCCGAACGGATCCGGCACGAACCGCTCCGCGGTCAGCTCTGCGCGGCCCAGGTAGCCCCGCGCGAGACCGTGGCCGCCCAGGTACAGCTCGCCGGCCACTCCCAGGGGGGACAACCCTCCCCGGCCGTCCACCACGTACGCCTGCGTGTTCGACACCGGCCGGCCGATCGGCACCCGCTCCACGCCGGCCGGCACCACCGCGTACGTCGAGTACGTCGTGTCCTCCGACGGCCCGTACAGGTTCACCACCCGCCGCACCTGGTCATGGCGGCAGATCCTCTCCACCAAGTCCGCGCGCAGCGGCTCGCCCGCCAGGTTCACCGTCCGCAATCCGGCCGGTAGCTCGCCCCGCACCAGCTCCGCCATGGCCGACGGAACCGTGTTCAGGAGCGTCACCTGCGCCGTCACGCTCCCCAACGACAGCGCGTCCTCGGCGAGCACCACGCAGCCGCCGCACGACAGCGGCACGAACAGCTCGAAGACCGACAGGTCGAAGCAGATCGACGTCGCCGCCAGGACTCCCGCGAGCTCCGCCGCCGAGTACTCCTCCAGAGCCCAGCGCACCAGCTCCACCGCGCTGCGGTGCTCGATCGACACCCCCTTGGGGCGGCCCGTCGATCCCGAGGTGTAGATCACGTAGGCCAGCTGGCCCCACCCGCCGCGCTCGTCGGGCTCGTCGCGGCGCGCAGTCTCCTCCGTGGCCTCCGCGGCGGCCTCCGGACGCACCGTGCGCACGGAGTCCGGCAGCCGCCGCCCCGGGTCGCCGGTCGCGACCGCCAGCTCCACGCCCGCGTCGGCGACGATCCAGGCCAGCCGCTCCGGCGGATAGGCGGGATCGAGTGGCACGTAGGCGCCGCCGGCCTGCAGGATGCCCAGGAGGCCCACCACGAGATCCGGCGTCCGGTCCGCCAAGAGGCCCACCCGCACCTCCGGACCGACCCCCAGGCGGCGCAGAGACCCGGCGAGACGGAGCGCGCGCCTCTCCAGCTCGCGATAGCTCACCGCCGCCGCGCCCCGGACCACGGCCACCGCATCCGGCGTGCGCGCCGCCTGTGCCGCGACCAGATCTTCCAGCCGCGCCTGCGGACCGCGCCGCACCCCGGTCGCGTTGTGCTCCACCAGCACCTGCTGGCGCTCCTCCGGACGCAGCAGCGGCAGCGATGAGATCGGTATCTGCGGCTGCGCCGCCGCGCCAGCCAGCAGCACCTCCAGATGGCCCGCGAACCGGCGCATCGTCGCCGCATCGAACAGCTCCGCGCTGTGCTCCAGCCAGCCGCTCCAGGTCTCGCCATCCCGGTGGAGCGACAGGGTGAGATCGAGCTTCGCCGTGGTCGCTTCGATCGCGAGCGGCGCCACCTCCACGCCGGGCAGCCGCAGATCCTCGAACGGCGCATTCTGCAGGACGAGCATCACCTGGACGAGCGGAGACGCGCTCAGGCTGCGCTCCGGCCGCAGCTCGTCGACGAGCTTTTCGAACGGGACCTCCTGGTGGGCGAACGCGTCGAGCGCGACCTCCCGGACCCGCCGCAGGAGCTGTCCGAACCTCGGATCGCCGGCGAGATCCGTCCGCAGCACCAGGACGTTGACAAAGAAGCCGATCAGGTCCTCGATCTCCCGCCGGTCGCGGTTGGCCACCGGCGCTCCCACCGCGATGTCGAGCTGGTTGGAATGGCGGGACAGCAGACACTGGAGGGCGGCAAGCAGCACCATGAACGGGGTGACGCCCTCCTCAAGGCAGAGCGTCGCAATCCTCGCGGACAGCTCCGCATCCAGCCGGACCGGTAGGGATCTTCCGCGGTGGTCCGTCACGGCCGGACGAGGCCGATCCGTGGGCAGAGCGAGCTCGGCGGACATGCCGGCCAGCCGCTCTCTCCAGAAACCCATCCGGAGCTCGAGGGCCTCTCCCTGGAGCCAGCTCCTCTGCCAACGGGCGAAGTCGGAGTACTGGACGGACAGCGGCAGAAGAGGCGCGGGCTCGCCGCGGACGCAGGCCTCGTAGACGACCGCGAACTCGCGCGCGAAGATGGCCATGGACCAGCCGTCGGAGACGATGTGGTGCATCGTCACGCACAGCGCATGATCGTCGTGCCCCGCGCGCACCAGCCCGACCTGCAGCAGCGGTCCGGCCGCCAAGTCGAAGGCGCGATGGGCCTGTTCGGCG
>DATFPH010000019.1:0-15388 GCA_035264905.1 Thermoanaerobaculia bacterium
CATCCAACGCGAGGTTAGCCCGGGCCGGTTGGCGGCGCAACGCCCCTGGCTGGTAGAGTATCGCTATGGAGCAGGCGGAGATTCTGACCCGGGTGCGAGAGACAGCGCGCCGAAGGATTCTTTTTCTGCCGCATGCAATTCGTCAGATGTCCCACCCAGAGCGGATGATTTCTCCGAGCGAGGTGGAGCGGGCCCTGATGGAAGGGGAAGCGATCGAAGACTACCCGACAGATCCACGAGGGCATAGTTGTCTGCTGCTCGGTTTCGGTGACAATGCCGATCCGATCCATGTCGTCTGCTCCCCCAAAAGCGAGTATCTGGCGGTCATAACGGCCTATCGGCCCGACCCCCTGCAATGGTCGCAGGATTTCAGAAGGAGAGTTTGACCATGGAATGTCTTCACTGCAAGGGCCGTATGGTGCGCGCGACAGCACCTTTCAGCATCGATCGGAAGGGCTACCATATTGTCTGGGAAGCGGTCCCTGCCTGGGTCTGCACACAATGTGGTGAGCCGTTCTTCGAGGCCGGCGAAGTCGACGCGATTCAGCGGGCTCTCAGGGCCGTGGACCGCGAGAGCGCTGCGCTGGTCGCCTGAGCAAAGCCTCCCTACGTCGCAGCAGGGCGCCCAGGGAGCGCTCCGCCGGAGGAACGTCCAGCGCCTCGCTGACGATCCCTGCGATGCGCCGCGAGCGCTCGCCATCGAACGGAGTCTCTACCGTCACCCGCTGATGATATCCCTCAACGGGAACGTCTCCCGCGCCGGCTACGACGGGCCGCTGAGCTGAAACTCCCGAAGGGAAGCTCGTCGACGGCCCCGTGGGGCAGGTTGGCGGCCCCGCGGCGTACGTTGGCGGCCCCGCGGCGTACGTTGGCGGCCCCACGAAGTGGACGGTTGGACCCGCGGGACACGATCTCTGCCCCGCGGGTCGAGCAGTTGGCCCCACGAGGCAGGTCTGTTGCCCCACGAGTCAGCACTGGTGACCGACGGGGCAGCTTGGCGGCCCCGCGGGGCCGGTTCGTTGACCCACGGGGCAGGAATCGTGATCCGTGGGGCCAACCGCCCGCCCCGCGGGGCCGACAGCCACCATTGCGGGGCGGTAACCACCCATGCCGGGGCAGGTGAGGTACACCACGGGGCCGAAATCGCACGTGGGAACGGAGATGCCTCACGCCGGCCTGGATGACCCGCCCGTCGGGGGGCGGTCGGCTCACGCCACGACGGCGGCGGGCGGCGGCTCGGGGCCCCAGGGGATCGAGGCGTCGGATCGGCCGCACGAAGCGTGGCGATCGTCAACCAAGTGGACGGCCGAGTCCGCGCTCGAAGCAAGGCGGAGCGATCGGGCAGCGTGAGCGACGGTGTTCGAGGCTCGGCGGCGCAGGGCCACGTCTCCCCGGGCCTCCAACCTGACGTCCGGGAGACGATAGACACAAACCCATTCGAAAGACAAGCCCGACCCGTCGGGAGCCTCTACAGCCCGGGCCACCAACCCGTCGGAGCGGGAGGCACGAGAGCCGAGCAACGCCCCCCTGGGACCGCCGGCGTCTCGCCGGCCCACACTCCCCGCGACCATGGCGGCCGGCAATAGGCTCCACAGCCCAAACACCGACCTCGCCTCCGCCGCCCCTCCAAGAAGGCCGGGCCTTCGGCCCAATATCTTGATAGCCGGCGAGACGCCAGCGGTCCCGGGGGGCGCGCACCGGCACCTTGGTGCCGTCGGCGATGCCTTCCCGGGCGAGGGAGCGCTCCACACCGCAGATGAGGCACTGATTTTGTGACGAGCCCTTACTGGCAGTGCGCCCGTCGGGCCGCCGCCCCCAAGCACACCAGCAAGAGCGGCACTTATACATGCCTGGCAATCTCATTGACGTGCCTTCGCAACTCGTCTAGGATAAACGCAACTGCAAGATGGAAGAAAAAAAGGGCATGGAGCCAACCCGGATCCGTATTTGGATGTGACTGGAAGGTAGAACAGCGACGGTTAACAGCCCTGGAACAGGTTCAGATCGAGAACCTTATCCGACTCGGGGTTCAAGTCGTCAAGAAGGGCTAAGGTCATCAACGATACAACTCCTAGGACGAGATAAGTGAAAGCCGATATCGCATTGCAGCTTGCTAACATAACCTTATGGCTGGCTGCGATCTTAGTCGGATGGTGGCAATTGAGGCTATTCCGTAAGCAAGTGCAGCAGGAATACGACAAAGCGCGGCGTGATAATGCGACGACATATTTTCTCAATCGAATTCCAGAGCACCTCCAAGCTCGCGAACGCCTCCACGAGCTGTTGGAAACCCGCCTGGAAGACGCGCATACATCAGCCCCACTCGATCGGTTGCAGAAATCTTTTGACGAGGACGAGAAACTGAAGTTGAGCGTGATTGGGCTACTCAGTCACTGGGAAGGTCTGGCGCTGACAGTGGCGGTAGGTATGACCGATGAAGATGTGGCTTTTGAAATGCAAGGGTACAGTTTTGTCACAATCGTCAGTAAGCTCCAAGGATTCATAGACAGCATCCGATCTACTTCAAATCCTCGCTCGTATGTTTATCTGGAGCTTCTCTCGAAACGGTGGAAGGAACGTCTCGCGCAACAGGGTAGTACCCCCTTTTTCGTTTTCCCGGACACGATGAATGTGCGCAGGGGTGGGAAGGTAGTTCGTAGCGCCGAACCCGGCCCCTCCACCGGAATGATGCGCAGCCGGTGGAAGGGCGTCTCCGCTCGTTGAGCGTCTCAGTCGATGTCGGCTTAGTTAGGTGCGAAGCGATAAGGATCGACTAGAAGCCGGATCAGGCCTATCAAAACCGAAGAGAATCCTATCATATGGACATTTTGCTAGTTACCCGGACGTGGGCGCGTAGGATCTTACTTACATGGTGGGCGCCAATTGTTGTGTACTTGTTGCTGCTCGTCTCTTGCTATCTACTGATTTGGCAGTTTATTGAGCCGATTGACGTGGAGCCCGCTAAGCTAGCCCTGATACTAAGGTATCGTATTTCATGGCACGTTCTGGCATCCCTTCTAATCGCATCACACATTACAATTTTTCTTGTGGCAGTAGCTCACCGGATCATACGCGGGCCAGCGCCCATTACCCCAGGAGAGTTGAAGCGGTTCCACGCAACGCTCGAGCCTTTGCTGCGAGCACTCAGTGCTCAGAGTGCTGGCCGGACTGTTGCAGAGACTCAGGACATCGTTAGAACTGGCGTTGCTTCTGCCTGCCAGCTTCACTTCGGCATTGATGTCCTCCCTATCATATCCGTCCCCGAGATCCCGCCCTTTCCCTCGAGCTCAGTCTCTTGCTCAGTTTGTAAGGGCCAAGATGTGGGCATTACATCAAGCGGGCAGTGCCCTCGCTGTCGCCTCTTCTGCTCTGGCTGGATCAACTTACGGCAAGTTCAATAGGGTCCGACAGGTATGCGATTTGATATACCGCTACCGCGAGTGGTTAATCGCTCAACCGCAGCATCCTCCTGCTCCTGGCGGTGGTGAGCCTCGCCGGCATGCCCTACACGGTGCTGATGCCGGTCTTCGCCTCGACCATCCTGCACGGCGGACCGCACACCCTGGGGTTCCTGATGGCGGCGAGCGGCGTCGGGGCGCTCCTCGGCGCCTTGTTCCTCGCCAACCGCCGGTCCGTTCTGGGCCTGGGGAAGGTCATTCCCATGATGGCGGGGCTCTTCGGAGCCGGACTGATCGGTTTTGCGCTGTCGCGCCAGCTCTGGCTCTCCCTCCTTCTCCTCCTTGCCATGGGGCTCGGCTTCATGGTGCAGATGGCGGCGAGCAATACGCTGATCAGTCTACGGAGCTGCCTCCACCACTCAGGCTTGGAGTGACAATCGACCAGGTCAACGTTCCCGGGTTGTTACGACACTTCAGGTAGGAGGAGCCGCGAGCACCTCGCCCAGCGCCCCCAGGAAGCGCTCCATCTGCGGACGGGTGCCGAGGGTCACCCGCAGGTGCGTGGGCAAGGCCGTGAAGCGGCGGCCCACTTCCACCCGGTGCTTACGTAAGGCATCGATCACCGGGCCGACGTCCCGCCGCAGGTCGGTCATCAGGAAATTGGTGTGCGAAGGAATGGAGGCATATCCGCGCGCGGCCAGCTCGCCTGTCACCCAGGCCCGCGTCTCCCGGTTGAGCCGGCGGCTCCGTTCCAGGTGCGCGGTGTCGTCGAGAGCCGCCCGGGCGGCCACCAGTGCCTGGATGTTCACGGTGTCCCAGGCCTGATGGAAGCGCAGGCGCTCGAGCGCCTCGGGTCGACCGATCGCATATCCGCAGCGCAGCCCGGCCATGCCATAGATTTTCGAAAACGTGCGCGCCACGATCAGGTTCGAGTGCTCGGCGACGAGCGGAATGACCGATTCGTACGGATTTCCCCTGGTCCCTTCCTTAGAATAATGGTGATAGGCCTCGTCGACGAGCACCGCCGTGCCGGCGGGGAGACGGGCGAGGAAGCCGCGCAGATCCGGCGTCACGCTCCCGGTCGGATTGTTCGGATTGCACACGTAGACGAGCCCGGCGAAGCGGGCCGCTTCGAGCATCTTCGCCAGGTCGTGGCCGTGATCGGAGGTGAGAGGGACCTGGATGACCTCGCCGCCGGCCGCGCGGGTGTACCGGCCGATCGCCTCGAAGGTGGGGGAGGCCATCACCACCGGCCGGCCCGGCCCGGTGAAGGCCGCGGCGCAAATCTTGAGGATCTCGCCCGAGCCGTTGCCGAGGAGCACCTGGTCGTTCCCCACGCCATGGAGCCGCGCGAGCGCCCCGATGAGGCCGTCGGCCGCCTCGTCGGGATAGCGCCAGACCCGGTCGAACGCCTGGCGCATCGCGTCGAACGCGGCCGGCGGCGGGCCGTAGGGGTTCTCGTTCGAGCTCAGGCGGACGATGCCGTTGGGATCGGGAGACGCTGCTGGCGTTGGAGTCGCCGCCGCAGCCGGGGCGGCGGGACGCAGAGCAGCCGAGGCGAGGCCGGCTCCGAGGAGGCCGGCGAAGCGCCGGCGTGAGATGGGCTGGGCGAGCTCCATGGCACACCTCCTGAAAAGGACTTCGATTGTAGCCCGTCCGGCACCACGACGCTTGCCCAGGGGTCCAACGTATGCTGTTTGAAACAGCGTTCGTCGAGCTGAAACGGTACACTCTACAGGGTCGTTCACCAGGAGGGTCTCCCCATGTCCCCCAGTCCATCAGGTCGTAATCCATCAGGTCTTCTGCATCGAGTCGCGGCGCTCGCCTTCGCGCTGATCGCGTTGGCGGCCATCCCCAGTTTCGCCTTGGCTCCCACCGTTCTCGCCCAGGTCGAGCCCTTCACCGGAGTGGCGACCGGAAGCATTCCAGGCGACGGATACCTGCTGGTCTGGAAGGACTCCACGGATCAGCTCAAGGTGCGGCGGATCTCGGCGGCCGGCTTTCCCGGCCGCTTGAAGATGGTCGCGACGGTCGACTCCTTCACCGGCATCCAATCGGTGGCCGTCGCGCCGTCCGGCGCGTGGGCGGTCTTCTGGGTGGGCAACGGGGGGGCTGATCAGGTCAGCGTCGGCGGAGCCTTGTTCGATGCCCAGGACCGGCTCATCCGCCAGCTGGACTTTCCCGATCCCATTCTCGATCCCGGCGCCAACGGCATCTCGTACGGGCCGCACGTGGCCGCTCTCCCGAGCGGCGGGTACCTGGTGGCCTTCGAGGTGGGCAACAACGATGAGCCCGGGGGGGATCCGCTGCGGCCGATCCGGACCGACGTGTACGTCATGCGACTCGACGCGACGGGACAGATCACGGTGGGGCCGGTGCTGGTGAATGACGGCGGCCCCGGTTTCCATCATCTGACCGGCTTCGGGCTCTCGGGCTCCAACGTGGTCGTCAGCTGGCTCTCGCGGCTCCCCGAGGCGCAGTCGATCGACGTCCGGGCTCGCGTGCTGGGTCTCGATCTGGCCCCGGTGACCGGAGAGATCCACGTCAACGACGATGCCGCCGCGGATGCCTTCCTTCAGGGAGGCGGCCTGGCGGTCGCGTCCGATGGACGCTTCGTGATCGTCTGGCAGGAGAACGGGCTCCAGATTCGTGCCTTCGGGCCGACCGGGACGCCTCTCGGCGCCGCGCGCGCCGTCGATCCGACCGAGCCCGCGGCGCAATTCTCTCCGGACGTCGTGGTGACGAGCGAAGGAGCCGTCTGGGTGAGCTGGATACTGTTTCGGCCGGCCGCTTCCGACAGCGAGATCTGGGTGCGTCCCTTCGACCTCAATGCCGAGCCCACGGGAGAATCCAGGAAGGTCGCGACGACCCAGACCAACGAGGTGCGGACCTTGACCGGTGGTGAAGGCGGTGCCCTCGTCACCTGGAGGCCCAGCTCGGACAGCTCCCTCCTGTTGGGCGAGGTCGTCGGGCAGACGGGGCGGCCGGAGACGCCGCCGGCCAATCTCGCTCTGGAGAGCCCGGAGCTTCCGGGTTTCCGGGTGTGGGTGCGGATCACCAGCCCGGCCGGGCTCTCTCGCTGGGGCACCCGCACCGAGCCGTGCCTCGCCGAGGCGCTGTGCGTCGCCGGAGCAGTGCCCGACCGCGCCGAGGTGATTGTGCGCGTCGTGGGCCCGAAGCCGAACGGCTTCCTGTGGCCCATCCTCTCCAGGCTCACGACTTCGCAGGCCGAGGTCTGGCTGGAGCAGAAGGCGAGCGGGGACGTCCAGTATTACCTGCTGCCGGCGGCGAGCCCCGGCAGCGAGGTTCTTCCGGGGTTGTTCGATCAGGACGGGTTTCAGCCGTAGCGGAGCGTCACACCAGGACGGAGTGGTGGAGCCGGCTCCGTAGACCTCACCCCCTGGCCCCCTCTCCCATCGCCCCCCCACCGACCGGGAGAGGGGGAACCCCCAACCCTCGCTTTTTCCGAGCTTTGGGCGGTGGCGCCCCCTCTCCCGGGGGACGGGGGGGCGATGGGAGAGGGGGTCGGGGGGTGAGGTCGGGCGGGAGAGAGGGGCGAGTGTGGTACCTTGCTCCCTTCAACTCCGTCCGCGAGGAAACGGTACATGTTCCGATGGTCGTCTGTGCTCCTCCTGTCTCTCGTCCTTTTCGTGCCCGCCGGAAAGGCGGTGGGGGCAACCACCGAGTGGCCGTCTCTCGACGCGCAGCTCCTCGCCGGGGACGTCGTGCCCGGCAGCGCGCTGGAAGCGCTGATCGCCGGGAACCAGGACTTCTCCCTGTTGCGGCCGGAGGAGGCGAAGGACGGGATCCGGATTCCACTCTGGCTGCGGGTGCTCTGGCGCGAGGCGCATCCCGAGATGGAGTATTCGGGCGACGATCCGACGGGCGGCTATCCGCTGGTCCTCAAAGAGGTCTATCAGTGGATGATCACCCATCAGGACCTCCTGCCGGGTCTGCCGGAACAAGATACCTGGCCCGACCGAGCGGCTTCGGTCACTGGTGAGGTGCGGATCTCCGGGGCCCAGTCGGCACCGCGCAGCGAGTCCGACATCCGGGTCAACTACTGGGACCCGCAGAAGATCGTCGGCGCTTCGAACAACCTTGGGGGCAGCGGCAATCAGGCCCAGTTCTACTCGCTCAATGGCGGCGCGAGCTGGAGCCAGACGACCCTTCCGCTCCAGGTCGCCGACTCCTTCCACTCGGACCCGACCGTCGACTGGACGTCGGACGGCACCGCCTGGTCGACCACGATCGGCATCAACGCCACGGGCACGGTGCTCCAGATGCGCTCCTACAAATCGGTCAACAACGGTGCCACCTGGACCTTCGACGCCACCTTCTCCGGCACCCAGACCGATGCGGATAAACAGCTCATGTGGGTCGACCACAGTGCCACCTCGCCATACAAGGACAACATCTACGCCATCTGGCACAACGGCACGCCGGCGTTCATGAACCGGCGCACCGGCCCGGGCGGCTCCTGGCAGACGCCGATCCAGGTGAGCGGCGCGGAATCGACCGGCACGGCGATCGGCGCCGACGTCAAGACCAACGCCTTCGGCGACGTCTTCGGCTTCTGGCCGACCACGGGAAACCGCAAGATCTTCGTCGTCAAGTCGACCAATGGCGGCGTCTCGTACGGCACGCCGGTCCAGATCGCCACGACCTTCGACGGCTACGACATCGGCGTTCCGTCCTTCAACAGCCGCCGCATCCTGATCTATGTCTCGGGCGGCGCCTATCGCACCGTGGCCAAAAACATGGTCTATGCCGCGTGGGCCGACCTGACCGGGGCCACGGGGTGCACCACCTCGAGCAATGAGCCGGGATCGAACGTTTCGTCCACCTGCAAGACCCGCATCTGGTTCTCGCGCTCGACCAACGGCGGCGCCACCTGGTCGGCGCCGGTCATGATCAACAATCAGGCCTCGCTGAACGATCAGTTCAACCAGGCGTTGGTCGTCGACGAGACCACCGGAGCGCTCGGGATCATCTATTACGACACGGTCGGCAACGCTGGCCGCAAGAAGGTCGACGTCTGGTACCAGTCTTCGTTCGACGACGGGGCCACCTGGGGAGCGGCGGTCAAGGTGACGTCCGCGCAGACGGACGAGACGGTCGCGGGCGCCGATACGGGCAACCAGTTCGGCGACTACAACAGTCTCTCAGGGATCGCCGGCGTGTTCTTCCCCTCCTGGACCGACCGGAGAAACAACGCAGCCGAGGAGATCTGGACGGCGAAAATCACCGACACCGCTTGCACACCCACCGGGGCTCCCGCGATCGGCACGGCCTCGGCGACCGGACCGAACCAGATCCAGGTTACCTGGGGCAACGGTTCGCCCGCCTCGACGACGTTCAACGTCTACCGGGCGATCGGCACCTGCGCCGCGCCCGGCACCTTCAGCGTCATCGCTCCCGCCGTCGCCGGCTCGCCGTACACCGACGGCACGGTCTCGGGCGGCACGACCTACGCCTACCGCGTCACCGGCCGCGACGGCACCGGCAGTTGTGAGTCGGCACCGTCGGCTTGCGTCCAGGCCACGGCGACGGGCGTCTGCACGCTGGCGCCGTCCTTCGCCGGGCTCGCGAGCGTCACCAACAACGCGGCGGCGAGCTGTGGGCTGACCCTCGCCTGGTCCGCCGCGACGCCCTCCTGCGCCGGCCCGGTCGCCTACACGATCTATCGCTCGACCTCGCCTGGCTTCACACCGGGGCCGGGCAACCTCATCGCCAGCGGGGTCACCGGCGCGAGCTACGCCGACACGTCCGCGTCGCTGGCGAGCGGCACGACCTACTACTACGCCGTCCGCGCGGTCGACCTCTCGAACAATCTGAGCGAAAGCAACTCCGTCCTCCGCAGCGCCACGCCCACCGGCCCGATTGCTACAAGCACGTTCACCGAGACGTTCGAGGGCGCACTCTCGGGCGGCGGCTTCGACAACGCGGGTTGGACCCACAACGCGGTCTCGGGCTTGATCGACTGGGTGCAATCGACCGCCCAATCCCAAACCCCCACGCATTCCTGGTTCTCCGATAGCCAAGCGGTCGTGTCCGACCGTGTCCTGGTCTCGCCGTCGTTCGTGCCGCAGGCGAGCACGGCGCTCACGTTCTGGCACACCTACGAGTTTGAGACGAACGGCACCGCGACCACCTGCTTTGACGCGGGCACTCTGGAGATCTCGACGAACGGCGGTACCACCTGGACCGTCGTGCCGGATGCAGACTTCACGGCCGGCGGCTTCAATGGCACGGTGAGCTCGGGTTTCTTCAACCCGCTCGGCGGCAAGCGCGCCTGGTGCCAGGGCACGATCGGTGCGATGACGCAGGTCAATGTCAACCTCTCGTCCTACGCGGGCTCCAGCGCCAAGCTGCGCTGGCACCAGGGCGACGATGAGAGCTTCTCCGAGGTGGGCTGGTATGTCGACTCCGTGACGATCTCGAATCTCGGGAGCGCCAGCGCCTGCACGCCCGCGGTGGAGACGGGGGCTTCGTTCTACGCGGTGCCTCCGTGCCGCTTGGTCGACACCCGCACCGCGAATGGAGCGCATGGCGGACCGGCCCTGCAGCCGTCGGCGAACCGCATGTTCGTGCTGGCCGGCGTGGCCTGCAATGTGCCGGCGGGCGCGAAGGCCGTGGCGCTCAACCTCACGGTCCTCCAGGCGGCCGCCGCGGGCTACCTGACCCTCTTCCCCTCGAACCAGTCCGCGCCCATCACCAGCTCGATCAACTTTGAGCCCGGCGTCACGCGGAGCAACAATGCGGTCCTCGGGCTCGCCACGGACGGCAGCGGCGGGATCACCGTGAAGAATGGCGCGGCGGGGACGGTGCACTTTATCCTCGACGTGACCGGCTACTTCCAGTAGAGCGCGGGTTCTACCGCGTCAGCCAAGTCAATGCAAGGGCGATGGCGCCCGGAAGCGCCTGCACCCAGAGGATCCTGCGGTTGGCCGTGGCGGCGCCGAACACGCCGGCCACGATCACGCAGATCAGGAAGAACACCCGGACCGGGAAGCCGTCGGGTCCGAGGCTGAGCCCCCACAGGAGACCCGCGGCCAGGAAGCCGTTGTAAAGGCCCTGATTCGCGGCGAGCGCCGCCGTCGCCTCCGCCATCTCGCGGGTCAGGCCGAACACGCGCCGGCCGAGAGGCTTCTTCCAGAAGAACATCTCCAGCACCAGGAAATACACGTGGAGCGCGGCGACCAGCCCCACGGCGACGTTTGCGGCGATTCCCATCAGGTCCTCCCCCTTCTTTCCATGTCGGGCTTGCGAGCGTTCTGAGGATTCTACGTCAGAGGGAAGGAGGAGGATCTGGCCCGCAAGCAAAAGAGCCCCGGCGGCGGCCGGAGCTCTTTTTTCATACCGAGCGTGAGACCGCGGTCGTTACCTGTCCTTCAGCGGAGTTTATCAGCGCGAGATGCGGACCACGACGAGAGTGAGGTCGTCCCCCTGCTCCCGCTCCCCGCGCCAAGCCGCCACCTGGGCGAGGAGCCGCTCGGTGAGCTCGCCTGGGGATACCCCCGCCGCGGCGCGGAAGGCCTCGGCCACTTTCTCGTAGCCCAAGGGGGTATCCGTGAGATCGAGCTGCTCGGCGAAGCCGTCGCTGGCAAACAGCAGGGTATCGCCCGGAGAGAGGGTCTGCCGGAGCATCGTGAACTCCAGCCATTCTACGTGCGCGAGGTCAGATAGTTTGACCCTGGGACCCTGGGCTTCTCCTAGGGCGGGGGGATCTCCGGCAACTTCCGCAGGTGCTCGATATAGCGGTTCACGTCGAACGGTTTCCTGCTCATCAGGGTTTCCGTGATCCCTCGGGCGACGAGGAGGCCGATCATCCGCCGGATGTGCTCGGGGGAGTAGCCCTCGGCCAGGAGCCTTTCGAAGGTCTCCCGAGCCTCCGGCGGGTTCCTTTCGGTGATCTGGCGATTGACGATCTCCATGATGGATGCGTGCAGGACCGGGTCGTGCCGGGCGGCGGCCTCTCCGAAGGCGGGCTGGAAGTCGTCGCCGAGCACGGAGCGGCGGTCTTCGTCAAAGGTCTTGGCCATGCGGAAGTCCATGAGCTCGGAGAATCCCCGCTGGCGCAGGTGGTCGAGGAAGCGCTCGGCGGAGGAGGGGAGGGAGGAATCCTCGAAGGCCAAGGCGATCTCGGCGTTCGCCGAAGCCAAGGCCTCCTTCTTGGAGTGGAATTGCCGCCTTCGATGATGGACGACCCAGCGCACCCGCGGCGGTCCGTCTCCCATGATCTGGCAGGTGATGGCCGGGAAGAACCCGAGGCCGTCATCGGCCGCGCCGGGAACGTACTGAAGGTTCTTTTTCCTCTTGGTCTTCATGGGGGTCGCGGGAAGAGGATACACGGAAGGCGTGAGATCGCCAAGAGGGTGGGCTATACTCTCCGTATGTCTACGCTGGAAAAGGCCGAGCAGCTTCTGACCGAAATGACCCGTGCGGAGAAGGCACAACTCCTCCAATGGGTTGTTCAGGATCTGGGGGATGCCTTTCCCGGAATCGAGAGCCGGCCGGAGGTCTGTGGTGGCGAGGCGTGCGTCGTCCGGACTCGGATTCCGGTCTGGCTGCTGGTGCAGGCGCGACGCTTGGGCACCAGCGAAGCCGATTTGCTTCGAGCTTACCCCACCTTACGAGCCGAGGACTTGGCCAATGCCTGGGCCTACCATCGAGCGCACCCTGAGGAGATCGAGCGCCAGATTCAGGAGAACGAGGCAGCTTGACCGGATAGCTCGGCTCTATACCAATGAGAACTTCCCCCGGCCCGCGGCCGAGGAGCTTCGCCGGCTCGGTCACGATGTTTTAACCGTTCAGGAGGCAGGCTATTCGGGGCGGGCTGTTTCGGACTCGCAGGTCCTTGACTTTGCGACGGGACAGGGCCGCGCCGTCATCACCTTGAACCGGAAACATTTCCTTCAACTTCACCAGGAGCAGTCAGCTCACGCAGGCATCATCGTTTGCACCTTCGATCCCGACTTTTCGGGGCAAGCGCACAGGACCCGGGGTCTCACCGGCCGTAATCGTCGAGGTACTTCTTGTTGTATGACAGGTCTCCGGGACCTTCGAGACGCCCGACCAGGTCTCCGGCCAGATCCAAGAACGAGCCCCTGTCCGGTTGCGGTGCCTTTGCGAGAAAGTCGGCCAGCGCTTCACGGAGGATTTCCGACCTAGTCGTTCCTCGGGACCGGGCTTGAGCCGTAAGCTCCTCCGCCAGATTGTCCGGCAGCTTCAGGGATAGGATCTTCATTGGCCAGTCTCGGTGCGGTGGGCGGCTCAGGAGCGATCCCGAGGGCCTGAGTAGACTTCTAATGCGTCGAGGTCGAGAATAACTTGGGCCTGAACGAAGAAGTCGGTGCCGAGCAATCCCTGAATGGGGAATCCGTATTTCATTGCCCAAATCTGAATCGGGAAGTCTCGCACCTTGATCTCTCCAAGCGCCAGGCTCTCGATGCGCTTGGCAAGGACAAACTCGACACCGCCGATACCGACCATACGGCGGATTCGATCTGTGTGCTCGGGGACGATTCCCAGAGTGGCAATCTCATCAACTGCGAACACTGTGGCAGCAGAACCTGTATCGAGGAGAACCCTCTCCAGTACAATTTCCTCGGTGCCCCGGCCGAGCTTGACCGTGACGAACGGAAGCCGGTCCTCCAGTCGGATTTTCAAGAGGCCGTCCGGATTCCAGCCCAGTGGACTTCCTCGATCTCCACGGTCTCCCGATCTGTGTGCAGGACGTACAGCTCACGATGAGGGTCTTGACTATGGATCTCTCCATATCTCCTCATGGCTGAGAGCCCATCCGGGAAAGTCTCAAGTACAGTGAGACTCTCGAGAATCCGCTGTCCCCCCGAGGAGTGCGCCTTCGTCGCTTCGAGCAACAGCCACTGGTGCGGATAGCGCTCTCGGATCTCTTGCCACGGCATTCCAGTGCTCTGATCTTCCCGCCGACGCTCCGCTTCAATCTTGTCGAGCAGTAGGGAACCTAGCGCATCCTGCTCCCCCTCGGAAAGCTTGGCCGCTTCGTCAAGAGCCTTCTGGAGAAGCTTCGTCACGCCGTCTCCTTGTCGTCGAGCCGACAGTTTAGCATGCCCAGCCGGATTCTGGAATCCGGTCGGGCATGTCGAGAGACGATACAGCTTCACGCCTCCTGCCCCACCACCTCTCCCGCCTCCGCCGCCCCCTCCCGCGCCAACTTCCGCCCCTTCCAGATCGCGAAGATCGCCGGATACACCGTCAGCTCCAGCAGGAAGCTCGTGGTGATCCCACCCACCAGCGGGGCGGCGATGCGCTTCATCAGGTCGGCTCCGGTTCCTACGCTGACCAGCACGGGGAGGAGGCCGATCATGTCGGTCAGGACGGTCATCAGCTTCGGGCGGATGCGCTGGGCGGCGCCTTCGACGATGGATTCTTTGAGGTCGGCGAAGGTGCGCAGGCGGCCGGTTTCCTTCCAGCCTTTGTGCGAGATCGTCAGGTAGAGGAGCATGACGACGCCGGTCTCGGCGTCGATTCCGGCCAGGGCGATCAGGCCGACCCAGACGGCGACGCTCAGGTTGTAGCCGAGGAAGTAGAGGAGCCAGACGGCTCCGATCAGGGAGAAGGGGACGGCGAGGAGCACGATGCCGGTTTCGGCCAGGGAGCGGGTGTTCAGATAGAGGAGGAAGATGATCAGGAGGAGCGTCACCGGGACGACGACTTTCAATCGCTCCTTGGCTCGCTCGTAATATGTGAATTGTCCGGACCATTCGACCCGAACTCCGGCGGGAAGATCGACCTTGCTGTCGACCAGCCGCCGCGCTTCGGCGACGTAGTCGGCGATGGGGCGGTCGCCCACGTCCACGAACACGAAGCCGACGAGGCGGCCGTCTTCGCTGCGGATCATCGGTGGACCGGTGGTGAAGTCCACGCGCGCCACCTGGGCCAGCGGGATCTGGGCTCCCGAGGGCGTGGGCACGAGGATGCGGCCCAGCAGGTCCTGCGGATCGTCGCGCAGCTCGCGGGCGTAGCGCACGGAGATCGGATAGCGTTCGCGCCCTTCGATCCTCCGTGAGACGTTCATGCCGCCGATCGCAGAAGCGACGACCTCGTTGACGTCTTTCACCCGCAGGCCGTAGCGCGCCGCGGCTTCGCGATCGATGACCACGTCGAGGTAGAGGCCGCCGGTGGCGCGGTCGGCGAAGGCGCTGCGGGTGCCTCGCACGGCGGCGACGGCTTTTTCGATGTCCACCGCCGCTTTCTCGATGGTTTCCAGATCGTCTCCGAAGACTTTGATGCCCAGCGGGCTGCGGATGCCGGTGGCGAGCATTTCGGTGCGCGTCTGGATCGGCATCCACCAGATGTTGGGCATGCCGGGATAGCGGAGCTTCTCGTCCATCTCGCGGATCAGCAGCTCCCAGGTCATCCCCTTGCGCCATTGATCTTTCGGCTTGAGCAGCACCACGGTCTCGGCCATGCCGATCGGCGCGGGATCGGTGGCGGTTTCGGCGCGGCCCATCTTGCCGAAGACGCGCTCGACTTCGGGGACTTCTTTGAGCTGGCGGTC
Organism: Thermoanaerobaculia bacterium; assembly: GCA_035264905.1. Taxonomy (GTDB): domain Bacteria; phylum Acidobacteriota; class Thermoanaerobaculia; order Multivoradales; family UBA5704; genus UBA5704. The sequence continues at coordinate 14,944 of DATFPH010000019.1, forward strand.
CATGGACTGGAGGACGCGCGATGCCTCGGGCACGGACATGCCCGGCGGCGCGGTCGGCATGTAGAGGATCACGCCTTCGTTGAGCGGCGGCATGAACTCGTTGCCGAGCCGCAGGTAGGCGGGGATGGTGAAGATCATGGCGATCACGGCCACGGCGATCACGGCCCAGTGGTGATCGACCACGAAGCGCACGACCGGCGCGTACGCTTTGATCAGCCATCGATTGAGCGGGTTTTTCTCCTCGGGGAGGATGCGCCCGCGGATCAGCAGCACGGCGAGGGCGGGCGTGAGCGTGATCGCGAGGAGGGCGGCGAAGGCCATGGAGTAGCTCTTGGTGAAGGCCAGGGGCTTGAACAGGCGCCCCTCGGTCCCTTCCAGGGTGAACACGGGCAGGAAGGCGACCGTGATCACCAGCAGCGAGTAGAAGATGCTGGGGCCGACCTCC
>DATFPH010000020.1:0-35477 GCA_035264905.1 Thermoanaerobaculia bacterium
GGTCTTGGCGGCGTTCACCTGATCCGACCAGTTCCCGGGGGCGCCGCTGATCGGGCCAAAATATGTCTTGCGCTGGACGGTCGGCCCATGGCCCTGCGCCTGCTGCGCGACGTGAGCCAGCTCATGCGCCAGCAGATGCCGGCCGGCGTGCGTCTGCGGGGAATACTGCCCCCGCCCGAAAACCACGTCAGGTCCGACGGTGTAGGCCAGCGCGTCAACCGCCTGTGCCGCCACCGAAGCTGTCGCGCCGCTGTGCACGCGCACCCGGCCAAAGTCGTGCCCGAAGCGCGATTCCATCCATCCACGGGTGGACGGGTCGAGCGGCTGGCCGGGCGAGCGCAGAGCCTCTTCGGCAATGGCGGGCGCGTTCTCCGCGCCCTTTCCGCCTCTATCAGGCCGCAGGGCTCCGCCAGGCGTCGCCCCACCGGGCGAGCCCTCCACCTGATCGGCGATACGGTCCGCTTCCCTCTCGAGCGGGTCTCCGAGAGTGTCGACCTTGAGTTTCGCTGGAAGCTTCAGGGGCGAGGACGGCCCCCATGGAAGCGGGTTCTGGTTGCGGGCAAAAGTGCGCATGCGATCCCCGATCTGTTTGCGAGCTGCGCAAACGCTCCAAGGAAGCATACCTCATCCCTCCGCTGGAGCCGTCCCCTTCTCCGCCCGGAGCTGGTCGATCGTGTCGAAGGCGTGGCGCAGGTGCGGGATGACGATGCTGCCGCCCACCACCAGGGCGACGTTCAGGGCGTCATAGAGCTCGTCGTCGGACCAGCCGGCCTCGACGCACTGGTCGAGGTGGTAGTCGATACAGTCGTTGCAGCGCAGGACCGCCGAGGCGACCAGCCCCAGGAGCTCCTTGGTCTTGCCGTCGAGGGCGCCGTCGCGGTAGGCGGCGGTGTCCAGGTTGAAGAAGCGCTTGATGCCGAGGTGGTCGGCTTCCATGATGCGGTCGTTCATCCGCTGCCGGTAGGCGCGGAACTCGTCGATGCCTTTGGGCATGGGATCTCCTTCTAGTCCTTGACGAACGTGCCGCGCTCCGGGTCCTTGCGCACCCCGGGGAACCGCAGGGCGCGGCCGTGCGCGACGCAGTACACGCCGGGAGAGAGGACGCCGGCGGCGAAGAGCGCCTCGGTGAGGTTCTGGAGCGCGTCGGAGTTTTTCATCTCGAACGGGCGCATGGCGCCGGTCAGGACGATCGGAACCCGCGGGCTCGGGATCTCCGCCAGGAGCCGCTCCCCGCTGACGGCGAGCCGGTCGGTGCCATGAAGGATGACGATGCCCGACGTCTCGCGCTCCTCCACCGCGCCCATGATGCGGACCATCTGGCAGATCCGGTCGCGGTCCGCGTCGTTCATGTCGAGGCTGTCCTTGCTCATCAGCTCGACGACGTTGACCTCGCAGTCTTCGAGGCGGAGCTCGGAGAGCATGCGGCGGACGATGGACTGCCGGTTGGCGAGCTCACCGGAGACCTCGTCATAGGTCTTCTCGATGGTCCCGCCCGTGGTGATCAGGGTGACTCTGCGCACGGAGCGGAACTCTACAGCTTCCTGGGGGTGGGAGCGAGAGGCTCAGATCGCGAGGAGTTGATTTGCCTCCAGAAGCTCGGGGATGAGGTTGCGGAGCTTCTCCGCGAGAGCCTCGATGGTGGGAGCTTCCGTCGCGAGACCAGGCACGTCCTCGCTGGTGGCCACCCAGACATCGACCTCTGGATCCCAATCGGCATGGACGTGAAATACCCTCGTTTCCATCAAGGCGCAGGCTAGCACAGGCCGTCCAGACGCGCGAAAGCCGCTTCTCCTGGAGTCCGGAATTTCGCCCTTCGGCGCCAGCGTTCCGAATATCCGACGGAGACTGTTTATGAGCAAGACGTACAAGGCCATCGCCGCACCAGTCGCTGCGCTCCTTCTCCTGCTGGCCTGGGGGCCGGCCGCGCAGGCCGACATGGCTCCGCAGCAGGTCGCGAACTCGACGTTCTCAGGGATTCAGTACATCCATGGCGGCCAGGCGGCTCCCCGCATGTACTTCGGGGTCCGGCCGGGCCGGCTCGTGTCGTCCTGCGGCCCGATCACCGGCAGCGCCTACTGTCCCGCGGACAATGCCCTGTTCATCACGACCGACCACATCGCCTTCGCCTACCGATTCGGCGACGCCGCTCTCGCCTACGTGATCGCCCACGAGTACGCCCATGCCATGCAGGCCGCCTTCGGGCTCATGTCCCGAAGAACGCAGATCACGGAGCTTCAGGCGGATTGCCTCGCCGGGGTCTACCTGGGCTCGGTCCCCAACCTGGTCTTCGACGAATCCGATTACCGCGAGATCGCCTCGCTGGCCTACAACCTCGGAGACTACACCTGGGGCCGAGGGCACCACGGTACGCCACGGCAGCGCGTGAGCGCCGTCGTCCACGGCCTGCAGTCCGCCGCCGACGGCGCGGGGCTGCAGGGCATTCGCGCCTGCTTTGGTTAGCGTCAGAGGGATTCGAGAAACCGGACGAACGGCTGGAAGCACTGAGGGCACTCCTCCGCCAGCGTCTGGTAGGAGGCGCCGCCAAGAATCAGCGGGGCATCGACCGTCTCGCGGTAGCTCTTGCCATGCTCCCGGAAGAGCTCCTCGACCACCCGCTTCGGGGGTCTGCCGTGGTCCACGTCTTCCACGGGGAGAGGCCAGGTCCGGCGCAGACCTGGGGCTCCGAGCCGCGCCCTCAGTGGCTCGAAGGCGGCCAAAAGCAGAGCTTCCAGATCGTGCTTGAAGCAAAAAACCCGGAATCGATTCTCCAGTCTCCCTCCGTCATGGAGCCCTTTTCTCGCCAGAACCGCGCGGAACTGCTGGAAAATCCCCTCGGCCAGCTCCTCGGGCGTGGAGTGCGGGAACCCATGATTCTTCGGATACAGATCCGGAAGGGCCACCACCAGGTCGTCAGGTCTGTTCCGCAGGATATGACGGCCCGTTCCGGAACTTTCAGAAGGACTGCCTTCTTCCGGTCTCCGGAAGGCGCGTCATAGAAGTGAACGGCCACGCCGCGCTGCTGGAGCCCCTTCAGGAGAGGCGCGAGCAGCGCCTCCATGGCCGCCCGGTCCGACGGTCCTTCGACGTAGACGTGGACGCTCTTCACGCGAGCTGTTCCAACTCGTCGCTGCGGTGCAGAGCCTCGATCTCCTCGGGGCCGAAGTCGGCGAGGGTCTCCGCCAGGGCAGCGGAGTTCCCTGGCTTATAGAAACGCACTTCGCCGCCTTCCTTGCGCAGCACGGCGATCTGCGCGAGATCGAACTGGAGAAGGAAGTACGAGGCGTGGGTGGCAAGGAGGATCTGTGTCCGATCCGCCGCCTTCTGAAAAAGCCCTGCCAGGAGCGGGAGCGTCCGGGGGTGCACTCCCTGGTCCGGCTCGTCGATACAGATGAGGTCCGGAGGGTGGGGGTGGACGCAGAGGGTGATCCAGCACAGAAGGTGCAGCGTGCCGTCCGAGAGATCGGCGAGGCTGAGATCCTCATCGACACCTTCCTCCTGCCAGAAGGCCATCACCTGCCCCGGGCCACCGCGAGCCTTGACTGAGAGACCCCGGAAACCAGGGATGATCGAGCGCAGATGCTGTTGGAGCTCGTCGAACGCCGGACGTTGCTCGGTCAGAAGGTAATGCAGGACCGAGCTAAGGTTCCCGCCATCCTCCCGGAGAACAGGTTCCTGCTCGATGAAGGCCAGCTGACGCATCTTCTCTTTGGCCAGGGCGAAGGCGCCATAGAAGCGCCAGCTCCGGATGTGCTCCCGGAGCAGGTAGAGCCTCGGATAATGAGGACCAGTGGCGATATTTAGCGCGAGTTGATTGGGGCGAGGAAACCAGGGGCGAAAGATGAGTTGCTCTTCGGGATCATAAGGTTCATCCCAGACACTGGCGTTTTTCTCTCCCCTTTCCAGGAGAACCTCAGGCTTCGCTGAGAGAACGACCGCCCGCTCGTCAATCATCCGGGCGGATCCAACAGGCCCCATCAGCTCGCCTTCGTACGAAGTTGTCTCCCCCTCCCCGGCAAGCTGGAGAGCCCAGCCCAGACGCTGCGGTCCTGGCTGGTGGAAGAGCTGGATCCCAACATTTCCCTCCACGATCTCCGGAGGGATGTCCTTCTCCACGCTGTCCCGGAGGAACCGAAGAAACTCGAAAAGGCTCGATTTCCCGGTGCCGTTCGCGCCAACCAGCACCTCCAGTGGTCCCAAAGGCGCAACAAGCTCCCGGAAGGGCCGATAGCCGCGGATCGTGATCGAGGTCAGTCGTGGGTACATGGTCGGCTCGCGCCCGACATCTTACCCCGTCATCACCTAGGCGTGTTTGGCGAACAGGTCGGCCAGCACCTCGCGGCCGCGGATCTTTCCATCGCTCGTGAAGACCTCGACCTCCACGGCGCTGTCCGCGAAAAACTCCACTTCCCAGCGCTCCCCCGGCACCGCTACGGTGACCATGATGGCCTCATCCCGGTTGTGCGCCAGGGTGTAGCTCAGGCGATGGGTCTCCAGACGGCCGAGGAATTCGAGCAGGCCTTCCATCGCGCGATCGTGCGCTCCCCTGACTACCAGGCTTCCGAGGGAAGAGGCGAGGCGTCCTCCGGGTGCTCCTCGCTGTCGATCGACCGGAGGAGCTCGGCCGGGCTCTCGGTCACTTCGAGCTTGGCGCCGGACGCGAAGAGGACCTCGCTCCCCTCCTGGGGAGAACCCGGAACCCGATCGAGGATGGCGGCGATCAGGTTCGTGTGGAGGTTGGCGTGCTTCTTGTCGAGAGTGGTTGCGATAATCCAGGCCATGGCCGGAGGTTATCACGCGGCGGGCAGGGTTTAGGTTACACTCAGCGCCAAACCTGAGAGGTGACTATGAGGATCAAGCCGAGCAGGGCCGCGGTGCTCGCGGCCGGCCTACTCGCAGTGACGGTTCTGGCGTGTGGCACGGATGAGTCAGCTCCCCAGACAACCGAAGCCGAGCCGGCCCCGGCGGCAGCCGCGCAGGAGAGCGCGGCACCTGCCGCGGCTCCCCCGCCGGCCAGCAAGTCGGTCCGCTTCGATGGATCGTTGATGTGCCAGTTGCTCACCGCCGATGACGTCGCGCGGGAGCTCCGCCGGGAGTTTCATCCCGGCCGGTCGTCCTACCGTCCGATGAACAGCTGCCGATTCGCTCCCTCCGGTGAAGGCGATCGAAACGGCGTCTATCTCGCCGGCTCCGGCTACCCCCAGGCGCGTGAGGACTTCGGCAGAACCGGCGAGCTCTACGAGCGGAGACGCGCACAGGCCGAAAGCTGCCGAGACGGCTTCGCCGACGTCTCGGCCCTCTCGGTCCGCGCCTTCCGGACCTGGGGCCGCTGCGGCGAGGGAGGAAGCCGTCTGACGTTCGAGGCCGGCCCGCAGGTGGTGCTCGACCTGGGGGTCGATGGGGATCCGGAGGCTTCGCCGGACGCCCTGGCGTCGTTGGCGCGGCGGGCGCTCGATCGCGCGAAGGCCTTGTAAGATCGGGCTCATGCGCACCACCCGCCGCCAAGCCCTCACCGGCGCCGCCGCCCTGGCGCTCGCCGGCGCCCTCCCCCGCTCCCTCTCCGCGGTCAAATCCTCCGGCGACCATCCCAGGACCATCCGCCCGGGCCGCCTCCGGCCGGGTGACACGGTGGGTCTGGTGGATCCGGCCAGCGCCATCTGGGAACCGATGAACGTCGAGATCGTCGAGGAGTCTCTGGCGGCGCTCGGGTTCAAGACGAAGCGCGGGGCCAACCTCCTGGCGCGGCGGGGGTATTTCGCCGGAAGCGACGAGCAGCGCGCCGCGGACGTCAACGCCATGTTCGCGGACCCACAGGTGAGGGCGATCCACTGCGTGCGCGGCGGCTGGGGGTGCGCCCGGCTGCTGCCGCTTCTCGACTGGCCGGTGATCGCGCGGAACCCGAAGATCCTCCTGGGCTACAGCGACATCACCGCGCTTCTGCTCTCCCTTCACGCGAAGACGGGTCTGGTGACGTTCCACGGCCCGGTGGGCATGTCGCAGTGGAACCCCTTCAACGTGAGCCATCTGAAGCGGGTGCTCCAGGATGGCGAGGCGGTCACCTTCGAGAATCTGAAGGAGATCGACGAGGACGATGATCTGACGGTCGTCGAGAACCGCATCCAGACGCTCCACCCGGGGACTGCGCGGGGACGGCTGCTCGGCGGCAATCTCACGGTGCTGACGAGCATCATCGGGTCGGGCTATCTGCCGGAGTTTGACGGCTGCATCCTCTTTTTAGAGGATGTCGAGGAAGCACCCTACCGGATCGATCGGATGCTCACGCAGCTCCGGCTCGCCGGCATCCTGCAGAAGGCCCGGGCTGTGATCTGGGGAATTTGCAGCGACTGCGATCCGGGCGAAGGGTTCGGCTCGCTGACGGTCGCCGAGGTGCTCCAGGATCACATCCGGCCGCTCGGCGTTCCCGCCTGGAGAGGGGCGATGATCGGCCACATCGAGCGGCAGTTCACGCTGCCCGTGGGAGCTGAGGTCGAGGTGGATGCGAGTGCCGGCAGGATCAGGATGATCGAGCCGGCGGTGGGTTGAGAACAGGCAAGGACCGCAAGGACTTCAAGGTCGAAGAAACAGCCTCGTCCTTGCTGTCCTTGAAGTCCTTGCGGTCCTTGGGCTTTTACACCACCTCGCGCGCCGCGCGCACCCCGGACATCAGCGCTCCCTCGACCGTCCGCGCGACCGCGGAGGTGTGCTCTCCGGCGAAGTGCACCCGCCCTTCCGGTTTGGCGAGCTCGGGCATCCACTCGGTGAGCTGGCCGGGTTTCCACCAGGCGTAGCCTCCTCCCGTCCAGGGGTCGTTGCCCCAGCTGTAGGAAGTGCCTCCCTCCACGTACTGTCGGAGGCCGGGCTGCACCTTCTCGATGTTCTCGATCGCGAAGGCGAGCTGCGCGTCCGGGTCGAGGGCGGCGATGCGCTTGGCCTGCTCCCCTTTCATGTGCGATTCGAGGACGCCGCGCGGCCCTGTCAGCACCGACTGGGCGAACGGCTGCTCGCTTACGACCTGGACCGGCAGGTCGGTCGAGGCGCCGCCGCCGCGGCCGGCGTCTTCCCAGAACCGCCGCCGCGTCTGCAGGTAGACGCGCGTCACCGGCAGGTACTCCAGCTTCTCGAAGATCTGGCGCTTGGCCGCGGGGAGCGCCGGGGTGAACTCGATCTTGCGCAGCGCCGGCACGGGCGCGGCGCAGATCAGCCGGTCCGCTTCGAGCGTCTGCTCCGCGCCGCCCTGCCGGAACACGACGCGGACCTTGTCCGGCTCCTGCACGATCTTCGTCACCGGCGCCCCGTAGTAGATCCGCTCCCGCAGGGGCTTGGCGAACGCGTCGGCCAGCTGGTCCATGCCTCCCGGCAGGGTCAGCGCCGCGCCGCCGCTGGCGAAGGCGACGCCCGCGTCGGAGAGGAGGCGGTGGAGCGCGGAGACCTCGGACCAGCCGTAGCCGAAGAACACGCCGGCGCTCAGCAGGGCGATGGCCTCGGCGGAAGCTCCCTGGCTCGCCAGGTAGTCGGAGAGGGTCATGGCGTCGTACTGCTTGAGCGCAGCGAGGTCGAAGCCCAGCGCGAAGGGATTCATCTGCGCGGCGGCCCCGAAGAGCTTGGGGATCAGGCCGAAGCCGAGCTTCTTCTCTTCCGGGGTCAGGTCGTACGGCCAGTCGGCGGGCAGCCCCGGCGCCACCTCGAAGCGCTTGCCGCGCAGGTGGTAGACCGCGGCGCGCCGGTTGATCCGAAACGGCTCGGTGGTCAGCTTGAAGGCCTCGACGTAGCGCTTGGTGACGGCGTTGTCCGCGAAGCTGACCGCTCCCGCCTCCGCGTACATGCCGTCGGCGAAGGGGCTGCGCAACGTATAGACGCGCCCCCCGGCGCGGTTCTGGGCTTCGAGGACGGTCACGTCGTGGCCGGCCTGCTGGAGCTCCCAGGCCGCGGCGAGCCCGGCCAGCCCCGCTCCGACCACAATGACCTTCCGTGGCGCGCCGGGGCGCGCCGGAGCCGGGGCCGGCGCCTGGGCCTCCGCGGCAGCCCCGAGGCGCGGGAAGGCCGCGAGCGCCGGCAGCGACAGCGCGGCCCGTTGCAGGAAGGTGCGGCGGGTCCAGCCGGGGCGCCGGCTCATTTCTTCTGAGCTCCGGCCGTGTAGTCGAGAAGCTCCGCGAAGTAGGCGTCCGGAACGCCGTCGCGCCCGTCGGGCCAGACCACGAACGTCCGCTCTCCCGTGGTGTAGATCCCCAGCACGTCGCCGAAGTTGGCGTACTGCGTGGTCTCGTAGTCGTACTTGACCTTGCACCAGTTGGTGGTCTCGGAGGTCACGCGGACCGGCGGTCCGAAGGTGGCCCCGCCGTCCTTCGACTGCACCCAGTAGACGTCGATCAGGGAGACGAACCGGCCGGCGCGGGTCCAGTCGATCACCATCTTGATGGTGCACTCGACGTCGCCGGGGTCCTGCCTGGTGAGCTGCACCTCCTGGCTCTCCATGTAGATCACGTCCACGGTGCCGTCCTTGCGGACGGTGAGGGTCGGCCAGAAGCGCTTGAGGCCTTTCGGCGGCACCTCGGCCGCCAGCGGCACCGGCTTGCTCCAGGTCCTGCCCTGGTCGTCGGAGGAGACCAGGAAGACCTGGGAGGAAACGATGAGCTGGTCCCACGGCCGCGCCGGGGCCGGCTCCACCGCGCTGGTGTAGGTGACGTAGACGCGCCCCTTGTGCGCTCCGCCGGTGGCCGCGGCGATGCGCGGGATGTCGTTCATCGTGCTCTTGCTGTAGGCGACGGGCGAGTTCTCGCGCATCGAGTTGACCACGGCGAGCACCTGCGGCTCGCCGAAGGTCTTGCCGCCGTCGAGCGACACGGCGAACCCGATCTTCGTGAGGTTGCCCAGCTTGAGCGGCGCGAGGCTCTCGAGGTCGGGCCCCTGCTGCCAGGTGAGATAGATCTCGTCCTTGGGCCCCTGCGCGAGCGACGGCAGGATCTTGATCGCTCCCTTGTTGCCGCAGTCCGTGTTGTCCGGAACCGCGTTCTCCGGGGTCTCGGTGAACTCGTCCGGGCTCACCAGCACGGGCTCTTCCCAGGTCTTCCCTTCGTCCAGGCTGCGGCGGACCGAGATCTGGCCGCCCGAGCTGCCGGTCCGGCCGCAGATCTCCAGCAGGGTGGCGTGCGCGATCCAGACCCGGCCGCTGCCGTCCTTGGCCGCCAGGATGCTGGGGCTGCGCAGCAGGTCCTTCGGCCGCGGCGGCTGGAAGAGGTGCTGATCGGTCCAGGTCAGGGCGCCGTCCTTGAACCGGCCGCGATAGAGGATGAGCCCGGCCTGGTTCGTGCCGCCCGGCGTCCTCATCTCTCCCGGCGCCACCTTCTCCGCCTCGACGTCCGCCGCCCGGCTGATCAGGAAGTAGGTCTGGTTGTCCTTGCCCCCCCGGTCGAGCCAGGGGCGGCCCGAGGTCATGGCCGGGCCGCCCAGATACGGCGCGCCCAGGTCGGTCCAGCTCCTCCCGCCGTCGGTCGAATAGCCGACCGCGGTGACGCCCGGCGACTTCGGCGGCTTGCAGGCTCCGCCGAACGAGCCGCCGCAGGTCCCTTCCAGGGTCTCCCAGGCGGCGACCAGCACCTTGCCGGCCGGATCTCCGACGATCGCTTCGGCCGGCCGGCCCAGGCGGCCCTCCGGCATCGGGGTCTGCGGCCCATTCATCTTGATGTTCGGTCCGACCGCCGCCGGGTTGTAGGCCGGCGGCTCCGGCGCCGCCGGCCCGCCTCCGGGTCCGCCTTGCGCCTGCAGGGTGCTGTTCGCGCCGCCGGCAAGCGCCAGCAGCAACAGGGCCGTCCGCATCTTCGTCATGGTCTCACCCCATTTGGTTCAGACTTCTACTGAATAATTATCAATTTAGTTGGTTCCGTGACCTTGTGGCAGCTCGCGGCCAGCGAGTATACTCAGCGCGAGTCATCGAGTCGAGGACAAGAGCGCATACGCTGAAGCACACCAGATTCGACCCGAGCTCCCTCCGCAGGCCGTGGTCGCTCGCCTTCTCTTTTTGATTGGAAAGGTTTTTCGAGGAAGCTCGGGGGTGTCCGATGGAACGGAACGAGATCGCAGCGCGCCTTGCCGGGCTCTCCCCCGCAAAGCGCGCCCTGCTCGAAAAGCGGCGCCGGGGTGAAGCCGCGGCGACGCAGGCTTTCACGATCGGCCGCCGGCCGGACGCGGGTCCGGCGCCTCTGTCGTTTTCCCAGCAGCGCATGTGGTTCCTGGATCAGCTCGAGCCGGGAGGCTCGGCGTACAACCTGCGCGTTTTGCTGCGGCTCTCGGGACCGCTCGACCGCCAGGCGCTCGCCCGCAGCTTTCAGGAGGTCGTGCGCCGTCACGAGGTCCTGCGGACGGCGTTCCGGGAGGAGGCCGGCGTGCCGGTCCAGGTCATCCTGCCGGATCTCGATCTGTCTCTGCCGCTGATCGATGGCAGGGCCGTGCCGGCCGCGGTGCGCGAGCGGGAATCGTTCGACCGGATGCGGGAGCTCGCGGCCGCCAGCTTCGATCTCGCGCACCCTCCCCTGCTGCGCGTCGCCCTCGTCGAGCTCGGCGCCGCCGACCACCACCTGCTCGTGGTGATGCACCACGTCGTCTCGGACGGCTGGTCGATGGGGGTGCTGGTGCGCGAGATCGGCGCGCTCTACGAGGCGTTCGCGGCGGGCCGGCCCGTATCGTCGACAGGACCGCTGCCCGAGCTGCCGATCCAGTACGCGGACTTCGCGGTGTGGCAGCGGGCGTGGCTCACCGGCGACGTGCTGGAGCGCGATCTCGGCTACTGGCGCGAGCGCCTCGACGGGGCGGCGGATCTCGACCTCCCCACCGACCGCGTGCGGCCCGCGGTTCAATCGTCCCGCGGCGACGCCTGGCGGTTCGCCTTCGACGCCGGTCTGATGGATGGCGTGGATGCCCTGGCGCGCCGCGAAAGTGCGACGCCGTTCATGGTGCTCGCGGCCGGTCTGCTCACCCTGCTCTCCCGGCTGAGCGGCCAGACCGATCTGTCGATCGGCTCGCCGATCGCGGGCCGCAACCGCCCCGAGGTCGAGGGGCTGATCGGCTTCTTCGTCAACACCCTGGTGTTCCGGGCCAACCTGGACGATTCGCCCGACGTCCTCGCCCTCCTGCGCCACGTGCGCGAGGTGACGCTGGGCGCCTACGCGCACCAGGACGTGCCGTTCGAGAAGCTGGTGGCGGAGATCGCTCCGGAGCGCGACATGTCGCGCACGCCGCTCTTCCAGGTGGCGCTCGCGTTCCAGAACGCGCCGCGGCTCGACGCGTCGCTCTCGGGCCTGGAGATCCATCCGGCGCAGCTGCCGGTCGACACGGCCAAGTTCGACCTCGCGTTCATCGTGGGCGGCGAGAGCGGAGCGCTCTCCGCCTCGCTGGAGTACACGACGGACCTCTTCGACCGCGCGACCGCGGCGCGCCTCTGCGGGCAGTGGCTGCGCGTGCTCTCGACGGCGACGGAGGCGCCGGAGACGGCGCTCGCGCGGATTCCACTGCTCTCCGCTGCCGAGCAGCATCAGGTGCTCCTGGAGTGGAACGACACGCGCGCGGAAACCGCCGGCGATGCCCTTCTCCACCAGGCGTTCGAGGAGCAGGCGGACCGCCGGCCCGAGGCGCTCGCCGCGGTCTGGGAGCAGGAGTCGGCGACCTACCGCGAGCTGGAATTCCGGGCCAACCAGCTGGCGAGCTTCCTCATCTCGCTCGGGGCTGGACCGAAGGCGCCGGTGGGCGTCTGGATGGACCGCTCGATCGACATGCTGGTCTCTCTGCTGGGCGCCTGCAAGGCCGGCGCGGCCTACCTGCCGATCGACACGAGCTGGCCGGCCGAGCGCGCCGAGGCGGTGCTCGCCGGGACGGGGGCCGGGATCGTGCTGACGCGGCGGGACCACCTGGCGGCCGTGCAAGGGCTGCAATGGGGCCTGCCGCGCCTGACGCACGCCGTCTGCCTCGACGTCGAGACGCCGCAGCCGCCCCCCGAGCCGCTGGACCTCGACAGCATCCAGGAGCTGTGGGACGTGGTCTCCGAACGCGCGGTGGACTGGGTGACAGAGGCCGGCTTCTGGAGCGCCTACACCGGCGAGCCTTTCTCCGAAGCCGAGGTCCTGGAGTACCGCGACCGGGTGGTGAGCCTGGCGGAGCCCTGGCTTCTACCGGAACCATCCGGGCCCGGCAAGCGGGTGCTGGAGATTGGCGCCGGCTCCGGCCTGATCTTGTGGGAGCTGGCGCCGCGGGTCGGCCGCTACGTCGGCGTCGACCCTTCGCCACGCACTCAGGAGCGCAACCGCGAGCGCGCGGAGCGGGAAGGGCAGGCGAACGTCGAGCTCCTCACCGGCTTCGCCCACGAGATCGAATCGATCGAATCGCTCCCGCCCGGCTCGTTCGACCTGGTGATCCTCGCCTCGACGGTCCAGTTCTTCCCCGGCCTGATCTATCTGGAGAAGGTCCTCGACCTGGCGCTGTCGCGCCTCGCGCCCGGCGGCGGTCTGGTCGTCGCCGACGTGATGGATCCGCGGCGGCGCGACGACTTCCGGCGGTCGCTCGCCGAGTTCGCCGCGTCGCATCCGGGGAGCGCCGCGGCGCGCGCCGCCGGGCGGACCGAGGCCCGCGAGCTGTACGTGGACGAGGCGTTCTTCGCCGGCCTGCCGGGCGCCCTCCCGGCGGCGGACGGCGTGCGGGTCCTCCACCGCGAGGCGGGCTTCCCGAACGAGCTGCGCTTCCGCTACGACGTGGTCCTGCAGAAATCCACGGTGCCGGCCGTGCCGGCCGCCGCCGGGCGGAGCAAGCGGGTGTGGACCGGCTGGCACGTCGCGCAGACCTCCGCGGTACGGCCGCTGCCGGCGGCGGCGCCGATCGACGTCGCCTACGTCATCCACACCTCGGGCTCGACCGGCGAGCCCAAGGGGATCGTGGTGCAACACCGGCCGGCCGTGGAGCTGTGCCGCTGGGTCAATTCGAGCTTCGGCGTCGGGCCGGACGACCGGCTGCTCTTCGTCACCTCGCCGGCGTTCGACCTGTCGGTCTACGACGTCTTCGGCGTGCTCGGGGCGGGCGGCACGGTGCACGTGGCCTCGGAGGCGACGCTGCGCGATCCCGAGGAGCTGGTGCGCCTGCTCGTCGAGGAGCCGATCACGGTCTGGGACTCGGCGCCGGCCGCGCTGCAACAGCTCGCGCCGCTCCTCCCCGCGCCGGGCACGGTGGAGAGCCGGCTGCGCCTGGTCCTCCTCTCGGGCGACTGGATCCCGGTGCCGCTGCCGGACGTGGTGCGCGCCTCCTTCTCCAACGCGCGGGTGATCAGCCTGGGCGGCGCCACCGAGGCTACGGTCTGGTCGAACTGGTTCCCCATCCGCGAGGTCGATCCGGCCTGGCCGAGCATCCCGTACGGCCGGCCGATCACGAACGCCCGCTACCACGTGCTGGACCGGGAGCTCGCCCCCTGTCCCATCGGCGTGCCGGGGGACCTCTACATCGGCGGCTCCTGCCTGTGCGTCGGCTACGCCCGGCTGCCGGAGATGACGGCCGAGCGGTTCCTCCCCGACCCGTTCGCGGAGGACCGGGGCGCGCGCCTGTACGCCACGGGCGACCGCGCCCGCTACGGCCATGACGGCAACATCGAGTTCCTGGGGCGCGTCGACCAGCAGGTCAAGGTGCGCGGCTACCGCATCGAGCTGGAAGAGATCGAGGCGGTCCTCTCCCGCCATCCCGGCGTGCGCGAGGCGGCGGTGGTGGCGCGCGAGGACGTCCCCGGCGACAAGCGGCTGGTCGGCTACGTGGTGCCGATGGCCTGGCCGGCGCCCACGGCGGCCGAGCTGCGCGCGGCGCTCCAGCAGGTGATGCCCGAGTACATGGTGCCGTGGACGTTCGTGGCGCTGGAGCGCATGCCGCTGACCGCGAACGGCAAGCTCGACCGCAAGGGGCTGCCGGCGCCGCAGGAGATGGCGCCGATCGAGACCGACTACGTGGCTCCGGAGACCGACACGGAACGGGCGGTCGCGGTGATCTGGCACGAGGTGCTGGGGCTGCCGCGGATCGGCCGGAACGACAACTTCTTCGAGCTGGGCGGCAGCTCGCTGGTCGCCGCCCAGGTGATCTCGCGGGTGCGCCAGGTCTTCGCCGTGGAGCTGCCGCTGCGCGCCCTGTTCGAGAACCGCACGCTCACGAGCCTCGCCAGCCGTGTCGAGGAGCTGCAGGCCGAGGCGGCGGAGAGCGCGGCGCCCGCGCTCGCGCCGGTGCCGCGCGGCGCGACGCTGCCGCTCTCCTTCGCGCAGCAGCGCCTCTGGCTGGTCGACCAGATCGAGCCGGGCAGCCCGCTCTACAACATCCCGGGGGCCATGCACCTGGCCGGTCCGCTGCAACCGGAGCTGCTCCGCCGGGCGCTCGGCGAGGTGGTGCGGCGCCACGAGATCCTGCGCACCACCTTCCAGGCGGTGGACGGCCGGCCGGCCCAGGTGATCGCGGAGCCGCAACCGTTCCCGCTGCCGGTCGTCGACCTGTCGGGGCTCGGCTCCCCCGCCCGCGAGGACGAGGCGGCCCGCCGCATGGTCGCCGAGGCCAGCGCTGCCTTCGATCTGGAAGCGGGACCGCTCCTCCGCGCCGTGCTCCTGCGCCTGGATGACGAGGAGCACGTGGCGCTCGCGACGTTCCATCACATCGTCTCCGACGCCTGGTCGGTGGGGATCTTCTTCCGCGAGATCGCGGCTCTCTTCGAGGCCTGGTCCCAAGGGGAGGCCTCACGCCTGCCGGAGCTGCCGGTGCAGTACGCCGACTTCTCTGTGTGGCAGCGGCGCTGGCTGACCAGCGAGGTGCTGGAGCGCGAGCTGGAGTACTGGCGGCACCAGCTCGCCGGCATGCCGCGCGTCCTGGAGCTGCCGGCGGACCGGCCGCGGCCCGCGGTCCAGAGCTACCGCGGCCGCACGCGGCCGGCGGCCGTCCCGGCGCACCTCGTGGCGCCTCTGGAGAGCCTCGGGCAGCGCAAGGGGACGACCCTGTTCATGACCCTCCTCGGCGCCTTTGCCGCGGTCCTCGGCCGCCACACCGGCCAGGACGACCTCGGCATCGGCACCGCGATCGCCGGGCGCGACCGGCAGGAGACCGAGGGGCTGATCGGGTTCTTCATCAACTCGCTGGTCCTGCGCGTCGACCTGTCGGGCGATCCGGCGTTCGACCGGCTGCTCGACCGCGTGCGCAGCATGGCGCTCGGCGCCTACGCGCACCAGAGCCTCCCCTTCGAGCGCGTCGTCGAGGAGCTCGCGCCGGCGCGCGATCCCAGCCACGCGCCGCTCTTCCAGGTGGGCCTGTCGCTGCAGAACGCCCCGGCGGCATCGCTGCGGCTGCCGGGCCTGACCCTCACCCAGGTGCCGGTCGACAGCGGCACCGCGAAGATCGACCTGCTGCTTTCGCTCAACGAGAGCGGCGGAGCGCTCTCCGGGCTGTGCGAGTACGCCACCGCGCTGTTCGACGTCTCGACGGTCGACCGCCTGCTCTCGCACCTCGAAAACCTGCTCACCGGCATCGTGGCCGATCCCGGGCGCCGGCTCTCCGCGCTGCCGCTCCTCTCCGCCGCCGAGCAGCACCAGCTCTTCGCCGAGTGGAACGACACGGACGTGCCGTTCCCGCGGCAGCCGTTCGTCCACCAGATGCTCGCGGAGCACGCGCGCCGCAGGCCCGAGGCCCTGGCCGTGGTCGACGGCGCGCGCCGGCTGACCTATGGCGAGCTCGACGCCCGGGCCGAGGAGCTGGCCCGGCGGCTGCGCGCCGCGGGGGTGGGACCGGAGGTCGCGGTGGCCCTCTGCACCGAGCGCTCGCTCGAGATGGTCGTCGGCACCGTGGCGGTGGTCAAGGCGGGCGGCGCCTACCTCCCGCTCGATCCGTCGTATCCGGCGGACCGCCTGGTGTTCATGATCTCCGACAGCCGCGCGCCGGTGCTCCTGACCCAGCAGCGGATGGCCGCGGCGCTGCCGCAGGAGGGTCTGGAGGGGGTGCGCGTCCTGCTGCTCGACGATCACGAGCCCACGCCCTGGGCTCCGGCCGGACCGGCCGGACCGGCTCCGGAGGTTCTGGCCGAGACGCCGGCCTATCTCATCTACACCTCCGGCTCGACGGGCCGGCCGAAGGGGGTCCAGGTGGCGCACGGTCCGCTCGCCAACATGGTGCGCTGGCACCATGCCTGGAGCGGGCTCGCGCCGGGGCAGCGTGCCACGCAGGTGGCGGCGCCCGCGTTCGACGCCACGGTCTTCGAGATCTGGCCCTGCCTGACCGCGGGCGCGTGCCTCCACATCGTGGACGACCAGACCCGCCTCGCGCCGCGGAGCCTGATCGAGTGGCTGGCGCGCGAGGAGATCACCATCGCCTTCCTGCCGACGCCGCTCGCCGAGGCGTTGCTCGACGAGCCCTGGCCCGCGGACATGGCGCTCCGGGCGCTGCACACCGCGGGCGACCGCCTGCACCACCGGCCGAAGCCGGAGCACCCGTTCGCCCTGTTCAATCTCTATGGGCCGACCGAGGCGACCGTGCTGGCGAGCGGCCAGCGCGTGCGGCCCGCCGGCTCCAGCGCCGAGGACGGGCCGCCGCCGATCGGCCGGCCGATCTCCAACGCCCGGATCCATCTGCTGGACCAGCAGCTCCAGCCGGTGCCCCTGGGCGTGGCCGGCGAGGTCGCGATCGCGGGCGCCGGCCTGGCCCGCGGGTACCTGGGGCGGCCGGGTCTGACCGCGGAGCGCTTCGTCCCCGATCCGTTCTCAGCCCTCTTTGGAGACAACCCGGGTGCGCGGCTCTACTTCACGGGCGACCTGGCGCGCTGGCTCCCCGACGGGAAGATCGACTTCGTTGGACGCGCCGACCACCAGGTGAAGATCCGCGGCTTCCGCATCGAGCTCGGCGAGATCGAGGCGGAGCTGCGCGAGCACCCGTCCGTGCAGGTGTGCGTCGTCCTGGCCCGGGAGGACGCGCCCGGCGAAAAGGCGCTCGTCGCCTATCTCGTGCCGCGGGCCGGCCAGGAGCCCGAGGCCCGCGAGCTGCGCCAGTTCCTGGGCACGAAGCTCCCCTCCTACATGATGCCGTCGGCGTACATCACTCTCCCGGCCCTGCCGCTCTCGCCGAACGGGAAGGTCGACCGCAAGGCGCTGCCCGCGCCTCCCCGCGAGATCCGCGAAGTGGTGGCGCCGCGGACGCCGGAGGAGGCGACGCTGTGCCAGATCTGGGCGCAGGTGCTGGGCCGCGACGAGGTGGGCGTCCACGACAACTTCTTCGATCTCGGCGGCGATTCGATCCTGGGCATCCAGGTCGTCTCCCGGGC
Organism: Thermoanaerobaculia bacterium; assembly: GCA_035264905.1. GTDB lineage: Bacteria > Acidobacteriota > Thermoanaerobaculia > Multivoradales > UBA5704 > UBA5704. The sequence goes on from DATFPH010000020.1 coordinate 17,297, forward strand.
GCAGCAGGCGGGGCTGTCGCTGACCGCGCAGGATCTCTTCCAGCATCAGACCGTGGCCGAGCTCGCGCTCGTCGCGGTCCCCGTGGCGCCGCCCGAAGAGCCCGAGGTGGTCGAGGTGGCGGTGCCGGCCCAGGGCGAGGCGGTGCTCACGCCCGAGGCGTTCCCGGAGGCGCGGTTCAGCCAGAAAGATTTCGACTCGCTGATGTCGCAGATCGGGAAGAAGCGGCGCTGAGGCCCCCTACCCCTTCCGCGCCGCCTCGTGCACTTCCAGCGCGGCGCGGTAGCCCGACATCACGGCGCCTTCCATCTGGCGGCAGAGGTGGGAGGTGTGCTCTCCCCCGAAGTAGACCCGGCCCTCGGCCTTGGCGAGCTCGGGCATCCACTCGCTGAGCTGCCCCGGCTTCCACCAGGGATAGCCGCCGCCGGCCCAGGGGTCCTCGTGCCAGCTGTAGGAGGTGCCCCCCTCGACCTGGCCGCTGAAGCCGGGGAAGAGCTTGTTCATGTGCTCCGCGGCGAAGGCGATCTGCTCCTCGGGCTCCAGCGCGCTCACCGCCACCGACTCCGGCCCCCGGATGTGCGACTCGATGATGCCGCGCGGTCCCAGGCCGTCGGGCCGCGCCATCGGGTGCTCGGCGACCAGCTTGATCGGCAGGTCCGTGACGGAGTTGCCGACCACCTTCTGCTCGTCCCGCCAGAACCGCGTCCGCGCCTGCATGAAGATGCGCGTCACCGGGGCGTATTCGAGGTCCTCGAAGATGCGGCGCTTGCGCGCCGGCAGCGCCGGGGTGAACTCGATCTTGCGCAGCACCGGGACGGGCGCGGTGCTGACCAGGTAATCCGCCTCCAGCGCCTGCTCGCCGCCGGACCGCCGGAACACCGCGCGCACCTTGCCGTTCTCCTGGATGACCTTGGTGACCGGCGCGCCGTACCAGATCCGGTCCTGCAGGTTCTTGGCGAACGCCCGCGGCAGCGCGTCGCAGCCGCCTTCGAAGAAGTGCTGCTTGCCGCCGCCCATGTTGAACAGGCGGAAGTCCGAGGCCAGCCGGTGGAGGGCCGAGCCCGTCCGCCAGCCGTAGCCGACGTTGACCACATAGGAGAGGAACTCGACCGCCTCGTCCGACGCCCCCTGGCTCTTCATGTAATCCGCCACGGTGAGCTGGTCGAGGTGCTTGAACTTCTGGATGTCCCAGTGAAGGTCGGTGACGTCGCCGAGCCCGTCGGCCGCGGGGGCCAGGTACTTGTAGTACATGCGGACGAAGCCGAGCTTCTTCTCCTCGGGCGTCATCTCGAACGGCCACTCGGTCTCCGGCCGGATCGGCAGGCGCTTGCCGCGCACGTAGGTGACCGTGTCCAGCTTTTCGGCCGGCGGCTTCGGCTGGATCAGGGTGAGGTTGAAGGCCTGCGCGTAGTGCTTCATGTGCCGGGCGCTGTCGGGGAAGTCCATCGCCCCCGCCTCGGCCCACAGACCGTCGGAGAACGGGCTGCGCAGCGTGAGGACGCGGCCGCCGGGGCGGGTCTGCGCCTCCAGCACGGTCACGTCGTGCCCCCAGGAGACCAGCTCGTACGCGGCGGTGAGACCGGCCAGTCCCGCGCCGAGGACGATCACCTTGCGCGGGTGCCCGGCGCGCGGCGGCGGCGGCTCCATGGCCGCCTGGGCCGGCTCCGGCGCGTCCTGGGCGCCCGACAGGCGCGGGAACGCCGCGAGGGCCGGCAGGGTCAGTGCGGCGTTCTTCAGGAAGCGGCGGCGGGACAAGCTCGAAAAAATCGCCATGGGCTCGGTTCCTCGGGGTCTCCGGGGCGCCGCGGGGCGGACCGGAAAAAAGAGTCCCGTGAGCATAGACCAAGGGGTCGAGGGGGTACAAGCAGGGTACAAGCAGGGAGACAGGCAGGGGGACAAGCGACGCGCGGTTTCGTATACTTGCCGCCGCTTCGCTGGGGAGGCGGAGACCTCGATGCAATCGAACGAAATCGAGCTGATTTACGAGCTGTCGCCCATGCAGCAGGCGATGCTCTTCCACACCCTGTACGCGCCGGGATCGGGCGTCTACGTCCTCCAGATGAGCTTGCGGCTGACCGGCCGGCTGGACCTCCCCGCTTTCGAGCGGGCGTGGCGGCAGGTGGTCGAGCGGCACGGCATCCTGCGCACGGCCTTCTTCTGGGAGAACCTGGAGAAGCCGCTGCAGGTGGTCTATCGCCAGGCCGATCTGGAGGTGGCGCGCACGTCCTGGAGCGGGCTCGGCGCGGACGAGCAGCGGGCCCGCCTCGCCCGCTCCCTGGACGCCGACCGGGAGCGCGGGTTCGATCTCTCGCAGGCGCCGCTGATGCGCCTGGCCCTCTTCGAGCTGGGTCCGGACCTCCACCAGCTCGTCTGGACGCAGCACCACCTGGTGGTCGACGGCTGGTCCCAGGGCGTCATCCTCCGCGAGCTGTTCGTCAGCTACGCGGAGCTGTCGCAGGGCCGCGAGCCCCGGCGGGAGCGGCCGCGCGGCTTCCGCGAATACATCGCCTGGCTGCAGCGGCAGGACCCGGGCGAGGCCGAGTCCTTCTGGCGCCAGAGCCTCGCGGGCTTCAGCTCCCCCACCTTGCTGGCGGAAGGGGACGACAAGGCGGGAGGATCGGGCGCGGCGGCGCGGCGGGAGCTGCTCGCGCTGCCGCGGGAGACGGCCGAAGCCCTGCGCGAGGTGGCGCGGCGGCACCGCCTCACCCTAAACACGCTGGTGCAGGGCGCCTGGGCCGTGCTGCTCGCCCAGGCGACCGGCCGGCAGGACGTGCTCTTCGGCGCGACCGTGGCCGGCCGGCCGCCGGAGCTGCCCGGGGTCGAGTCGATCGTGGGGCCGTTCATCAACACCCTGCCGGTGCGGGTGGAGGTGGCGCCGGAGAGCCGGCTGCGGGAGTGGCTCGGCAGCTTCCAGGAGCGCCTCGCGGCGATGCGCCGCCATGAGCAATCGTCTCTGGTCGACATGCAGAGGTGGAGCGAGCTGCCGGGCGGGGTGCCGCTGTTCGACCACATCCTGGTGTTCGAAAACCTGGCGCTCCCGCAGGAGCTGTCGCAGCAGCTTCCGGATCTGGCGATCGAAGAGGAAGCGGCGGCCACGCGCACCAACTACCCCTTGAACGTCGTGGTCATCCCGGGAGCCGAGCTGGCGCTGACGATCCTCTACGACGCGGGGCGGTTCGAGACCGCGGCGGTGACCCGGCTCCTGGAGCGCCTGGCGCACCTGCTGACGGTCTTCGCGGAGGACCGGAATCCGGCGCTCGCGGAGCTGCCGGCGCTCCCGCCCGCGGAGCGGCAGCAGCTCCTCGAATGGAACGACACCGGAGCGGCGCCCGCCTCGGATCTCTGTCTGCATGAGCTGTTCGCCGCCCAGGCGGAGCGCACGCCGCAGGCCGTGGCGCTCGTGCACGAGACGGAGCGGACGACCTACGCCGAGCTGGTGGAGCGGGCGGGGGGCCTCGCCCGGCAGCTCCGCGCCATGGGCGTCGGCCTCGAGGTGCGGGTGGCGGTCTGCCTGGAGCGCTCGCCGGACCTGATCGCCTCGCTCCTGGGCGTGCTCGCGGCCGGCGGCGCCTACGTGCCGGTCGACCCGGCGTATCCGGTGGAGCGGCAGCAGTGGATGCTGGAGGATTCGGGGGCCGCGGTGCTGGTGACGCGCGGGAGGCTCCTGGTTCCCCCTCTCCCGGGCGGGCGTGAGTGCGGGTGGGAGAGGGGGCCAGGGGGTGAGGGTCTCCGGCGGCTCGATCTCGAGACGACGGATATCCCGAACCATCGCCTACCGCGCGGCACGGGCACCACACCGGACCACCTCGCCTACGTGATCTACACCTCCGGCTCGACAGGCCGGCCCAAGGGCGTGGCGATCGAGCACCGGAGCGCCGTGGCCCTGGCGCGCTGGGCGCGCGACGCCTTCTCGGACGAGGAGCTGTCCGGCGTTCTCGCCGCCACCTCGGTCTGCTTCGATCTCTCGGTCTTCGAGATCTTCGCGCCCCTCGCCTGGGGCGGCCGCGTGATCCTGGCGGAAAACGCCCTGGCGCTCCCTGGGCTGCCGGCCGCGGACGAGGTCCGGCTGCTCAACACGGTGCCGCCGGTCGCGGCGGAGCTGCTGCGGGCGGGCCTGCCGGCGCCGGTCCGCACCGCCTGCCTGGCGGGCGAGCCGCTGCCGGCCGCGCTGGCGGCCCGGCTGTACGAGACGGGCACCGTCGACCGGGTGCTCAATCTCTACGGCCCTTCGGAAGACACGACCTATTCGACCGGCGCGCTCGTGCCGCGGCCGGGCGCGGGTCGCGAGCACGCTCCCGCCATCGGGCGCCCGCTCCCCGGGACGCGGACCTGGGTGGTCGACCGCCGGGGCGAGCTGGTACCGATCGGGGTGGCCGGCGAGCTGTGGCTGGCCGGAGCGGGGCTCGCCCGCGGTTATCTGCACCGGCCGGAGCTGACCGCGGAACGGTTCACCCCGGATCCCTTCGCCCCATCCGGGACCTCCGGAGAGAGGGTCTACCGCACGGGAGACCTGGTGCGCCACCGGCCGGACGGCGACCTGGAGTACCTGGGCCGGCTCGACGACCAGATCAAGATCCGCGGCTTCCGCATCGAGCCCGGCGAGATCGCGGCGGTGCTGGCGCGCCATCCGGAGGTGCGGGAGTGCACGGTGCAGGCGCGGCGCGATGCGCCGGGCGATCTCCGCCTGGTGGCCTACGTGGTGGGCCAGGGCGGCCGGGCGCCGCGCGGCGAGGTCCTGCGGGCGTGGTTGCAGGCGCGGCTGCCGCGGCACATGGTGCCCTCCGCCTTCGTGGCGCTCGCGGCCCTGCCGCTCTCCCCGAACGGCAAGCTGGACCGGCGGGCGCTCCCGGCGCCGGAGCGGACCGGCGGGGCCGAGGGAGCGGGCTTCTCCGCCGCTCCGGCCGGCCCGGTCGAGGAGCTGCTCGCCCGCATCTGGTCCGAGCTCCTGGGCGTCGAGCAGATCGGCGTCCACGAGAGCTTCTTCGCCCTCGGCGGGCACTCCCTGCTGGCCACCCAGGTGATCTCCCGCATCCGGACGCTGCTCGGCGCGGAGCTCCCCCTGCGCCAGCTCTTCGAGTCGCCGACGATCGCGGACCTCGCCCGCGCGATCCGGGCGAGCCGCCACGCCCAGCCGGCCCCGCCGATCGTCCCGGTCCCCCGCGAGGAGCTCGGGGATCTGCCGCTCTCCTCCGCGCAGCAGCGCCTGTGGCTGATCGACCAGCTCGCGCCGGGCAACCCCGCCTACAACGTGCCCTGGGCGGTGCGGCTCTCCGGCGCGCTCGACGTGGACCGCCTGGAGCGGTGCTTCGGCGAGCTGGCGCGGCGCCACGAGGGGCTGCGCACGACGTTCGCCGCGCGCGAGGGGCGGCCGGTCCAGGTGATCGGCGCCGCATTCCAGCCGGAGCTGCCGCTGGTCGATCTGTCGGATCTGCCGGGCCTGTCCGATCCGTCGGATCGGTCCGATCCGTCCGATCGGTCTGATCTCCAGGCCCGGCACATCGCCCGGGAGGAGGCCGTCCGCCCGTTCGATCTGGCGCGGGGTCCGCTGCTGCGGCTCACCCTGGTGCGGCTGGCGCCCGCGGAGCACCTCCTGCTGCTGACGCTCCACCACGTCATCGCGGACGGCTGGTCGATGGGCGTGCTGGTGCGCGAGGTGGGAGCGCTCTACGCGGCCTTCTCGCGCGGCGAGGAATCGCCCCTCCCTCCCCTGCCCGTGCAGCCCGCGGACTTCGCCGTGTGGCAGCGCGAGTGGCTCCAGGGCGAGGTGCTGGAGGAGCAGCTCGCCTACTGGCGCGACCGCCTGGAGGAGGCGCCGCGCCAGCTCGAGCTGCCGACGGACCGGCCGCGCAGCGCCGCCGCGCGCCGCCCCGCCGGCCTGCGGCCCGTGGCGCTCCCGGCCCGCCTGTCGCAGGAGGTCGCCGGCCTCATCCGGAGCGAGGGGCTGACGCCGTTCATGGCGCTCCTCGCCGCCTTCGGAGCGCTCCTCGGCCGGATGGCCGGCCAGGACGACCTGCTGCTCGGCAGCCCGATCGCGAACCGCACCCGGCAGGAGATCGAGGGGCTGATCGGGTTCTTCGTGAACACCCTGGTGCTGCGGATGGAGCTGGGGAAGGCGCCGTCGTTCCGCGAATTCCTGGCGCAGGTGCGGCAGGCGACGATCGACGCCTACGCGCACCAGGACCTGCCGTTCGAGCGCCTGGTCGAGGATCTCGCGCCGGACCGCGACGCGCGCCAGGCGCCGCTCGTCCAGGTCCTGTTCGCGCTCCAGAACGCTCCCCTGCCGGCGATCGAGCTCCCCGGGCTCGCGCTGCGCGCGCTGCCGCCGGAGCCGGGCGTGGCGAAGCTCGACCTCACCTTCACGCTCCAGGAGATGGACGGACGGCTGGCCGGCGCGCTCGAATACGACGCGGACCTCTTCGACGCCGCCACGATCGACCGCCTGCTCGCGCATTTCGAGACGCTGCTCGCGGGCGGCGCCGCGGACCCGGACCTGGAGATCGGCGCGCTGCCTCTCCTCTCGGCCGCGGAGCGCCACCAGGCGCTGGTGGAGTGGAACGACACCCGGAGCGCCTACCCGCGCGAAGCCTGCCTGCCGGAGCTGTTCGCCCAGGTGGCGCGGCAGTGGCCGGAGGCGCCGGCCCTGGTCACCCCCGCGGGGGAGGTCTGGAGCTACCGCCGGCTCGACGAGGCATCCAACCGCCTGGCGCACCGCCTGCACGCGCTGGGCGTGGGCCCCGAGGAGATGGTGGGGATCTGCATGGCGCGCTCGCCCGAGCTGGTCCTCGGCACCCTGGCCATCCTCAAGGCCGGAGGCGCCTACGTTCCTCTCGATCCCGGATATCCGGACGACCGGCTGGCCTTCCTGCTGGCGGACACGGGCGCGCGGACCGTCCTGGTCCACGCGGCGACCAAGGAGCGCCTGACCGGGCTCGCGCCGATGGCTCTCGTCGCGGACGGAGACGGGCCGGAGGGGGACGTCTCTCCCCTCGACGTGCGGATCCCCGCCGCGCGCCTGGCCTACGTGATCTACACCTCGGGCTCCACCGGCCGTCCAAAGGGCGTGGCCGTGCCGCACCGGGCCGTCGCGCGGCTGGTGCGCGAGACCAACTACGTGCGCCTGGGGCCGGGAGACCGCACCGGCCATGTGGCCAACATCAGCTTCGACGCCGCCACGTACGAGATCTGGGGGGCTCTGCTGACCGGCGCCGCGGTGGTCGTGATCCCGCGCGAGGTGGTGCTCGCGCCGTCCGACTTCGCGCGCTGGATCCGGGAGAGGGGGGTCACCTCCATGTTCCTGACCTCGGCCCTCTTCACCCGGATGGCGCGGGAGGTGCCGGAGGCGTTCGCGACGATGAGCGAGCTGCTGGTCGGCGGCGAGGCCGTGGACCCGGTGGCCGCCCGCACCGTGCTCGCGGGCCGGCCGCCGCGCCGCCTGCTCAACGGCTACGGACCGACCGAGAGCACGACCTTCGCGTCCTGGCACCCGATCCGCGAGGTCGCGCAGGCAGGGGCCGTCCCGATCGGCCTGCCGCTCGCCAATACCACGCTCTACGTGCTGGACCGGATGCACGCGGCCGTGCCGCCGGGCTCGGCCGGCGAGCTCTGCATCGGCGGCGACGGCCTCGCGCGCGGCTACCTGAACCGGCCCGGGCTGACGGCGGAGCGATTCCTCCCCCACCCCTGGGGCGACGGCGAGCGCCTGTACCGCACGGGCGACCTGGTGCGCCAGCGGCCGGACGGCGCCATCGAGTTCCTCGGCCGGCTCGATCATCAGGTCAAGATCCGCGGCTTCCGCATCGAGCCGGGCGAGATCGAGAGCGTCCTGGCCGGCCACCCCGCGATTCGCGAATGCGCCGTGCTGGCGCGGCAGGACGATGCGGGCGCTCCCGGCGAGACCCGCCTGGTCGCCTATCTCGTCCTGCATCCGAAGGCCGACGTCCGCGACCCGAAAACGCCTCTCCGCGGCTGGCTGGCCGAGCGGCTGCCGGACTACATGCTGCCCTCGGCCTTCGTGCTCCTCGACGCGCTGCCGCTGACCGCCAACGGCAAGCTGGACCGGCGCGCATTGCCGGCGCCGGAGCGGATCGGCTCGGCGGACGCGCAGGCGCCCGGCGCCCCGGGCGATCCGGTCGAGGAGCTGCTCGCCGGGATCTGGTCCGAGGTGCTGAAGCTGGAGCGCGTCGGGGTGCACGACGATTTCTTCGCGTTCGGCGGGCATTCCCTGCTCGCCACCCAGGTCATGTCGCGCATCCGCGGCGTGCTCGGCGTCGACCTGCCGCTGCGCACGCTGTTCGAGGCGCCGACGATCGCGGAGCTCGCCCGGGCGGTCCGGGAGGGCCGCACGGGCCGGCCGGACCGCCCGATCCTGCCGGTGCCGCGGGACGGCGACCTGCCGCTCTCCTTCGCGCAGCAGCGCCTCTGGTTCCTCGACCAGCTCGAGCCGGGGAACCCGGCCTACAACATCCCCGCGGCCGTGCGCCTGACCGGCGCGGTGTCGGGCGAAGAGCTGGCGCGGATCTTCGCCGAGGTGGTGCGCCGGCACGAGGCGCTGCGCACGACTTTCGATGCGCGCGAAGGGCGGCCGGTGCAGGTGATCGCTGCGGAGCTGCGCCTGGAGATTCCGGTCCTCGATCTGGCGCACGCGCCGGAGGCGGAGCGGGAGGTCTGGGCGCGCGAGCTCGCCCTGGAAGAGGCGCGGCGGCCGTTCGATCTCCAGAACGGGCCGCTGCTGCGCCTGTCCCTGGTGCGGCTGGGCGAGGCGGAGCACCTCCTGCTCGTCACGATGCACCACATCGTCAGCGACGGCTGGTCCATGGGGGTGCTGCTGCGCGAGATCGCGGTCCTCTACGCGGCATTCGCCGAGGGAAAGCAGGCCGCGCTGCCGGACCTGCCGGTGCAGTACGCCGACTTCGCCTCCTGGCAGCGGGACTGGCTGCAAGGGGAGGTCCTGGAGGCCCAGCTCGACTACTGGAAGCGCCAGCTCGCCGGAGCTCCGCGGGTGCTGGAGCTGCCGCTCGACCGGCCGCGTCCGGCGACGCAGACCTCGAACGGCGCGCTCGTGACGGTCGAGCTCTCCCCCGCCCTCTCCGAGGCGGTGCGGCTCCTCTGCCGCCAGCGGGGAGTCACCCCGTTCATGGCGCTCCTCGCCGCCTGGAGCGTGCTGCTCGGCCGCCACGCGGGGCAGGACGACGTGCTGGTCGGCTCGCCCGTCGCCGGGAGGACCCGGCGGGAGATCGAAGGGCTGATCGGCTTTTTCGTCAACACGGTCGTCTTCCGATCTGACCTCAGGGATGCGCCCGCCTTCGGGGAGCTGCTGGAACGAGCCCGGCAGGTCGCTCTCGACGGCTACGCGCACCAGGACGTCCCCTTCGAGCGCATCGTCGAGGAGGTGGTCAGCGAGCGCGACCTCGCCGTCTCGCCGCTCTTCCAGGTCCTGTTCGCGCTCCAGAACGCTCCGGCCGGCGCCCTCTCCGTACCGGGCCTCGCGCTGACGCCGCTCCCCCTGGACAGCGGCGTCGCCAAGTTCGACCTCTCGCTGACCCTGGGCGAGAGCGCGACCGGCTTCTCCGGAGGGCTCGAATACAACACCGACCTGTTCGACGGCGGCACGGCGGAGCGCCTGTGGGCCCGCTTCCTCGCCCTGCTCAAGGCCGCGGCCGGCGATCCGGAGCGCTCCATCGCGGACCTGCCGCTCCTCCTCCCCGAGGAAAGCGGGCAGCTCCTGCGCTGGAACGACACCGGGGCGGCGCCCGCCTCCGGAGCCTGCCTGCACGAGCTGTTCGCCGCCCGGGCGGCGCGGACGCCGGAGGCCGTGGCGCTGGTCCACGGCCGGAGCCGGTGGACCTACGCCGAGCTGGCGGCGCGGGCCGGCGGCCTGGCCCGCCACCTGCGCGCCTTGGGCGTCGGCCCCGAAGTGCGGGTCGCGGTCTGTCTCGAACGCTCGCCGGACCTGATCGCGACGCTCCTCGGCGTGCTCGCGGCCGGCGGCGCCTACGTGCCGGTCGATCCCGCCTATCCGAAGGAGCGGCAGGCCCTGATGCTGGAAGACTCGGGCGCGGCCGTGCTGGTGACGCGGGGAAAGCGCACGGACGGCCACAGACCCTCATGGACGAACATGGACAAAGGCGAAGTTTCCGAGGGTCCGTGCGCGTCCGTGTCCGTCCGTGTCCGTCCGTCGCAAGGTCCACAACTCCTCGACCTCGACGCGGTGGACATCCCCCCCGCCGAGCTTCCGGCCGGTGGAGCCACCCCCAACCACCTCGCCTACCTGATCTACACCTCGGGCTCGACGGGCCGCCCCAAGGGGGTGGCGATCGAGCATCGCAGCGCCGTGGCGCTGGCCGGCTGGGCGCGCGGGGAATTCTCGGACGAGGAGCTCTCCGGCGTGCTCGCCGCGACCTCGGTCTGCTTCGACCTGTCGGTCTTCGAGATCTTCGTGCCGCTCGCCTTCGGCGGCACCATCCTCCTGGCGGAGAACGCGCTGGATCTCCCCGCGCTGCCCGCGGCGGCCGAGGTCCGGCTGCTCAACACCGTGCCCTCCGCCGCCGCGGAGCTGGTGCGGAGCGGCGGCCTGCCCGCCTCGGTGCGGACGGTCTGCCTGGCCGGCGAGCCGCTGCCGGCGGCCCTCGCCGCCCGCCTCTACGCCACCTGGACCGTGCAACGGGTGCTCAACCTGTACGGCCCCTCGGAGGACACGACCTACTCGACCGGCGCTCTCGCGCCGCGCGACGGCGACCGGGCGCCCGCGATCGGCCGGCCGCTCCGCGGCACCCGCGCGCACGTGGTCGACCGCCGCGGCGTGCCCGTGCCCCCGGGGGTCGCGGGAGAGCTCTGGCTCGCGGGAGCCGGCCTCGCGCGCGGCTACCTGGGCCGGCCCGAGCTGACCGCGGAGCGCTTCACCCCCGATCCTTTCGGTGAGAGCGGAGAGCGCGTCTACCGCACCGGCGACCTGGTGCGCTACCGCCCGGACGGCAGCGGCGACCTGGAGTTCCTCGGCCGCATCGACCATCAGGTCAAGCTCCGTGGCTTCCGCATCGAGCTGGGGGAGATCGAGGCCGTCCTCGCGAGCCATCCCGCGGTCCGCGAGAGCGTGGCTCTCGTCTGGGAGGAATCCGGCGACCGCCGCCTCGTCGCCTGGGTGACCCTCGAGCCGTCCGATCCGACCGATCCGTCCGATCTGCCCTCCGCCCTCGCCGCCTGGCTCCGCGCCCGCCTGCCCGAGTACATGGTGCCGGCGGCCTTCGTGGTGCTCGACGCCCTGCCGCTGTCGCCCAACGGCAAGGTGGACCGGCGGGCGCTGCCGGCGCCGGACCGGGCGCGGCGCCATCGCGCGGGGGAGATCGTGGCACCGCGGACGCGCACCGAGGAGGCCGTGGCGGAGATCTGGAAGGAGCTGCTCGCGCTGGAGCAGGTGAGCGTCGACGACGGGTTCTTCGAGCTGGGCGGCCATTCGCTGCTCGCCACGCAGGTCCTGGCCCGCGTCCGCCAGATCTTCGGCGTCGACCTGCCGCTGCGCGAGATCTTCAAGCGTCCGACGATCGCCGGCCTCTCCGAGCTGATCGACGCGCAGGCGGCGGCGCCCACCGACGAGGACGAGCTCGCCGCGCTCCTCGCGGAGCTGGATGTCCTGTCCGACGAGGAGGCGCGCGAGCGCCTCGAAGACATTCGCGCCCCGGAAAGAGAGAGCTGAATGGAAGTCCTCGCGGACCGCCTCGCAGGGCTCTCGCCGGACAAGCGCGCTCTGCTCGAGGCCCTCCTCCAGAAGAAGCGCGCCGCCGCGGCGGACGCCGCCGCGATCCGGCCGCGGAGCGCGGGAGCCGGCCCGTGGCCCCTCTCTTTCCCGCAGGAGCGGCTCTGGCTGATCGATCAGCTCGATCCGGGCTCGCCGGCCTACGACATGCCGCTGGCCCTGCGGTTGACCGGAGAGCTGTCGCCGGGCCTGCTCGCGCGGGTCTTCGCCGGGATCGTGCGGCGGCACGAGGCGCTGCGCACCACCTTCGCCGTCCAGGGCGGACACCCCGTGCAGGTGATCGCCGGAGTCCTCCCGCCGGAGCTGCCGCTCGTCGACCTGTCCTGCCTCGGCGCGGCGGAGCGGGACGGGCAGGCGCTCGGGCTCGCCCGCGAGGAGGCGGCGCGGCCATTCGATCTCCAGCGGGGACCGCTGCTGCGCCTGTGCCTCGTGCGCTTGGCCGCGCGCGAGCACCTCCTGCTGGTCACCCTGCACCACATCGTCTCCGACGGCTGGTCCCTGGGCGTGTTGCAGCGCGAGGTGGGGACCCTGTACGCCGCCTTCTCCGCCGGCCTTCCCTCTCCCCTGCCCGAGCTTCCCGTGCAATACGCCGACTTCGCGGTCTGGCAGCGGAGCCGGATGAGCGGCGAGGCGCTCGCCGGGCCGCTCGGCTGGTGGCGCGAGGAGCTGGCGGGAGCGCCGGGGGAGCTCGCCCTTCCCACGGACCGGTCCCGCGGGCCGTTGCAGAGCCGCGAAGGAACGTCCCTGCCGATGACCCTGCCCCGAGGGCTCGCGGAGGCCGTCCGCGAGCTGGCCCAGCGGGAAGGGGTCACGCCGTTCATGCTCCTCCTCGCGGCCTTCCAGATGCTGCTGCACCGCCTGAGCGGCCAGGAGGACGTGCTGGTGGGGACGCCTGTGGCGAACCGCCAGCGGATCGAGACCGAGGGATTGATCGGGTTCTTCGTCAACACGCTGGTGCTCCGCGGGAGGTTGGCGTCGCAGGGATTGACCTTCCGCGGATTGCTGGAGGCCACCCGCGAGACCGTGCTCGCGGCGTTCGAGCGCCAGGACCTGCCGTTCGAGCGGCTCGTCGAGGAGCTGGTGCCGGAGCGCAACCTGGCGGTCGCGCCGCTGTTCCAGGTCTTCTTCTCTCTCCAGACCGCCTCTCCCGCGCGCGTCTCCCTGCCCGGGCTGACCCTGGAGGCGCTCGCCGTGCACAGCGGCGTGGCGCAGTTCGACCTGAGCCTGGATCTGCTCGATACCGGCGGCGAGCTGCGCGCCTCGCTGGAGATCAGCCGCGCGCTGTTCGACGCGGCGACGGGGCGGCGGATCCTGGAGTCCTTCGCCCACCTGCTGCGCGGCGCCGTCGACGCGCCGGAGCGGCCGGTCGCGGAGCTCCCGCTGCTCGACGCGGCGCAGCGGCACCAGATCCTCCGCGAGTGGAACGACACCGGAGCTCTACCGGATGGCTGCGCCTCGATCCTGCCGCTCTTCGAGCGCCAGGCCGCGCTCGCGCCGGACGCGCCGGCGCTCTCCCAGGGGGACCGGCGCCTCACCTATGGCGAGCTCGACCGCCGGGCGGTCCGCCTGGCGCGCCGCCTGCGCCGGCTCGGGGTCGGCCCGGAGACCCGCGTGGCCGTGGTGGCCAAGCGCGCGCCGGAGCTGATCGTGGCCTTTCTGGGCATCCTCAAGGCCGGCGGAGCCTACGTGCCGATCGACCCGGCGTATCCGCGGGAGCGCCGCGAATTCATGCTGGCGGACTCGGGGGCGGTGCTGCTGGAGGAGGAAAAGGATGACACGGACGACACGGACGAGGGCACGGACGGCGACACGGACGGACACGTTCCGGCGGCGGAGCAGCTCGCGTATGTGCTGTATACCTCGGGATCGACGGGGCGTCCCAAGGGGGTGATGGTCTCCCAGGGGGCGCTGGCCCGCTATGTCGAGGCGGTCCGGCAGGTCTATGGGATCTGCCCCGGCGACCGCGTCTTGCAGTTCTGCTCGACGAGCTTCGACACGAGCCTCGAAGAGATCGTCCCGTGCCTCACCGGCGGGGCGGAGCTGGTGCTCCGCACCGACGCCATGCTGGGCTCGGTGGCCACCTTCCTGGAGTCGTGCGCCGCGCAGGGGGTCACGGTGCTCAGCCTGCCGACGGCGTACTGGCACGAGATCGCGGCGAAGGTGGAGACCGAGGGGCTCTCCCTGCCCCCGGACCTCCGCCTGATCATCCTCGGCGGCGAGCGGGCCCTGCTCACGCGCGTGGCGGCCTGGCGGCGGTTTGCGCCGGAACGGCCGCGGCTGCTCAACACCTACGGCGTGACCGAGTCGACCATCGTCTCCACGGCGACCGACCTCGCGGCGCCGTCGCCCGCCGAGGCGCGCGGCGAGGTGTCGATCGGCCGCGCGATCGGGGAGACGGAGATCCTCCTGCTCGATCAGGAGGGCTTCCCGGTGCCCCTGGGCACGGCCGGCGAGCTGCTGCTCGGCGGAGCGCTCCTCGCCCGCGGCTATCTGGGACGGCCGGACCTCACCGCCGAGCGCTTCGTGCCGCACCCGTTCGCGACGGAGCCCGGGGCGCGCCTCTACCGCACCGGCGACCTCGCCCGGTCGCTGCCGGACGGCCAGCTCGAATACGCCGGGCGCGCGGACCGCCAGATCAAGGTGCGCGGCTACCGCATCGAGGTCGAAGAGATCGAGGCGCGGCTCCTGCGCCATCCGGAGGTCGAGGCCACCGTCGTCGTGGTGCGGGAGGACACGCCCGGCGAGAAGCTGATCGCCGCCTACTTCGTTCCCCGTTCGTTCCCGGGTCCGGCGCCGGCTGCCCTGCGCGCCTTCCTCCGCGAGACCCTCCCCGACTCCATGACGCCCAGCGCCTACGTCCCGCTGGCCGCGCTGCCGTTGACGCCCAACGGCAAGCTCGACCGGGGGGCCTTGCCGGCGCCCGCGAGCGCGCTTGCGGCGGACGAGAGCCTCGCCGCGCCGTCCGATCCCGTCGAGGAGCTGCTGGCCGGGATCTGGTCCGAGGTGCTGGGCCTGGATCTGGGGAAGCGCGTCGGGGTCCGCGACGACTTCTTCGCCTTGGGAGGGCACTCGCTGCTGGCGACCCAGGTGGTGTCGCGGGTCCGCGGCGTTCTCGGCGCCGAGGTCTCGCTGCGCCAGCTCTTCGAGGCGCCCACGGTCGCGGAGCTCGCCCGCGTGGTGCGGACCGCGCGGCAGGACGCGACGCAACCCCCGATCGAGCGCGTGGCCCGTGACCGGGACCTGCCGCTGTCGTTCGCGCAGCAGCGCCTCTGGCTCATCGACCAGCTCGAGCCGGGCAGCCCGGCCTACAACATCCCCTCGGCCGTGCACCTGAGCGGCGAGGTCTCCCCCGCGCGGCTGGAGCGGATCTTCGCCGAGATCGTGCGGCGGCACGAGGCGCTGCGCACCACCTTCGCGGCGCGCGACGGCCGGCCGGCGCAGGTCATCGCGGAGCCGGCTCCGCTCTCTCTCCCGCTCGTCGACCTGACCGGCCTTCCGGAGGAGGATCGGGAGGCACGGGCGCGCGCGCTGGCCGCGGAGGAGGCCCGGCGGCCGTTCGATCTCCAGCGGGGACCGCTCCTCCGCCTGGCGCTGTTGCGGCTGGCCGCGCGGGAGCATGTCCTCCTCGTCACGATGCATCACATCGTCTCGGACGGCTGGTCGATGGGCGTGCTCCTCCGCGAGATCGCCGCGCTCGCCGCGGAGTCGCCTCTTCCGGATCTGCCCGTGCAGTACGCCGACTTCGCGGTCTGGCAGCGCGGCTGGTTGCAGGGGGAGGTGCTGGAGGCGCAGCTCGCCTCCTGGAAGCGGCGGCTCGCCGGGGCGCCCCACGTGCTGGAGCTGCCCACGGACCGCACGCGGCCGGCCGTGCAGACGACCCGCGGCGCGGTCCGGCCGATCGACCTGCCGCCGGATCTGTCCGCGGCGCTCCGGAAGCTCTGCCGCGAGGAAGGCGCGACTCCGTTCATGGCCCTGCTGGCCGCCTGGTCGGTCCTGCTCGGGCGCCATGCGGGCCAGGAGGACGTTCTCGTCGGCTGCCCGATCGCCGGCCGCAACCGGCGGGAGATCGAAGAGCTGATCGGGTTCTTCGTCAACACCCTGGTGCTCCGCGCGGACCTCTCGGGAAATCCGAGCTTCCGCGATCTTCTTGGACGGGTGAGAATCGAAGCGCTGGAGGCGTTCAGCCATCAGGACCTCCCGTTCGAGCGGCTCGTCGAGGAGCTGGTCCCCGAGCGGGATCTCTCGCACTCTCCGCTCTTCCAGGTCCTGTTCGTCCTGCAGACCGCGCCGGCCGGAGAGCTGTCCGTCCCCGGGCTCTCGCTGGCGCCGCTCGCCGTGGACAGCGGGGTCGCCAAGCTCGACCTGACGCTGACCCTGGGAGAGGCGCTCTCCGGCGCCCTGGAGTTCAACACCGACCTCTTCGACGCCAGCACCGCGGAGCGCCTGCTGGCCCGCTTCGCGGCGCTGCTGGAAGCCGCGGCCGGCGCTCCCGGCCTGCCGCTCAACGACCTGCCGCTCCTGCTCCCGGCGGAATGCCTCCAGCTCCTGGAATGGAACGACACCGGCGCGGCACCCATGACCGGCCTCTGCCTGCACGAGCTGTTCGCCACTCAGGCGGAGCGCACGCCGGACGCCGTGGCCCTGGTGCACGAGACCGGGCGGCTCACCTACAGACAGCTGGCCCGCCGCGCCGGAGGCCTGGCCCGCCGCCTGCGCGAGCTGGGCGTCGGCCCCGAAACGCGGGTCGCCGTCTGCCTGGAGCGCACACCCGACCTGATCGCCGCGCTCCTCGCCGTGCTCGCGGCCGGCGGAGCCTACGTGCCGATCGATCCCAACTACCCCGCCGAGCGCCAGGAGCTGATGCTCGACGATTCCGGCGCCGCCGTCCTCATCACCCGCAAGAAGGTCCCCCCTCTCCCGCGCGGGAGTGAGTGCGTGTGGGAGAGGGGGTTAGGGGGTGAGGGTCCACGGAGGCTGATCGACCTCGACACCCTGGACCTCCCCGACGCCCCTCTCCCGCACGACTCCGGGGTCACCCCCAACCACCTCGCCTACCTGATCTACACCTCCGGCTCCACCGGCAGGCCCAAGGGCGTCGCCATCGAGCACCGCAGCGCCGTGGCGCTCGCCGGCTGGTCGCGGGAGACGTTCTCGGACGAGGAGCTGGCCGGCGTGGTCGCCGCCACCTCGGTCTGCTTCGACCTGTCGGTCTTCGAGATCTTCGTGCCGCTCGCCTTCGGCGGCACGATCCTCCTCGCCGCCAACGCCCTCGCCCTCCCCGAGCTGCCTGCCCCTTATGATGGGAAATTCCAGGCGCGCCTGCTCAACACCGTCCCCTCGGCGGCCACCGAGCTGGTGCGCAGCGGCAGCCTGCCCGCCTCGGTGCGCACCGTCTGCCTGGCCGGCGAGCCGCTCCCCGCCGCCCTCGCCGCGCAGCTCTACGCGACCGGCACCGTAGAGCGGGTGCTCAACCTGTACGGCCCGTCGGAGGACACGACCTACTCCACCGGAGCCCTGGTCCCCCGCGCGCCAGAGAGAGCGCCCGCCATCGGCCGGCCGATCCGCGGCACCCGCGCGCACGTGGTCGACCGCCGCGGAGCCCTCGCGCCCCCGGGCGTCGCAGGCGAGCTCTGGCTGGCAGGCGACGGCCTGGCGCGCGGCTACCTGGGCCGGCCCGAGCTGACCGCGGAGCGCTTCACCCCCGATCCTTTCGGCGAAGCAGGTGACCGCGTCTACCGCACGGGCGACCTCGTCCGCTTCCGGCCCAACGGCGACCTGGAATTCCTCGGCCGCATCGACCACCAGGTCAAGGTCCGCGGCTTCCGCATCGAGCTGGGCGAGATCGAGGCCGTCCTGCGCAGTCATCCCGCGGTGCGAGACGGCGTCGTCCTCGCCCGCGAGAACCGCCTCGTCGCCTGGGTCGTTCTCGATCCGACCGATCCGACCGATCCGACCGATCCTAGATCAGCGCTCGCCGCCTGGCTCCGCCGGCGCCTCCCCGACTACATGGTGCCGGCCGCCTTCGTCCTCCTGGACGCTCTGCCGCTCTCGCCCAACGGCAAGATCGACCGCAAGGCCCTGCCGGACCCGCAGAGGAGCCAGGCGCCCTCGGCCGGGCCGTCCGACCCGGTCGAGGAGCTGGTCGCCGGGATCTGGGCCGAGGTTCTGGGTCTCGACCGCGTCGGCGTCCACGAGAGCTTCTTCTCCCTGGGCGGGCACTCCCTGCTGGCCACGCAGGTCGTCTCCCGGTTGCGCGGAGCGCTCGGCGTCGAGCTGCCGCTGCGCCAGCTCTTCGAGACTCCCACGGTCGCGGACCTCGCCCGCGCGCTGCGCACGGCCGGGGGCGGGCGGGCCGCTCCGCCGCTCGTACCGATGCCGCGGGAGCAAGACCTCCCTCTCTCCTTCGCGCAGCAGCGCCTCTGGCTCCTCGACCA